>CAYRLJ010000090.1:0-19080 GCA_964425025.1 uncultured Burkholderia sp. | reverse complement strand
GCGAGGATGGCGAAATTGGTAGACGCACCAGGTTTAGGTCCTGACGCCAGCAATGGTGTGCGGGTTCGAGTCCCGCTCCTCGCACCATCTCATTCGTTCGTTCGATTCAAACACTTCCGCCGGTAACGGGCCGCCCTTGCGCAGCCTCTTGCCGGCATGTGTTTGACGTCATCCCTGCCGCCCACGTTCGGCCATGCCAAGCCCAGACCGATCCATTCAGCACGGCACAAAGGACGATGCGCGTGCGCCGTTCGCATCGCCGAATTAGTTGTGCGCGCAACTACTTTGCATTATTCTGACCTGCATGAACGCGCATCGAGCGCGGCCGGGAGACAGCGATGAACGACAGCGAGCGCGCACTGCGCATCCAATTGGCAGGCACCTATCGCATCTTCGCCATGCTCGGCTGGACCGAGTTGATCTACAACCACATCACGCTGCGCCTACCCGGCGATCACACGCATTTCCTCATCAATCCGTTCGGGTTGCACTACACGGAAGTCACCGCTTCGAACCTGGTGAAGATCGATTTGGAAGGCAAGCTTGTCGATGCGTCGCCCCATCGAGTCAACCCCGCGGGATTCGTCGTACACGCCGCCATCCATCGCGCCGTGTCCGACGCGCATTGCGTCATGCATACGCATACCACGGCAGGTCTCGCCGTTGCCTGTTCGGAACAAGGGCTCGAAAATTCGAACTTTTACTCCGCGCAGCTCGACGGCATGGTCGCTTATCACGACTTCGAGGGCATCACCGTGCGCGCCGACGAAGGGCCAAGGCTCGTCGACCACCTCGGCCATAAACGGCTCATGATCTTGCGCAATCACGGCTTACTCGCGATCGGCTCGACCATCGCGCAGGCCTTCGCGCGTCTTTGGACGCTCAATCGTGCCTGCGAGATCCAAGTCGCCACGGCCACGCTCGGCCGCGCACGCCCTATCGCGGTCGACGTCGCTGCCCGGTGCACGCGCGACTCGTTGCAGTTCGATCCGGCCTACGGCGCGGGGCAAGACGTGCTCGACGCGCTGCTGCGACAAGTCGATAAAATCGATCCGTCATACAAGGAGTGACGAACACATGAACGTCGAAGATCAAGGCGGTGCGCGGCAGCTAGCAACCGCCGTCGTCGGCGCAGGCGCCGTCGGCTCGCTGCTGGCCACGGCGCTCGCGCATGCCGGTCATCGCGTCTCGGTGCTCGCGCGCGGCGATACGCTCGCTGCAATCGGCGCGCACGGCATACGCATCTTCGCAGACGATGCGCCGTCCGCTACCGTGCGGGTGCAGGCCAGCAACGACGCCGCGGCCTTAGGCGAGCAAGACATCGTCGTGATTGCGCTCAAGGCGCAGGCGCTGCCCGCGTTGGGCGAATCGCTGCGCCCGATGATCGGGCCCGATACCCTCGTCGTGAGTGCAATGAACGGCCTACCTTGGTGGTTCCTACAAGGGCTCGGGACCCAAGCGGACAGCGCCCCATTGGAAGCCGTCGATCCGGGCGGCCGTGTGTCCGCCGTGCTGCCCGCCGCGCGATCGATCGGCTGTGTGGTCCATCTGTCCTCCGCCACCGTCGCGCCCGGCATCGTCAAACGCGGACGCGGCAATCGGCTGATCATCGGCGCGGCCTATGCGCAACACGCGCAGTCGGCGCGCGCGTTCGCCGATGCCCTCGCGCGAGGCGGCTTCGACGCGCAAGTGAGCGACGACGTCCGCGCCGACATTTGGGCCAAGCTTTGGGGCAACATGAATATGAATCCGCTCAGCGCGCTGACGGGTTCGACCGCCGATCGCCTGCTCGACGATCCGTTCACGCATGCGCTGGTGTTGCGGATGATGGAAGAAGCCGACGCGATCGGTCAACGTCTCGGTCTTTCGACGGGCATGTCCGCCCCCCAACGAGTGTCGGTCACGCGCGAACTAGGCGCGTTCAAGACCTCGATGCTGCAAGATTTTGAAGCGGGACGCCCGCTCGAGATCGATCCCATCCTCGGCGTATTTCCCGAACTCGGTCGTCGGGTTGGCGTGCCGACGCCGTTTTGCGACGCCGTACTCGGCCTCTTGCGTCAACGCGCCGCGAACAGTGGGCTTTGAAACAACGATGTCCTGTGACCACTGAGCCGAGTAAGCCGAGCAAAAAACCGGATCGGCTACGTATCGAGTTGCTCGTAGGCGTCGCGGCCCGCGCGCGCGAGATCGCGCCAAACCGCGGACGGGCACGCATGCCCCCTCGCCCGATGCTCGAGCAGATGCTCGCAAAGCGCGGATAGCCGCCGGAACGCGGCGATCGTTTCGCTTTCGATGTGATCGTGCGCCAGCAGCGCGTTGTTCGCATCACGCGCGGCTTGCGCGAGGGCGTGCCACTGGCTGTCTTCGATCCGCAAGCCGTACGCGCCCAGTTGCGCCGCGGCGCCCGACACAAGATAGAGCGCCTTGAACGCGGCGCGTGCGTGGGCGGCGGACACAGCGTTTCGTTCGGCCCCGGTCGATGGCATAGACGATGTCGCGAGATACATGTGATGCGTGTAAGTGAGACTGAGACGGATCTGTCGGAACGTCACGAATAAATCACGAACAGCTAGCGAGAAGCAGGCGCTGAAGCCGCCGCAAGACACTCTCTTTGCTACGGCCGGCAACTGGGACGGACCGCATCGCTCTATGGTTTACGGCATCGTTCCCTTTTACTTTAGACGCGCGTAAACCCGCAAATTTTGCCGATCTCCTTTCCCGGCTCCGGTGCATCCGTATCTCGGATAGCGGCGGTATTGACGAACGCCTTACCCTCCGATCGGCATCAGCTTGGACACAAACCAATCGCATGCGAGACGCGCGGCGTGCTCGAGCGTGCCCGGCTCCTCGAATAGATGCGTAGCACCGGCCACGATCATGATCCGGTGCTCGCATTCCATCCGGCTCGCTGCGAGCTGATTCAAATGGACGACGTCTTCGTCGAGTTCACCGACGACGAGGAGCGTGGGCGCCTCCACAAGTGGCAGCGCGTCGCCCGCGAGATCCACGCGCCCGCCGCGCGAGACGACGGCGCCGACATCGTCGGGCAGAACGGAAGCGGCAACGAGCGCCGCCGCCGCTCCCGTGCTTGCGCCGAAGAGGCCGACAGCCAGCGATTGGGCGTCGGGCCATGTGTAAAGCCAATCGAGCGCAGCCTCCAACCGGTGCGCGAGCAAGTCGATATCGAACCGGTATTGGGCCGACACGACGTCGAGCTCATGCTCTTGCTCCGTGAGCATGTCGAACAGGAGCGTGGCAAGGCCGGCTTGATGTAGCACGTCGGCCACGTACCGATTGCGCGGACTCGTTCGGCCGCTGCCGCTGCCGTGCGCGAAGACGACGATCGCTTGCGCCTGCGGCGCAAGGGTCAGCGTGCCCTTGAGCAGGACGTCACCGGCAGGGACGTCGACTTCTTGGGTGTGCATGGGAACCTGCTGCTTAGGCCAAAACGGCCAGAATGATAGGCAATCGAGAATCGGGTTTCAAGCAGCATGTTTGCCATCACCCTTCCGATGCCCGCGCACTGCCCAGCCGAAACGCGGATCGCATCGCATCCATCGCAATGCGACGCGCATGACCCACGTTGATTTAATTCGCCTTCGGCTGGAAGCCCGGTGCCCCGACCTGCCAGAGCGCGAACGCCCACTCGTCGGCGTAGCGGTCGGCCGTTTGCTTGACGCTCGAGCCGATGCCGTGCCCCGCATCGTAATCCACCCGCAGCAGCACCGGGCGCCCACTCGAGCTCGCCGCTTGCACGCGTGCCGTCATCTTCAGCATATGCCACGGCGACACGCGCGGATCGTTCGCACCGGTCGTAAACATCACGGCCGGATACGGCGTGCCGTCATGGATGTGTTCGTATGCGCTCATCGTGTACAGGCCGTGGAAGCCGGCTTCGGTCGATGTCGAACCCATCTCGGGCACGTTGGGCGGCCCGTTCGGCTCTGTCTCGAAGCGCAGCGTGTCGGATACGCCGACATCGTCGAGCACGACACGGAACAAGCCCCGGTTGAGCGTCAGAGCGCCACCCATCACGATTCCTCCCGCGCTGCGGCCGTTGGCCACGAGGGACTGACTGCGCGTGTAACCGTGGTCGATCATGTAGTGGGCGCCCGCGAGAAAGTCGAACATCGTGTTGGTCTTGCTCAGCTTTTGACCGGCTCGATGCCATGCATCGCCGTACTCGCCGCCGCCGCGCATATGCACGACCGTCATGATGCCGCCTTGCTCGAACCAGGCACGCCAGGCCGGCTGGTAGTTCGGATCCATCGACAAACCGTAGCTGCCGTAGCCGTAGATGATCGTCGGATGCGTGCCATCGCGCTTAATGCCCCTCTTCGAAATAATCGAAACGGGTACGCGCGTGCCGTCGTAACTGGTGGCGAAGGTCTCGATGGCTTCCAAATCGTCCGATTCGGTCTTCGACGGCGGAATCAACCCCGTATCCGTGGCCCCCGTCGCACCCGGCGCATACGCAAGCTCGCGCGGCGATCTCACCCACCCTCGCAGTTCCACCATCACGCCGGGCAGCTTGGCATCGGTTTCCAAGTCGCGAATCGCGCCGGCGAACGGCAGCGCAATCGTGCGATCGTCCTTCCCGTCGAAGCCGGTCCGATGCAGCTCGAACGTCACGCCCGCGCGCTCCGCCAAGTAAATGCCGTCGCCGCCGAGCGCAAACGAATCGATGACGTTGGCGCCTTCGGGCACGACGACATCGGCGTGGCTGAGATCGGGATGCGCGAGCGGCGCCGAGACGAGCTTGAAGCGCGAGGCATCCTTGCCCGTCAGCGCATAGAGGCGATCGCCGCGCAATTGCACATCGACGACCCCGTCTTCGGGGCTGGCGATCTTCTTCCACGGCGTATCGGCACCATGGATATCGGCCAAGCGCGCGACGTAAAACGTGTTCGGGTTGTTATCCATGTTGTGATTGGCCACCGCTACCGCATAGGGCGAATCGGGCGAAAGCAGTACGTACGCGGCCTGTCCCTCGGGCACGTCGAGCTTGGGCGACACGCCTCTTCCGAACACGGCTGAATCGCCGTCGCCGTCCTCGTTCCGGCCCAACGCGTGCAGATGCGCGACCGCGTTGTATTCGCTTTGCGCGAGCGGCGTATTCGGCCCGGCCTTCGGATAGCGCAGATAGAAGAACGAGCGGTTGTCGTTGCGCCAGGACACGACGCACGAGCTCGTGCGATCGATCGATTCCGCGAGTTGCCGGCCCGTCTGAACATCGATGACGTGCAATACGCTTTGCTCCGAGCCACCCTCCGAAATTCCGTAGGCTACGTAGCGGCCGTCCCACGACGGTGCGTACCAGTCGAGCGCGAAATGACGGGTGCTGTCGGTCAAAAGCTTGGCGGGATCGACAAGCACGTGCTCTTCGCCGTCTACTCCGTCGCGGTAAGCCAGCTTCAGCAGGTTCTCTCCGGCCGCCGCCGTTTGATAAAAGAGCCGATGGCCCCGGCGCATGAAATCGGTACGGCGCAAATCGCCGCTCATCAACGTTTCGACGCGCTGTGCGAGCGCGTCGCGCCCGGCAATGGTGGCCAGCGTCCGGCGCGTATAGTTGTCCTGCGCCCGCATCCAGCTTTGAACTTCCGGGTCCTTCAGATTCTCCATGTAACGGTAATCGTCGACGACCGGCGTGCCGAAATAGACCGTGGTCACGGGGCGGACAGGGGCGACGGGGGGAAGTTCGGCAGACCAGGAAGCGCTCGAGGCGGCAATGCACGACAACAGCGTTACGGCTAGTAGAGGCTTATTTCGTTTCATTGTTGTGTTCGCTCCAAGTAACGACGCGCAAGATTAACGCCGCGCGCGCGTTGGCGATAGTAGTCGACTTGCTCAAATGTTGGGCGCGATGTGTGGCCGTCGTCGCCGCGTGCTCGCTGATTGCCGTCGAGCGGCGAGCGGCAGACCCTATGGTGTCCGTCGCTTGGTTCCGTAATGCCAAGTTCGTCGCGATGAACGCGAGCGGCACGCTCGTCTATGTCGGCTATTTCGCCGTCCTGTTTTTGCTCAGCCTTTATCTCCTATTAATTCCGTACCCGAAATCTCCCGGGGGGATTGACGGCGCGCTTGGCTAATATATGCTCACTCATAGGCTCCTGGTCGCACAGCAGTCTCTTGCCTAGGCGCCGCGCCTTGTTTCGCTGCACCGCACAAGGCGCGCTGCGCCGCGCCCCGGTGCCATTCGCCTGATTCGCCATGCGCGCTCCGCAACAAGGCGTTCAGTACCCTCAACATCACTAAGTCGAGTGCTATCGTGAGAGTCCGAGGCCCTTTGGTTAGATGGAACCGCAGCCAGGTCGCGAATCGTCTTCGCGCCGGCCGCGCCATCGCCGACGGCAGCAACGGCCCGCTTGCGTTCCGCCAGTTCCTGTCCGTCTTCACGATCCTGTCCCGTCGCTGCGTTCGACGTCACAACGTGACGTGCGCCCGCGCCTACATCGCCGTTCCCATCGACGACGCCGCCTCGCTGCTGCCGTAGCGCCTCTTTACCGTTCGTTCCTCGGTCGAATCGTCCGCCGCGCCGCTCAAGCGCTCGCCTCATCGCGCCCAGCGCGAGGCACGCGCTCGCCGTTACGCGCGCAGCGGCCAACGCGAGCGCCGCCGAACGCCAATCCAAGGTCTTGCTCGAGATTCCCTTCGCTCGCGCACCGGCAACCCTTTCGGGCGCGCTCGACTGTGCGCCTACGCGCACGCGCGAACGCTCAGGCTTGAACCTCATAGGCGGGTCGAGGCGTCAAGACCACCTCATACCCGTAACAACGAATCGAGAATTGCTATGTACGACATCGACGAATTTCTCAAGAAGCATCACATCACCGAAATCGAAGCGACCATTCCGGATATGGCCGGTATCGCGCGCGGCAAGATCATCCCGCGCAGCAAGTTCGAATCGGGAGAATCAATGCGTTTGCCGCAAGCGGTGATGATCCAAACCGTGACGGGCGAGTACCCCGACGACGGCAGCCTGACGGGCGTCACCGACCCCGACATGATCTGCGTGCCCGATCCTTCGACGATCCGCCTCGTCCCTTGGGCCGTCGATCCCACGGCGCAAGTGATCCACGATTGCGTGCACTTCGACGGCACCCCCGTGGCGATATCGCCGCGTCGCGTCCTGCGCCGCGTGCTCGAACTGTATGCGGCGAAAGGTTGGAAGCCCGTCATCGCGCCGGAGCTCGAGTTCTATCTTGTCGAGATGAACAAGGACCCGGACTTGCCGCTGTGTCCGCCCGTCGGCCGCACGGGGCGCGCCGAGACGGGGCGCCAAGCTTATTCGATCGAGGCTGTCAACGAGTTCGATCCGCTATTCGAAGACATCTATGAATACTGCGAGATTCAAGACCTCGAAGTCGACACGCTGATCCACGAAGTGGGCGCGGCGCAGATGGAAATCAATTTTTTGCACGGCGATCCGCTCAAGCTGGCCGACAGCGTGTTTCTCTTCAAGCGCACCGTGCGCGAAACCGCCCTGCGACATCACATGTACGCGACGTTCATGGCCAAGCCGATGGAAGGCGAGCCCGGCTCCGCGATGCACGTGCATCAAAGCATCGTCGACTTGGAGACAGGCCGCAATCTCTTCACGGGCAGCGACGGCGCGCCGACGGAATTCTTCTATCAATACATCGGCGGGTTGCAGAAGTACACGCCGGCGCTGATGCCGATCTTCGCGCCGTATATCAATTCGTATCGGCGCCTATCGCGCTTCATGGCCGCGCCGATCAACGTGCAGTGGGGGTACGACAACCGCACCGTCGGCTTTCGCGTCCCGCACGCTTCCCCTGCGGCGCGGCGCATCGAGAACCGCATTCCGGGCGTCGATTGCAATCCCTACCTTGCGATCGCGGGCACGCTGGCGGCCGGCTATCTGGGCCTCACGCAGCACCTCACAGCCACGGAGCCACTCGCAAACGACGGCTACCGCCTGCCTTATCAATTGCCGCGCAACCTCGAAGAAGGCCTGACGCTGATGGCTGGATCCGAGCCGCTTGCCTCGATCCTCGGCGAAGCCTTTGTCAAAGCGTTTCTCACGTTGAAGGAAACGGAGTACGACGCGTTCTTTCGCGTCATCAGCTCTTGGGAGCGCAAACATCTATTGCTGCATGTCTGAGATGAACATACCACTCGATTCCCTGGAGGGAGGCCTTATGAGTCACGCTTTGGAAGCGTCCAGCCCCACGCCGCAAGACACGGCGCAATCGTTTAGTACTGCCGACTATCGCGCGCTCGATGCCGCGCACCATCTTCATCCGTTTTCCGACATGGGCGCGCTCAATCGCGCCGGCAGCCGTGTGATCGTGAAAGCCGAAGGCGTCTATCTGTGGGACTCCGACGGCAATCGCATCATCGACGGGATGGCGGGGCTTTGGTGCGTCAATGTCGGCTATGGCCGCAAGGAGTTGGCCGACGCCGCCTACCGCCAACTGCGCGAGCTGCCCTACTACAACACGTTCTTCAAAACGACGCATCCTCCCGTCATCGCGCTGTCCGCGTTGCTGTCCGAACTCACGCCGCAGCCGTTCCATCACTTTTTCTATTGCAACAGCGGCTCCGAGGGCAACGACACCGTATTGCGCATCGTCTATCGTTATTGGGCCACGCGCGGCAAGCCATCGAAGAAGTACGTGATCTCGCGCAAGAACGGCTATCACGGCTCGACCATCGCTGGCGCCACGCTCGGGGGCATGAGCTATATGCACGACCAGATGCCGTCGAAGGTCGAGCATATCGTTCACATCGATCAGCCCTACTTCTTCGGCGAGGCACACGCCGATCTTTCGCCCGAAGCGTTCGGTCTCGAGCGCGCCAGGCAGTTGGAGGCGAAGATTCTCGAGCTTGGGCCCGAGAACGTCGCGGCGTTCATCGGCGAGCCGTTCCAAGGCGCGGGCGGCGTCATCTTTCCGCCTTCCACCTATTGGCCCGAGATTCAGCGCATTTGCCGCCAGTACGACGTGTTGCTAGTCGCCGACGAAGTCATCGGGGGCTTCGGCCGCACCGGCGAATGGTTCGCCCATCGACATTTCGGCTTCGAGCCCGATCTGATGACGCTCGCCAAGGGGCTCACGAGCGGATATGTGCCGATGGGCGCCGTCGCGCTGCACGACAGAATCGCCGAACCGATCATCGAGAACGGCGAGTTCAACCACGGCCTGACGTATTCGGGCCACCCGGTCGCGGCGGCCGTGGCGGTCGCCAACCTCACACTGCTGCGCGACGAGGGCATCGTCGAGCGTGTGAAGCGCGATACGGGTCCCTATTTCCAAGCCTGCCTGCGGCAGGCGTTCGACGGCCACGCCATCGTCGGAGAAGTGGCGGGCACAGGGCTCGTTGCGGGCGTGCAGCTCGCCCAAGCGCCGCGCGAACGCACACGCTTCGCCAACGGCGGCGAAATCGGCACCGTCTGCCGCGACTTCTGCTTCGACGGCAACCTCATCATGCGTGCATCGCAAGATCGCATGCTGCTCTCGCCGCCGCTAGTCGTCACGCACGCGGAGATCGACGAGATCGTGGACAAGGCGAAGCGAGCCGTCGATGCAACGGCACGGCAAGTCGGGATGTTGTAGCGAGCGAAATTGTGGCGGCTGGCCCAGAGCCGGGCTCAATCGGTAAAAGTGAGGTAGTATCCGCACCGAAGCGAGCACCGGCCATGCCGCGAGAGCACATCGTTCGCCGCTCTTGGCCTGCGGCCCGCTCGCCATCGAATCGATTTCCCGCACTCACTGACCGCCTCACCGTTCGTTCGCCGTGTCACAGCCCACGCTCCCCACCCCACAAAACTTCGATGAATACTGCGCGCAAAAAGCCGCGCCGGCGGGCTCGAGCGCCTACTACGCGCTGCGTCAAGCGCCCGCGCCGCGACAGCCGTTTCTGACCGCGCTATTTGCGCTGCGCCGCGAACTCGAGGAGACCGTCAAAGACACGAGCGATCCGACGATCGGCCACACGAAGCTCGCATGGTGGCAAAAGGAAACGGCCGCGTTGGCGGCCGGGCAGCCGTCGCACCCGGTTTCGCATGCGCTAGCCGCGCATTGCAGGGACATCGAGGCGGAGGCGCCGATGCTGCGCGCGCTCGTTAGCGGCTTCGAGATGGATCTCGACCAAGCGCGCTATCTGGATTTCGCCAATCTCAGACGTTATATCGAGCGTGTCGGCGGTGCGTTTGCCGGCGCGGTCGCCCGCGCCACCGCACGCGAGCCGCAACGCGCCGACGAATGGGCGGGCGCGCTCGGCAACGGGCTAATGCTTGCGCAGTTCATTCAAGAACTCGGCAACGATGCGCGCCACGGGCGGATCTACCTGCCGATCGACGAGTTGCAGCGCTACGGCGTGACGGCGGCCGAACTCATCAATCGCAAGTACAGTCCCGCGTTCTCCGAGCTCATGCGGTTTCAGACGAATCGCGCGCGCGATTCACTGCACGCGGCGCTGGCCGATATCCCCGCCACCGAGCGTGCGACACAGCGCACGCTGCGGGCTCAGGCCGCGATGGCACTCGCGCTACTCGATGAAATCGAGCGTGACGATTTCCAAGTGCTGCATCAACGAATCGCGCTGACACCGATCCGCAAGCTATGGATCGCGTGGCGTGCGGCGCGCAAGCGCTAAGGCGCGGACCCCGAACGGACCGAAGCGAACCCGGGCGAGTCGCGCTGCACTAGGCGTCGAACGACGGTCGAAGGAAAACGATCACCGCTTATAAAGCTCGCGCACGGCGTCCTCGATGTGCTGACGCAACATGCGCCGCTCATCGGGTGTCATATGGCCGTCGCGTTGGCGATCCCCAAGCTCGGCGGGCGACGACGTGCGCACGATCGGCGCCGGGGAAGGCGCGCTGGCCGGCGCCGGACGCGCGGTGGTGCCGGCAGGCAAATAACGATGGCGGTATGGATGGAACGGATGGTCGGCGCTACGCACGTGCAGCAGCGCTTGCGCCTGCACATCGGCTGCTATGCTCAGACCCGCGACAGCGCCGGCGACGGCGACCGCCACGATCCGCGCTCGTATGCGCGGCACCGCGAGTCCCATCGTCATCTTGTTCCCTTCGTCGTGCGGCAACCGGCTACCTCGAATTACGTGTACTGATGCCCGAATAACATCGAGCGAGGGATGTGGGTGTTAATGGGATGAAGTATCCACCGAACAACCGCTGTCAGTGAAGAAGTTTATGTGCGCACCGTTTACGCGGCGCGTCAACACGGGTAAATTTTGTAACTGTCTGTAACCCCACAAATCACGCTTTCGCGTCCCGCTTTGCAATCGCGCTAAGATGCCGGCCATGGAAACGAAAAACCCTTCAAAGATTCTGGTTGTCGACGACGACCCCCGCTTGCGCGACTTGCTGCGCCGCTACCTTGGTGAACAAGGCTTCAACGTCTACGTCGCGGAGAACGCGCCTGCGATGAACAAGCTCTGGGTTCGCGAGCGGTTCGATCTGCTCGTGCTCGACTTGATGCTGCCCGGCGAGGATGGGCTCTCCATCTGCCGCCGGCTACGCGGCAGCAACGATCGCACGCCGATCATCATGCTGACGGCGAAGGGCGAGGACGTCGATCGCATCGTCGGGCTCGAAATGGGCGCGGACGACTATCTGCCCAAGCCCTTCAATCCGCGCGAACTCGTCGCTCGCATCCACGCGGTGTTGCGCCGTCAATCGCCGTCGGAGTTGCCCGGCGCACCTTCTGAGACGGCGGAGGTGTTCGAGTTCGGCGACTTCGCGCTGAACCTCGCCACGCGCACGTTGACAAAGGCCGGCCAGGAAATTCCGCTTACGACGGGTGAGTTCTCCGTGCTGAAGGTTTTCGCGCGCCATCCGCGCCAGCCGCTTTCGCGCGAAAAGCTGATGGAGCTCGCGCGCGGCCGCGAATATGAAGTGTTCGATCGCAGCCTCGACGTGCAAATCTCGCGTCTGCGCAAGCTGATCGAAGTCGATCCCAGCAGTCCCCGCTTCATTCAAACCGTTTGGGGTCTCGGCTACGTCTTCATCCCCGACGGCGCAGCGTGATCCACTTGCCCCCGTCTTGCGCCTTCCCGTAGGCCCCCATGCGCATCAACCGGCGGTTTCTCGCCCTCGCGTTCGGGGGCCTGTTCTGGCGCACCTTTTTGCTGATCGCGCTGCTGATAGCGGTCAGCCTTGCCGCGTGGTTCCAAAGCTTCCGTGTGATCGAGCGCGAGCCGCGCGCGCAGCGCGTGGCGCTGCAGCTCGTGGCGGTCGTCAAGCTCACGCGCACGGCGCTGCTCTACTCCGATCCCGATCTACGCCGGGCCTTGCTGCAAGACCTCGAAAGCAACGAGGGCGTGCGCGTCTATCCGCGCGAGAGCACCGATAAATACACCCTTCAGCCCGACGAATCGCTGAACCGGCTCATCGAGCACGATATCCGCGGGCGGCTCGGCGACGAAACCGTCATCGCGCAATCGGTCAACGACATCCCGGGCGTCTGGATCAGTTTCAAGATCGACGACGACGACTACTGGGTCGCGCTCGATCGCGATCAGCTCGATAACGTAACCGGCCTGCAATGGGCCGGCTGGGGTATCTTCGCGCTCGCGCTCTCCCTGTTCGGCGCCGCATTCATCACGAGCCTAGTGAACCGCCCGTTCGCTCGCCTGGCGGCCGCCGCGCATCGGGTGGGTTTGGGACAAGCGCCCGAGCCGCTACCCGAGCGCGGCCTCGGGGTGGCGGCGGAAACCAATCGCAGCTTCAACCAAATGGTGCGCGATTTGGAACAACTCGAGGCCGATCGCGCGCTGATGCTCGCAGGCATTTCGCACGACTTGCGCACGCCGCTCGCGCGGCTGCGGCTCGAAACGGACATGAGCCCGTCGGATCAGGCCACGAAGGACGCCATGATCGACGACATCGAACAGATGGACTCCATCATCGGACGTTTCCTCGACTACGCCCGCCCGCCCCAGCACTTCTCGCGTCCCGTGGACTTGTCGCTCGTCGCGGGCGACATGACGGGCCGCATGGCGAGCGAAGACGGCGTGCGGATCAGCGTGCGGCTAGCGGAGTCGGCCGTCATCGAAGCCGACGAAACCGACTTGAGGCGCGTGGTCGGCAACTTGCTTGAAAACGCTAAGAAGTACGGCGTGAGCGAAACGGACGGCATTCCGCACATCATGGTCGAGACGCGCGTATCCCACTCTCGCGTGGAGTTGTGTGTGCTCGACGAGGGCCCCGGTATTCCTGAGGACCAGATCGGCCTAGTCACGCGTCCGTTCTATCGCGTCGATTCGGCGCGCAGCCAGGCGAACGGAACGGGCCTGGGCATGGCGATCGTGCAGCGGCTCGTCAGCCGCCACCGAGGCTCGCTGAAACTGCGCAACCGCGCGCCAGGGCCGGGGCTCGAAGTTACCATCGAGTTTCCTCTCGGAAAGAGCGCGTAGGCCGGTGGGACACTTCGACGCCTCCCGGTCCGTTCCGCGTCGCAGAACCAGGGGCACAGGCGCGCCCGCGGCCCACGATGGAGAAACCTATCGGCATGGTTGGAAAATTCTATGCACCTCGTTAGCTATTTTCTATTGATTTACCCAACCAATAGGCATATAGTTACACCTGTGTAACGCATCCGTTACAGCGAGCAGGTAGTTTTGAATAGCGTCTCTCTCTTCTCTCTTCTATCAACCAGACACAGGAGTCACCGCATGAAAACCGTGGGCGATAAACTCGAAGCATTCACCGTCACCGCTGCCAAGCCGGGCTTCAACCACCACGAGGAAAACGGTCAGTCGGCGTTCGAAGAGATCACCGAACAATCGTTCCCGGGCAAGTGGAAGATCATCTATTTCTACCCGAAGGACTTCACGTTCGTTTGCCCGACGGAAATCGTCGAGTTCGCTAAGCTGGCCAAAGACTTCGAAGAGCGTGACGCCGTGTTGCTCGGCGGGAGCGTCGACAACGAGTTCGTCAAGCTGGCATGGCGCCGTGAACACAAGGACCTCGACAAGCTGAACCACTACGCGTTCGGCGACGTCAAGGGCGAGCTGATCGACCAACTCGGCGTGCGCGACAAGGAAGCCGGCGTGGCCCTGCGCGCGACGTTCATCGTCGATCCGGACAACACGATCCAGCACGTTTCGGTCAACAACTTGAACGTCGGCCGCAACCCGGACGAAATCCTGCGTATCCTCGACGGCCTGCAAACGGACGAACTGTGCCCGTGCAACCGCGCGGTCGGCGGCGCAACGCTGTAATCGGCACTACGGCCTGGCCCGAAGCCCGCTATGGTTTAACAAAGCCGGCGGGCTTTTTTATCGAGACACCGATAGGAGAAAACAATGGAATTCATCGCTTCGATTAAGGAATGTATCCCCGACTACGCGAAGGACATTCGCCTGAACCTGGACGGCACGATCGCTCGCTCGTCCCTCGAGGGCAATGATGCCGTCGGTGTCGCGCTGGCGGCCGCATTTGCCGCGAAGAGCCGTACGATCGTCGAGGCGATTCGCGCAGCCGGCGTGCTTTCGCCCGAAGAAGTGAACGGCGCCCAAACGGCAGCCGCGCTAATGGGCATGAACAACGTGTGGTATCCGTTCGTCGAAATGGCCGACGACCCGGATCTGAAAACGCAGCGCGCCGAGTTGCGCATGGGCGCCTATGCGTCGCACGGCGGCGTCGACAAGCGCCGTTTCGAAATGTACGCGCTAGCGGCTTCGATCGTCGGCAAGTGCCACTTTTGCGTGAAGTCGCACTTCGCGCTGCTCAAGAACGAGCAAGGGATGTCGGTGCAGCAGCTGCGCGATGTCGGCCGGATTGCCGCCGTCGTCAATGCGGCGGCGCAAGTGCTTGCCGCCGAAGGCAAGTAACGCTGGAATCATCGCTGCGCGATAGCGTGGACAGGTGCAACAAGGGCGAGCTTCGGCTCGCCCTTTTGCATTTGGCCCGCGCGCAATCCGTGTCGAGTGCCACGTTTTGCAACGAAGGCTGAAGACACAGCGACTCGCGGACGACTGGATAAAGGAGCCCCATGCTAAGATCTGGCACCCAATAATAGAGAAAGCCGCATGCATTCTGCGGTTTCGCTCGCTCCGCGGCCGTCCGGAGCAACTGAGAGATTGGAACAATAATGCAAATCAGATCCGCCTCGCCCGGGGAACTGAGGTACAGCGACGTATACGATGCGATATATCGAGGCGTTCTACAACGAGAACGATTGCTCAAACTCGATACGCCGCTAGGCACCGATGTTCTTATTCCGCTACGCGCACAAGGCTATGCCAAGATTGGCCGCGACTATCGCTGGACGGTCGATGCCGCTTCGATTCGCCCCAATATCTCGCTGTTGTCGCTAATGCATCAGCGCGTGACGTTGTGGCTTCAGCAGACGACGTCACTGTCTTCGAAGTCGGTATATCGGCCCATTCACGGCTTCGTTCACCGCATCGGCGTGCTGGGCAGCGACGGCGATCTCGCGGTCTATCAACTCGAGTTCTCGTCCGCGCTCCATTTTCTGGGCCATAGCCGCAACGACTATTACTGGCTAGAGAAGACCGCGCGTCAAATCGTGCTCGATGTCTTCGGCCGGTATCCGCAATTGCAGGGCCGCGTGCGTCTTAACATCGCGAACGAGCCCCGGGTGCGTTCATATTGCCGGCAGGCTGAATCCGATCTGAATTTCGTCCATCGAATTCTCGAAGACGAAGGCTGGTACTTCTATTGGGAACACGCGGACGACCGGGATGGCGAAACCACGCTCGTCATCGTGGATCGCCTCGTGGCCCTGCCTAAGGGTAAATCGGTCGCGTACTGTCAGGACAACGCCGGCGATGAGGTCGACGGTCTGACGCAATGGGGTGCCGCGCAAACGCTTCAAAGCTTGGGCTATACGAACCGGTCATTCGACTACATGCGCCCGAACTATGACTTTGAAGCGACGAGCCAGCTCCGGGCAACGACTTATAACGTCGAACAGTGGCGCTATCGGGAATCGCGAAAAATCCCGATCGCGCCAATGGAAGTGTTTGAATCCATGCCGTATGGATATTCCAGCTTGGAAGCCGGCTTCGATCGGGCGCGGCTTCGTACACAAGCCTGGGATGCACAGGCGCGTCGCTATTCGGGCGTCGGTGCACTACGGTGGGTCGACGCCGGCTCGCAGTTCGAACTGAGCAACCCTCCGCGGCACGCTCGCGGGCAAGATGCGGACCGAGAATTCGTTGCGATCGAACTGCGCTGGCAGATCGAGAACAACGTACCGGTTGGGCGCCGCGGCGGGGCTTTTCCCCTCGGTCTACAACGCGCCATCGCCGAAGCCAAAGCAGCGCATGGCACGCGCTTCGCCTCCAAGCCGCATGCAGCCGACGGCGAGATAGGCTTTTTCGTCGTAGAAATCGATGCTCACCCGGCAACGGTCGAATACCGCAGCCCGTTCGAACACCATAAACCGGCGACGCAGATCGAACATGCGCAGGCCGTCGCGCCTTCAGGCGAAGAAGCGTGGGCCGATGCACTCAATCGCATTCGCGTTCGCTATGCGTGGGATCGACAAACGCCCAAGGGCGCATTTGTTTCGTCGCCGTTGTTGCTCTCCATGCAAGCGGACACGGGGAACGGCTACGGCGGCGTTCACGTGCCGCGCGCGGGGGAATGGCTGGCGATTGGCCACTGGGGCGGCGATTGCGATCGCCCATTCATTCTCGGCCGGCTCGCGGGCGGCACGACGCAGCCGCCCTGGCACACGAATGTGCTGCTGTCGGGTTTCCGCTCGTGCGGGTTCGGCAACTCCGGCGCGTACAACGCGTTGGTTCACGACGATGCGACGAATCAGGGCGGGACACGCCTCACGAGTTATACCGGTAGGAGCTACAGCGCGTTCCACCAGGGCTACTTGATTCAGCAGAACGGCAACACGCGGGGCCGCTATCTGGGCAGCGGCTTTGTCCTGCATGCCGATGACTACGGCGCCGTGCGCGCCAATCGCGGTCTGTATGTCAGCACGCATGCGAAGTCGTACGACGACGAACAACTTGGCGTGGATGAACTGCACGATCAGTTGAATCGGACAGGGATGCTGGTCGAATCGTTGTCGAACGCCAGCGCGACGGCACAAGCCGAGCCGCTGCAAGCGAGTCAAGACACCCTCAAGGCAATGACGGATGCGTCACGCCAGGGCACGTCGGGCACGGCCTCCGGCGGACACACGGGAGGCGGCGGTACAGGGCAAGCCAATAGCTTTTCCGCGCCCTTGATCGCGGTCGCAAGCCCTGCCGGCATTGTCCTGTCGACACAGCAATCGACGCAGGTCGCGGCTGACAAACAGATCAGCGTCGTCAGCGGGGAAAACGCGAACGTCGCTGCCGGCAAGTCATTGATAATGGCGGCCGCCGAAAAGATCAGCTTGTACGTTCAGCAGGCGGGGATGAAGCTCTTCGCGGCCAGGGGCAAGGTCGAAATCTCGGCCCAAAGCGACGAGATGCGGCTCCATGCAGATCAGAACATGACACTGACGAGCAAGCAGGGACGCGTCGTCATCGAGGCGAAGCAGGAGTTGATGCTCAAGTGCGGGGGTTCTTATATCCGCATTACGGCTGATGGCATCGAGGACGGCACGCGCGGCGGCAGGACTTTCAAGTCGGCGTCTTTCAGCCGTCAAGGGCCGAGTTCTGTCGCGGAGCATATGAACAGCCTGCCGAAGACGAACTTCAACGACCCCTACGTGCTGCGCGATCGCATCACGGGCGAAGTGTTGAAACACCACCCCTTCGAGTTGGTTCGCGCCGACGGCACGCGTCTGACGGGGATGACGAACGAACTCGGACACGTTCCCGAGCAAAAGAGCGAGGATGTCGAATCCATCGTGCTGCGTGCTCTGCGGCCGAAGCCCGGCGGGGCTTCAGCCTGACTTCCACAAAAATAATTTCGAACCAATAAGCCGAAATGAGTGATAACCAGGCAGACAGTCAGGGCGGCGGTTCGCCGTTCGATGAAAGCGCACAGCAAGAGGTGGTACGGCTGGCGGGACGCACGGATAAGGATGGAGCGTCGTACGCGCATGCGACGTTGACGCCGTCTAGCGATACGCGGCCGAAAGAGATGTTATGCGATGTGCGTCCCATCATTCCGGTCGTATTCTTGCCGGGCGTGATGGGATCGCTGCTGACATTCAAGGATACGGGCGACGAATTGTTTTTCGCGCCGAACACCGACGGTGTACTTCCCAACATCGGAGCGCTCGGGGCACTGATCGGATTGTGGTTCCAGGGTGCGTCGTCGCGCGAGAAGGCCTTCGATCCGACACGGGCCGCCGTGACGCCACTCGGGCCAATCAATGCCGGAAAACAGATCGTCGATGAAGAGGAAGCGCGTCGGCGTGGCTGGGGATCGGTACATCGCACGAGCTATCACCCAGTCCTTGCATGGCTCGAAGAACAACTCAATCAGCCGATGCTGCTCGGCGAGCCGCATGGCGCGTGGGCCGAGTCAGATCCCACGGGAGAAACCTGGACGCTCAAGCCCGTATTGGGTACGTCGCCGGCCGAGTATGGTGCGTTCGGCAAGGGCGATCCGATTACGGCCGATTCGCAGGCGTTCAAGCACTTCGCGAAGTATCGCTACCGGGTGTATGCGATCGGCTACAACTGGTTGCAATCGAATGCCGACTCGGCCAAGCAAGTGATCGACGGCTCGGACTATTACGATCCGAAAACGAAGAAGACGACGCGGTTGATGGGCATTAGGGAAATTTGCGCCGAGAATCATACGGGAAAGGCGATCATCTTGACCCACTCAATGGGCGGGCTCGTGGCGCGGATGGCGATCGCCATGCACGGCGGTGCGGATTTGATGCATGGGGTCTTTCATAACGTGCAGCCGGCGACGGGTGCGCCGGTGGCGGCTAAGCGATTTCGGACTGGGGGTGGTAACGAGGGTGGTCTCAACAGCTTCGTCAATGGCAGCCTTATCGGGCGAGACGCGAACGAATTTACTGCCGTCATGGCGAATGCGCCCGGGCCGCTGGAGCTGATCCCGATGCCGGACTATAACAATGGCGAGCCGTGGTGGGTATTTACACGGCCGGATGGATCGCCGGTAATGCAGTTACCGGAGCACGGCGACGCTTACAA
>CAYRLJ010000089.1:0-19385 GCA_964425025.1 uncultured Burkholderia sp. | reverse complement strand
ATTTCGATGTTGTCCGACTGCGCCTGCAGTTCGACCTTACCCTTGCCCGCGAACAACTTGATTCCAGCGTTCTGCACGAAGAAGCTCAACTTCTCGCCCACGCTCGCAATCCATGATTTCGTCGCCGACACGTACGTGCTCGAGCCACTCACGATATTGACGTGCTCGGTCGCCGTCGCATGCAGTGACTGCTGCGTAGACAAGCCCATGCCAGCGGGGCTCGCCAGCAGCATGACGGGCTGTGAGAACGCATTGGCGCTGCCGGTGCCACCACCGGCCGTGCGCCCGCCATTCATGCTGCCCTGCATATCGTTTTGCGTGGAAGCCGCAAAATCTTTAATGGCGCTTTGTGCCTCGTCGAGCGGTTCCCCTTTGCCGTCCGCTGCGGCGAGCGAGCGTCGCTGAATGACGCCGCCGGAGTCAATGAGGTGCTGTGTCGCTTCCTTGACGTCGAGCGGCTGACTCGCGGTTCCACCGCGAGCATACGTCGAGACATAAAGTCCTTGCCCGGCCCGCAGCGCACCCCACGTGTCCGTTTTCAAGTGAAAGCCTGTGCCGAGGTAGCTTCCACGCGTATTGTCCGTGTGGTCGATGAGGTAGCCGATATCGAGGTACGAGTTCGCAGTCGAGCTGTATAGCCGGGCCCGATTCTGCGCTGTGGCGTCGTCGAAAACCAACTGGCTAGAACCTTGACCACCGTACTCCTTCGACTTGAAGCCGGACAACAGGCCATTGGTGTGCCAGTGGGGCGTATTGAGTCCGTTGAACAGCACGCCGGTTACGACGGGGCGGTCGCAATCGCCGTCGACATAGTCGATTGCCACCTCGTGGCCCACCCGGGGCACGAATACGCCACCAAAGCCACCCCCTGCGTTCGGCGAAACCACGCGCATCCAGCATGACGACGACTGGTTGTTGTTGCCCAGCCGGTCCCAATGCATCTGAACCTTCACGCGATTCAGCGCGTCGGTGAATATCTCTTCGTTCGCGGGCCCTACGACCGTCGCCGTCTGCATATGCATGACGGGCTTCTGGTGCTCGAAAGGACTGCGATAGGGAACGCGTCGCCGCTGCGTTTCGATTTCGACCAAGAAGAAGCTTTCGTTGCCGCTCGGGTCAGTGGACGTGAACAGCGCCTGCATGTCCTTATAGTCCGCTCGCACACGCACCAATTGGCGCTGCAAGCTGTTCGGAAAGGGGCGGCTGTTGCCTAGCGGCAGGTTGTTCTGGATGGTCCAGCGGACAGCGATGATTGCGAATTCATGGTCTTGCGCCTTGTCCGATTCATGCTCGGGGTGATTTCGGAGGCGAAACCATCGGCCCGCGTCCATGCAGGGCACGCTTCCGATGCCGAAAAATCTCTTGCTTCGGGACTCTAGCTCTTCAAGACGAAACTGGACGGCGAGCGAGCCTCGGTCTCTCGAATTCTCTGTGAGCGGGAAGCTATAGGGCCCCGTGTACTCGTAGACCTCGAGCTCTTTGGGAACGTCGCCGTGCGCCTGCCTTGAAATGCCCGAGCGCTCCTTCGGCCAACTCGGCCGCTTATAGTCGGGCGTACGCATACCGTATGCAACGCTTTGGACCATGCGCTCGCTGCTCCATTCCACGAGCGCATCGGCTCCCGTCCTTCTATCCGCGCGATAAAACGTGACCTCCTGAGAATCAAGAGGCTTGAACCGATATATGTCGTCGGTGATGACCACCGTATGCGACTTGCCGTCCTCGGCTTGCTCGATATAGGTGAACCAGCCTTCCGACTCCATCAGCCGATGGACGAAGTTGTGGTCGCTGTCGTACTGCGTGCAGTATGAGCGCGTAGTGCCTCGGTCGGACACAGCGAACCGATACTGTCCGCGAGCACGGGAATGACCTTCGAACACCTCTGACAGGATGTCCGCTGTCGTACGGTCTTGAAAGATTCTCGCGTCCTTACGATGCTGTAGAAATCGCATCCAGGACGAAAATGACAGCTGATAGTAAGTTAAGCCCCCATCGGAACCGAGTCTTCTCGTCGCGAAAACGAACCCGTGATAAGGGAGATAGGAGTTATCGCGCTGCCGGACCCACAAAGTGACTGGCTGCGCCATCATCGTTTTAAGCTCGATAACGCGCTCACGCGACACGACATCGACCGTGAATTCGAAGTCTCGACCGATACGGGACTCGCCCACGACTCGCTGAGGTAAGAGCGCCTGAGGGCCCAAGGGCGTCTGCAGTATCAATGCTCTGCTAGCTTGCTCGATTCCGACTTCGAGCGCGAGCGAATGTGCCGACCTACCCATATCGAGTAACCCCCTCTAACTGCACAAACAAATTAAAAGGGGAGAATCATAAGTTAAAAAGTTGAGCAACTATCACGATTTATCTGGTTTCTTGAGCACTCGAAACGTCACTACCTTTCATTCGGCACTTTATTCCAAATGAACACGTTTCTCTTCTTGGGAAGGCGCCGAACCTCAGTAGTTTTTACTGATTTGTGGCTGCGAAGCTTATCGCACCGATGACCACAAGCTTCGCTATCCCGAAAAGGCTTTTGAGCAAGTCCCAATGCTGACCGGTCGGTCACATCCAGGCCGTTGACGACCGTGCGCAGCGCAAGCGCTGAAGAAGCAGCGGCACGGGTGAAGCTCGAGCGATGACCGCATCACATACAGTCAACTCTCTCGGCTCAAACTATAAGTGCAAACGGCCGCCAAAAGGCGGCCGCTGCTTCGGGATTATGGGCGCACTGCTGCTCGGCTCAAGAAAAATGACAGCGCTCAGGAACCCCTTAAGGAAAACGCGATTCACGCATTATATTGCGAAAAATCTCACAGATTTCCCCCATATATCAACAACTTAGAAAGTCAAACAATCCACCCAGACTTCACTAAATTGCATGATATTTTTTGCCAGAAATTTCAGAGTATTTTTTCCCGCTCCAACACCCCGCCCCTCACTCCACCGTCACCGACTTCGCCAAGTTCCGCGGCTTATCGACATCGGTCCCTCGCGCGCACGCCGTGTGATATGCGAGCATCTGCAGCGGCACGACATGCAGAATTGGCGAGAGCATGCCGTAATGCTCGGGCATCCGAATCACGTGCATGCCTTCTTCATTGACGATCTTCGTATCCGAATCGGCAAACACATAAAGCTGGCCGCCGCGCGCGCGCACTTCCTGCATGTTCGACTTGAGCTTTTCGAGCAGCGCATCGTTCGGGGCCACCGTCACGACCGGCATCGCTTCCGTGACGAGTGCCAACGGCCCATGCTTCAATTCGCCGGCCGGATAGGCCTCGGCATGGATGTACGAGATTTCCTTGAGCTTGAGCGCGCCTTCCAGTGCGATCGGATAATGCAGCCCGCGCCCGAGGAACAATGCGTTTTCCTTGCGCGAAAACTCCTCCGACCACGCGATGATCTGCGGCTCGAGCGCGAGCACGCTGTTGAGCGCCGCCGGCAAGTGGCGCAGCTGCGTCATGTAATCGGCCTCCTTGGCCGCATCGACATGACCGCGCATTTTGCCGAGCGTCACCGCCAGCGTGAACAGGCCAACGAGCTGCGTCGTGAACGCCTTCGTCGAGGCCACGCCAATCTCGCGCCCCGCGTGCGTCAAGAATTGCATCTCGGTCAATCGCACCATCGCACTCGTGCCGACGTTGCACACCGCCAGCGTATGCCGGTGACCCAGGCCCTGCGCGTGCTTGAGCGCGGCCAGCGTATCGGCCGTCTCGCCCGATTGCGAGATCACTACGACGAGCGCCTTCGGATTGGGCACCGACTCGCGATAGCGATACTCGCTCGCGATCTCGACTTGCGTCGGAATCTTCGCGATCGATTCGAGCCAGTACTTCGCGGTCAAACCCGAGTAGTAGCTCGTGCCGCAGGCGAGGATGAGGATGCTGTCGATTTCGTCGAAAGCCGCAGACGCCGCTTCGCCGAACAGCGTCGGCGCGAACGAATCGCTGGCCGGAATCGTGTCGGAAATCGCGCGCGGCTGCTCGAAAATTTCCTTCTGCATGAAGTGGCGATACGGCCCGAGCTCGACGGCCCCGCCGTACGCTTGCACGGTGCGAATTTCCCGGTGCACGGGCCGGTCGTCACGATCGCTGATCCGCACGCCGACACGCGTGAGCTCGCACACGTCGCCCTCTTCGAGGAACATGAACTGCTCGGTGCTGCCCGAGAGCGCAAGCGCATCCGAGGCAAGGAAGTTCTCCCCCTCGCCCACGCCGACGACGAGCGGCGAGCCTTGGCGCGCGCCCACCACCGTGTGCGGCTCGTCCTTGTGCACCACGGCGATCGCATAGGCACCATGCAATTGCTTGACCGCTTCGCACACCGCCTCGTACAAGCTGCCGCGATAAAGGCTGTGAATCAGGTGTGCGATGACTTCGGTGTCTGTCTGTGAAACGAACGCGTAGCCCTTGCCGCGCAGCATCTCGCGCAACGATTCGAAATTCTCGATGATCCCGTTGTGCACGAGCGCGACGGTATCGCGCGAAAAAATCGGGTGCGCGTTGTCGGTCACAGGCGCGCCGTGCGTGGCCCAGCGCGTATGCGCGATGCCGGTGACGCCTTCGAGACGACCGTCGCTCACTTGCGCATCGAGATCGGCCACGCGCGCGACGCTGCGTGCTCGGCGCGGCTCGCCGTTCGCCAGTACCGCGACACCGCACGAATCGTATCCGCGGTATTCGAGGCGGCGCAGCCCTTCGACGAGGACGGGAACGACATTACGCTGCGCTACCGCGCCGACGATGCCACACATGGGAGTTGTTCCTTTCGTAAGTGCTACTTCTGTCTTCGGTCATGCACCGCGCTCGCTCCGCGTCTGAGCGGGCGCGCACGCGGCGCTATCGGCGCGCGTCTCAACGCTTTTTCTTGACGGGGCGAACGTAGCCGTCGCGCGTCACTTGCGTCTTCTCGTTGAGCACGAGCATGCCTTCCGGCACGTCCTTCCATACCGTCGTGCCCGCCGCGATCGTCACGCCGCGGCCGACGCGCACCGGCGCGACGAGCTGCGTGTCGGAGCCGACGAAGACGTCGTCCTCGATCACCGTGCGGTGCTTGTTCGCGCCGTCGTAGTTGCAGGTAATCGTGCCCGCGCCAACGTTCACGCGCGCGCCGATATCGGCATCGCCGATGTAAGTCAAATGGTTCGCCTTAGCACCTTCGCCGAGCGTTGCATTTTTCACTTCGACGAAATTGCCCACGTGCGCTTCATTGCCGAGCATCGCGCCGGGCCGCAACCGCGCGTACGGCCCGAGCACGACATTCTCGCCCACGCGCGCGCCTTCGATATGCGTGAACGGTTCGATGCGCGTGCCGGCTCCGATCGTCGCATCGCGCAGTACGCAGTGGGCGCCGACCGTCACGCCGTCCGCCAGCGTTACGTTGCCTTCGAAAATGCAATTGACGTCGACCGATACGTCGCGGCCGCATGTGAGCGCACCGCGCACATCGAAACGCGCCGGGTCGATGATCGTCACGCCGGCGCCGAGCAGCGCGTCAGCCAGATTTCGCTGATGAATCCGCTCGAGCTCGGCCAGTTGCGTCTTGCTGTTGACGCCGAGCGTTTCCCACGCTTCATCGGGTTGCGTCGTCACGACGTCGAAGCCCGCCTCGATCGCATGCTCGACTACGTCGGTTAGGTAATACTCGCCTTGCGCGTTGTCGTTCCTCAATGCGCCGAGCCACATCGCCAACTGAGCCGTCGGTGTCACGATGATGCCCGTGTTGATCTCGGCGATGCGCAGCTCGTCCGGGGTCGCATCCTTTTGTTCGACGATGCGCGTGACGTAGCCGCCGCCGTCGCGCACGATGCGGCCGTAGCCGGTCGGATCGTCGAGCGTGACGGTCAAAATGCCGTAGCGGCCTTCGACGGCCGCATCGGCCAAGCGCTTAAGCGTCGACGGTTTCGTGAGCGGCACGTCGCCGTAGAGCACGAGCGTGGGATGGGCGGGATCGAGCAGCGGCAGCGCCTGCTGCACGGCATGGCCCGTTCCGAGTTGCTCGGCCTGCAGCGCGAATTCGACATCGGTCGCACTGACCGCTTCGCGAACCGCTTCGGCACCGTACCCCACGACGACGACGATGCGCGCCGGTTCGAGCGCGCGCGCGGTATCGATGACGTGAGAGAGAAGCGGCCGGCCAGCCAGCCGGTGGAGCACCTTCGGCAGCGCGGAGCGCATGCGCTTGCCGGTGCCTGCAGCCAATATGACGATGTTCATGGCATCGGCTAGAAGTAGGGGGACAAAGTAGGCGATTTTAACATGCGGCCGATCGCGTAAAGGGCTGCGATGCGGCTCGCCGGCCCAGGCCCGGCCGGTCGGCCGCCCGCTTCAAAGTTCGTCGAACGGAATGAAAGAAATGGCCTGCGCGCCACCGCCCTCGCCGCCCTCGCCCCTCTCGCCCGCCGCTCCCGTGGCGCATGGCTCGTCGTCGAATGCGATGTCGCCGAGCGGATCGGCCTGCCCTGTCGCGCGCAATCCCGCGAACGCGAACAGCGACGCATCCATCAGATGTGACGGCACGACGTTCGACAGCGCGTTGAACATATTGTCGACGCGCCCCGGAAAACGCTTGTCCCAATCGCGAATCAGCGCCTTCATTTCCGCTCGCTTCAGATTGGGCTGACTGCCGCACAAGTTGCACGGAATGATCGGGAATTCACGCAATTGCGCGTATTTCTCGAGATCGACTTCCTTCACGTAGGCAAGCGGCCGGATCACGATGTTCTTGCCATCGTCCGACTGCAATTTCGGCGGCATACCCTTGAGCTTGCCGCCGTAGAACAGGTTCAGCAGCATCGTCTGCAAGATGTCGTCGCGGTGGTGGCCGAGCGCGATCTTCGTCGCACCCAATTCGCCGGCCACGCGATAGAGAATGCCGCGCCGCAGCCGCGAGCAGAGCGAACACGTCGTCTTTCCTTCAGGGACGAGACGTTTGACGATGCTGTAAGTGTCCTGATTCTCGATGTGAAACGGCACGCCCAGGCTCGTCAGGTACTCGGGCAGGACGTGTTCGGGAAAGCCGGGCTGCTTTTGATCGAGGTTGACGGCGACGATGTCGAAATCGATCGGCGCGCGCTCGCGCAACCGCAGGAGGATATCGAGCATCGCATAGCTATCCTTGCCGCCCGACATGCAGACCATCACCTTGTCGCCGTCCTCGATCATGTTGAAGTCGCCGATCGCTTGACCGACGAGGCGAGCAAGCCGCTTGAACAGCTTGTTGTTCTCGTACGCTTCCTTCTGCTCGCGACGCGTCAGCGCCGGGCGCTCGCTCGCTTCGTCGCAGGGTTGGGTCGAGGGCAATTGCGCGAGCCCAGCGGCGTGTTCTTCGGTTTGCGCGGCCGCGCCTTCGGGCGCGATCGACTCGGGCGCGTTCATGCTGATTCCTCTTTGATGCGAAATACTTCGACGCCCACGGCGTCGCAATCGGGATAGACGTCGGGCTTTTCCGTCGACACGGACACGCCACGCACGCGCGGATGCTCGAGCATCATCGACGCAATGTCGTCGCACAGCGTCTCTTGCAGATGGATGTGCCCCTTGTCGACGCGACGCGCGATCGTCGCGCGCATGAAGTCGTAATCGAGGACTTCGTGCAGTTTGTCCTCGACCGGCGTCGTTTGCGCGAGCGGCACGAACAGTTCGACGTTGATCACGACGCGCTGCTCGCCGCGCTTTTCGAACTCGTGCACGCCGATGTTGATGTGGACTTCATAATTGCGCAGAAATAACCTGCGGCAATCGGCGAGTCGGGGATGCAAGAGAGCGGCAACCATGTTCGTTCCAATCAAAATATGCGCTGCTCGAGCGCGAAATGCCCTTTAAGGCCGGGGCCGGGCCGAAGTGCCTCGCGGACTTGCCGCCTTAGCCTTGGCGCCTCAGTGCCTAGCGCGTCAAAAACATGACGTCGCGCGGCAGCGGCACGAGGTGCTGCCCTCCGTCGACAACCAGCGTCGCGCCCGTCACGCCGCGCGCATCCGCCAAATAGCAGGCCGCCGCGACGATGTCCTCGGGTGTCGACGCGCGGCCGAGCGGCGTGACGCGATGCGCCTCTTCGAACTCGTCGGGCGTTTGCTCCGCCGACTGCAACGTCAGCCCCGGTGCGATACCGACGACGCGCACTTTGGGCGCCAGGGCCTGCGCGAGCGTGACCGTCGCCGTTTGCAGCGCCGCCTTCGACAGCGTGTACGACAGATAGTCCGGATTCAGGTTGTATAGCTTCTGATCGAGCACGTTGATCACGACAGCGCGCAGCGTCTCGTCCTCGCGCGCGGCGTCCGGCGTCGCCTCGAACAATGCCTTGGCCAGCACGAGCGGCGCACCGACGTTGACGGCCATATGCGCGAGCAGCGTCTCATAGCCGACATCGTGCGCCGTATCTTCGACGAAGCGCGACGCGTTGTTGACGATGCAAGTGGGCCGCCCGAGCGCTTGCGTGCAAGCCGAGACGAGCCCCGCCACTTCGGCCTCGACCGCAAGATGGGCAGCCAGCGCCACCGCGCGGCGGCCGAGGCCTTGAATCTGCGCCACGAGCGCGTCGGCATCGGCGCGCGACGCTCCGTAGTGGACGGCGACATCCCAGCCCTTGGCTGCGAAGCCGAGGGCGAGCGCGCTTCCGATACGCCGCGCCGCGCCCGTCACGAGCACGACTCGCGGGGGCGCGACTTCAGCGCCGGTGTCAGGGTTAGGGCGAGAATCGACGGAGACGGTCATTTACAATGCCGGAATGAATCAAAATGCTCACGAGCCCGCTAGTTTACCCGTTCCGACCGCCGATGCGCTCGGCGCCAGTGCCGAGCTGGCCGCGCACATCCGCGACGCGATCCGCGCCGCCGGCGGCTGGCTCCCGTTCGACCGCTACATGGAGCTTGCGCTTTACACGCCGGGCCTCGGTTATTACAGCGGCGGCGCGCGCAAGTTCGGCCGCCTGGCCGAGGACGGCAGCGATTTCGTCACTGCGCCGGAGTTGTCCCCACTTTTCGCGCGCACACTCGCTCGGGCGCTGGCCCAAGCACTTGATGCGAGCGGTACGCGGGCGCTGATGGAGTTCGGCGCCGGCACGGGACGGCTAGCGGCTGGCATTCTATCGGCCTTCGAAGCACTCGGCAGGCCGCTCGATAGCTACGCCATCGTCGATCTGTCGGGCGAGTTGCGCGAGCGTCAACGGGAAACGATCGAGGCGCTCGGCGGCCCGCTGGCCTCGCGCGTGCGCTGGCTCGACGCACTGCCCGAGCGGTTCGAGGGCGTCGTCGTCGGCAACGAGGTACTCGATGCGATGCCGATCCAACTCTATGCGCGCACGGGTGGCGTGTGGCATGCACGCGGCGTAGGCATCGGCGAGACGGGCGCGTTCCGTTTCGAGGCGCGCGCCTTGGATGGGTCCTCGGTATCGCTGTCGAAGGAAGACGCCGCACTGCTCGCGCAGTTGGACGCCGCGGTCGACCCGGAGCTCGCCTACGTCGCTGAGGTGCACCCGGCCGGCGCGGCTTTCACGCGTACCATCTGCACGATGCTCGCGCGCGGCGCGGCGTTTTTCATCGACTACGGTTTTCCGCGCGGCGAGTACTACCATCCGCAACGTACCGAAGGCACGCTGATGTGCCACTACCGGCACCGCGCGCACGGTGATCCGTTCTTTTATCCGGGGCTGCAGGACATCACCGCCCATGTCGAATTCACGCGCATCGCCGAAGCGGGCGTTGATGCTGGGGCGGATCTGCTTGGGTACACCTCACAAGCTCGCTTTCTAATGAACGCCGGCATCACCGACGTTCTATCGGCGATCGATCCAGCCGATGCAGCCAATTTCCTGCCCGCGGCCAACGCCGTCCAGAAACTGATATCCGAGGCGGAAATGGGCGAACTGTTCAAGGTGATCGCGTTCTCGCGCGGCATCGATCGGGCAATCGATGCGTTCGCGCGCGGGGATAGAACGCATACGCTTTGAATGTGGGCGAAAGCCGGTCCGCTACGATCGGTGCGATTTTCTCCTACCCGTTACCCGTTACCCGCTACCGGTTACCGGTTACCCGTTACGTGGCGTCATCCCCCAGCGCCTGCGCCACCGCTTTGGCCCGCGCCCGATGCACGGCGTCCTTGATCTTCGCCGGCTCATTGGCGAACGCCTGCGCCACCGCGCCCGCATCCACGCTGCGGGCAGCCGTCAACGCGACGCGCAGTCGATCCGCCTGCGGGTACTCCCGCGTCTCGAAGCCTAGCCGTCCGCGCGCGTCCGCTTCGCAAGCCTGCAGCGCCTCGGCGAACCGAGCCGGCTTGCGCAGCGCGTCGCAACGCTCGAACAGCCGCACAAGCGCTTGCGCGCCCATCTCCATCACGCGATGAATGTTCCCGTGCTCGCGCGCAACTAGCAGCGCCAAATCGCGGCACTCGTTGGGCACGCGCAAACGCTCGCAAAGCGGGCGCAGTAAATCGACGCTGCGTCCTTCGTGCCCGATATGGCGCGGCAGTACGTCTTCCGGTGTCGTGGCCTTGCCCAGATCGTGCGTCAGCGCGGCAAAGCGCACCGGTAACGTATAGCCTCGCGCCGCCGCGTAATCGACGACCATCATGACGTGCACGCCCGTATCGACTTCCGGATGATAATCGGCACGCTGCGGCACACCGGCGAGCGCATCGACCTCGGGCAGCACGCGCGCGAGCGCACCACATTCGCGCAGCGCCTCGAACATCCGCGATGGCTTACGCTCCATCAGCCCGCGTGCAATCTCCTGCCACACGCGTTCGGGCACGAGCGCGTCGACTTCGCCCGCCTCGGTCATCGTTCGCATCAGCGCAAGCGTCTCGGGCGCGAGCGCGAAATCATGAAAGCGCGCCGCGAAACGCGCCACGCGCAGGATTCGCACCGGGTCTTCGACGAACGCATCGCCGACATGCCGGAAACATCGATCGCGCAAGTCGCCCTGCCCGCCGAACGGATCGACGACCGGCCCCACTAGCTCGCCGTCGGGCCGTACCTCGCGCGCCATCGCGTTGATCGTGAGGTCGCGCCGGGCGAGATCCTCTTCGAGCGTGACGTCCGGCGCGTAGTAAAACTGAAACCCGTGATAGCCCGCCGCCGTCTTGCGCTCCGTACGCGCAAGCGCGTATTCCTCGTGTGTCTGCGGGTGCAGGAAGACCGGAAAATCCTTACCGACGGGACGATAGCCCTGCGCGACCATCTGCTCGGGCGTGGCACCGACGACCACGTAATCGCGGTCGGAGACGGGCACGCCGAGCAGCGCATCGCGAATCGCGCCGCCTACCGCGTAGATCTTCATGCGTCGTCGTCGAGGTCGGCGAGCCGGTGCGTCTCGCGGCGCGCGTCGTCGAACCATTCACGCACGGCGGGCACCGCGCTCACGCGCTTCATATAGGCGCGCGCCTCCTCGGAGAGCGGCGGCGCATAAGTGATGAAGCGCGACACGACCGGCGCGTACATCGCATCGGCGGCGCAGAATTTTTCACCGAATAGAAACGGGCCGCCGTAGCGTGTAAGACACTCGCTCCAGATCGCATCGATGCGCGCGACGTCGGCGAGCGTGCCCGGCGTCGCTCCTTGGCCGGCCCGCTGCGCGCGGATGTTCATCGACATGTTGGTGCGCAAATCGGTGAATCCGGCGTGCATTTCGCTCGAGATCGCGCGGGCGTGGGCGCGAGCTTTGGCATCGCTCGGCCATATGCCGTGCTGCGGATAACGCTCGGCGAGCGTTTCGACAATCGCGAGCGTTTCCCAGATCGATTGGCCATCGTCGGTGACGAGACACGGCACTTTGCCCGAGGGCGAATGCTCGAGGATGCGCGCCTTCGTATCTGCCTCGCGCAGCGGCACGAGCACCTCGTCGAACGCGATGCCCGCCTGCTTCATCATGACCCAAGGCCGCATCGACCAAGACGAGTAATTCTTGTCACCAATGATGAGTTTCATACACCACCGAATAAGCGTTGAGAGTTGAGAGAACGGAATGAAAGCGAGGCGTGGCAATGTTGCCACGAACGCGCGGTCGGCGCTCGGCCGCGCAGCCTTGCGCCGTGATGCCGCCGTACACCGCCTCATTCCGCCTCATTCCGCCTTATGCCGCGAAGCGCCGCCTTAGCGTCCCGCCGTCGCGCGAAACGCGCGGAAACGCGAGCGCAGCGAAGCGTCGTTCAGATAAGTCGGCGCGATCGCCTCGATGGTAGCCGGTTCCAGGTTCAACTCGCCGGCAAGCGGCCCGTTCGTGACTGCGTCAAGCGACATCGAATCGAGGTTGTCGCGTGTGACCAGCGGCTCGCCGGGCATCCGCTCGAAGGTCAGTGCTTGCATGTAGGCGAGCGCGTCGGGCAATCGCACGATGCGGGGGCGTCGACCGATCATCTCGGCGCACATGCGCACGATCGATTCGAGCGTATAGACGGCAGGGCCACCGAGTTCGTAGGTGCGTCCGTGCGCGGCATCGAGATCGATCGTCTCGACGATCGCCTTGACGACGTCGCCGACGTAGACGGGTTGGAACTTCGCGTCGGGCTTGGCGAGCGGCAGCACGGGAAAGAGGCGCGCGAGCGCGGCAAACGTGTTGAGAAACCGGTCTTCCGGGCCGAAGACGACCGAGGGCCGGAAAATCGTCGTCGCAAGCTGGGCCGCCGCCAACACGGCTTTTTCTCCGTCGCCCTTCGAGCGCAGGTACATGCTCGGGCCTTTCGAATCGGCGTTGATCGCGCTCAGATGAATGAGGCGATGCACGCCTTTGCCTTCGCAAGCCGCCGCGATCCTCGACGGCAATTCGACATGCAGTTTGGCGAACTCGGGCCCGTAAGGCTGGCCGCGACGGCCGTGCAGCGTGCCCACGAGATTGATGACGGCGTCCGCGCCCTCGACGAATCGTGCAAGCTCGACAGGATCGAACAGATCGAACTCGATTACATCGAGCGGCAACAACGTGAGATGGCCCGCGTGGCTGCGCTTGCGCGTCGCGATGCGCACGCTCTTGCCGGCCGCGACAAGCGCACTGGCAAGATGAGAGCCGATAAAGCCGGAACCGCCGATCAACGCAATGGATTGATGTCGCATTTTCGATTCCTTGCGGGCGGCCGCCGCGACAAGCACCGCTGGCATGCGCGCTCGTCACGCGCGCCGGCCAGCTCGAACGGCCTGCTTTATTGGGGTTGCGGCAAGATGACGCCGAGGCGCTCCTTCAGCGATTGCGGACGGCCTTCGAACAGCGCCGCGTAGTAGACCGTGTTCGACAGCACGTTCTTGACGTAGTCGCGCGTCTCGTTGAACGGAATCGTCTCCGCAAAAATCGCGCCTTCGACGGGGCGCTGCAACGTCGCCTGCCACTGGCGCGGCCGGCCGGGCCCCGCGTTGTAGCCGGCCGTGGCGAGCACGGCCGAACCGTCGAACTGATTGTAGATCATCGATAGATACGTCGTGCCGAGCAAAATGTTCGTATCCATGTTGTTCAGTTGCCCGGGCGCGAGCGGCCCAAGCCCGATCTTGCGCGCCACCATCTGGGCCGTGGCCGGCATCAATTGCATCAGGCCGCCTGCACCTACATCCGATTGCGCATTGATGATGAAGCGCGATTCCTGCCGAATGAGCCCATAAGCCCATTCGACATCGAGCCCCGTCGATTTCGCATCGCGCTCCACGATGTCGCGAAACGGGCTGAGGTAGCGCAACGAGAAGTCGTGCTCCGTCTGCGTCCGGTCGGCCGTGTTGACGGTACGGTCGTACAACTGAATGCGGCGCGCATACTCGGCCACTGCCAGTAGTTGACGATCGCTCATGCCGCGCAGCGGCCAGTTCCATTCGCGATTGCCCTCTAGCCGCAAGTTCAGCGCATAGAACCGGCGCGCAAGTTCAAACCCCGGGGTATGGCTCGCGGCATCGATTTCGGCGTCGGTCACCGACGTTTTCGGCGGCGCGACGATCTTGCGGCCAAGCGCTTCGGTGGCGAGCTGACCGTAAAAATCGAAGCCCGAAGCGATGCGCTCGTATTCTTGCGTGGCGAGCGCTTTGTCCTCGGGGCTGCCGCTCTTTTCGAGCGCGCGCGCATGCCAGTAAATCCAGGCCGGTTGAGTACGCAGCGCGCTGGGCATCTGCTCGATCGACCAGCGCACCATCGTCCAATCTCCGGCCAGCAGCGCGCTGCGCGTGCGCCACATGTAGCCCGGATAAGACAGCGGCGCATTCGACGACAGACGGTACCAGTCGACCGCGCCCGGCACTCGGCGTACGGCCGCTTGATAACCGATCGTGCCCCACCCGATTGCACGCTCGGCCAGCGACAGCGATGGCGCGACCGTCGCGAACGTGGCCGCCGCCGTGACGACATCGTTGCGTGCCATCGTCGTCACGGCGAGCAGCGCAAGCGCGTGCGAAGCCGAATCGGGCCCCACCCCGCGCGCGAGTAGGAGCGGCGGCGCGCTCGTCGCTTGATCGATGAATTTCTGATCGGGACGCAGCGCACCGAGCGCGTCGAAGAGCCGGCTGCCGGTGTTGGTCGCGTTTTGCTCGTAAGCCACGCGGATCTGCTGCCAGACGTCGTCGTCGCTGAACTGGTGGTTCGCCGCCAGCGCGGTAATCAGATCCACGCAGCCGTCGCCGTACCACCTAGGCTCGACGAGCAGCGTGCGCGCCGCTTCGCCGACGTTCTCCCCACGCGCCGCGCGAGACTCGAGCGCATAGCACTTCACTTGCGTGTCGTCGTTCAGCGTGAAGCGCGAATACTGCGCATCGAAGTTGCGCCAGTCGTGGCGTGAGCCCAAGACGACGAGGTAATCGTTGCGCAGGCGGTCGGCGATCGCTTCGCCGTCGTGGCGCTGCAAGAACGACAGCACGGGCTGATCGGGGGCGTCGAGACGCGCGTGGCCGCTGCCGTCGAACAACTGTGGCTTGAGCTGGAAGTACTCGAGGTACGACGGTGCGGGATAGTTCGGAATCATCGCCGCGAGCTGCGCCGCGCGCGCCGCGTCGTTGTTACGCGCCGCCTCGCGCAGGCGCACGAAAATCTGGTCGTCGGTGAGTGCCGCGCTCGGACGCGCCTGGCGTCCCGCGGAGGCGGTGCCGCAGGCGACGAGCGCAACGGCGGCTAGTGCGAAAGCGGCCGCACGATATACTCGGGCAAAGCGTTTTGACATCGTGGTTCTGAGCGAATTCGAGGAGCAAAAAGTGAGCGAAAGCATAGCACGCAACCTTCAGGCGGAATCGAAAGCCGAGCTGCGAAAACGCTTGCTTCGCACACGCGGCGAGGCAGCCGCGCAAGGCCGTGCCGACACGTCGCTCGCCCTTCATCTGCGCGAGGCGCTCGAGCGTTACGGTCCCCATACAGTGGGATTTTATTGGCCGCTCGCGGGAGAATTCGATGCGCGCCCGATCATCGAGGAATGGCTCACGCGTGACACGCGACGCCAGGCCGCGCTGCCCGTCATCGCGATGAAGGGGCACGCGCTCGCGTTTCACGCGTGGACGCCGGATACCCCGATGCGCATCGGACACCATCGCATCCCGGAGCCGGAACCGGCGCGGCCGGTGTTGCCCGATCTGCTGCTCGTACCCTGCGTGGGCTTCGACGATGAGGGCTATCGGCTCGGCTACGGCGGCGGCTACTACGATCGCACGCTCGCGGCCTGGCCCGATGTCGCCAAGCCGGTCACGCTCGGAATCGCTTACGAGGCGTGCCGGGCCGCATTGCCCCGCGAGGTGCACGACGTGCCGCTCGATGCCGTCGCCACTGACGCGGGGTGGTTCGAAAGCGCGCGCAACCCGCAGCAGGCTTCGTAAAAAGGCGCCGCGTCTAGCACCGCTGCCCAAGCAAGACGCGAATCCGGCAATTCACAATATTGAGATTCAGAGGGATGCGGCGGCGCGCGCCGCTGTATCGTAGAGCCCCGACGCATTTCGCATAAGCTGGGCGGCCTCGCCGATCTGCTCGTTGGCGAGCCCGCTTTCCTTCAATGCCGCGATGAGACAGCTTTCTCGTACTTCGCGGTACTTGTTGCACAGTTCTCGTCCGGCCGGGGTCACGGAAAAGAAGACTTCCTTGCCCGTTTTTTCGCTTTCCACATACCCTCTACTAACGAGTTTCTTCAACGCGTACGTGGCAACGTGCGTGTCCTCGATATTGAGCACGAAGCAGATGTCGGCGAGTTTTTTCTTGCGCTCGCGGTGGCCGACGTGGTGCAGCAGCGACACTTCGATGGCCGTCATGTCCTTGGCGCCGGCCGCCGACATGCATCGCACCATCCAGCGGTTGAACGCGTTACTCGCCATGATCAGACCGTATTCGAATTCCGACAGTTCGACGCTCGTTTCGGAAACGAGATGTTCGGAGGATACGATCTTGGTTGGGTGGCGCGACATGACGGCAGCTAGGAGGCTCAGGATGGAAAAAGAGTCTACGAAGTGTACGCCGCCCATCCGAGCGCCATCACTAGCAAAAACGCTTATGGGTAAAATATCGATAATTTATCGATAATGCGACCTCAAGAACCGTACGTTCAACCCGACTACCCGCCGAGTACGCTTTAGGGCGCCCGACGCAAAGTGAAATGACAGAACCTCGAATCTACCCATTTGGCGACAGTGCGCTCGTGTGCGAGGCGCAGGGGAGCGCGACGCTCGAGTGCCAGGCGCGCATCTGGGCGCTTGCCCAATCCGTACGCCAGTGGCCGAACGTCGCCGAGGTCGTGCCCGGCATGAACAATCTGACGATCGTCTTCGATCCTTTGTGCGCCGATCTCGAAGCGCTCGCGTTCGAGCTTGCGGCGGCATGGAGAGAAGCCGTCGCCGTGCAGGTGTCCACGCGCGAGGTCGAGATTCCCGTACGTTACGGCGGCGAAGATGGCCCCGATCTTCAAGCCGTGGCCACCCATACGGGGCTCGACGTCGAGGAAGTCGTCCGACGCCACGCGAGCGCCGAATACATCGTATTCTTCGTCGGGTTCCAACCGGGTTTTGCGTATCTCGGCGGGCTCGATGCCTCGCTGCACATGCCGCGCCGCGAGGTCCCGCGGCTCGAGGTGCCGGCCGGATCGGTCGGCATCGGCGGCGCGCAAACGGGCATTTATCCGTCCGCGTCGCCGGGCGGCTGGCAGCTGATCGGGCGCACGGCGTCCGCTCTGTTCGATCCCACTCGGGATCCGCCGAGCCTGCTGCAACCCGGCGATCGCGTACGCTTCACCGTCTTGGAGATCGTTCGATGATCGACATACTGCGTGCTGGCGTGCTCTCTTCGGTACAGGATCTCGGTCGCGCGGGGTACCGGCATCTCGGCGTGGCCAAGGCCGGCGCGCTCGACACGCTCGCGCTGGAAGTCGGCAACCGCCTCGTCGGCAATGAGCCGCAGGCGGCCGCGATCGAGGTGACCGTCGGGCCGACAGTGCTGCGTTTCGCGCGCGCCACGCGCGTCGCGATCACGGGCGCGCAATTTAACGCCACGCTCGCTGGCTCCCCCGTGCACACGTGGTGGAGCCTGCCGGTAGCCGCGGGGCAGGAACTCGTGCTGGCGGGCCCCGCCCGCGGTATGCGCGGCTATGTTTGCGTGCAAGGTGGAATCGATGTCGTTCCGGTGCTCGGATCGCGCAGCACCGATCTGGCTGCCGGATTTGGCGGGCTCGGCGGACGCAAGCTGCGCGACGGCGATCGCTTGCCGATTGGGCAGAGCACGCTCCGGCAAGGCCGGGCGATGGTGGCCGATGCGCCGGCGTTCGGTGTAAAGGCGCCGCACTGGTGCCGATTTGCCCAAGTGGCACGCGAACCGATACGCCGCGGCAAACACCAGGCAGGCGCCGAACGAGCGGAAGTCATCCGCGTGCTGCTTGGCCCCGAGTACGACACGTTCGACGAAGCGGCCCGCGCGGCGTTTTGGGCGGACGAATGGCGCGTGACGCCGAACAGCAACCGGATGGGCTACCGCCTCGAGGGCACCTCGCTCGCGCGCGAGCAGCAGACCGAGCTGCTTTCGCATGCGGTGTTGCCCGGCACGATCCAGGTCCCCGGCAACGGACAACCGATCGCGCTCATGAGCGACGCGCAGACGACGGGCGGCTATCCGCGCATCGCCGTTATCATCGCCGCCGACTTATGGAAACTCGCCCAAGTGAGGCTCGGCGCGGCCGTGCGCTTTGTGCGCACGACCCGCGAGGAAGCGCGTCATGCGCTCGCGGACGAACACGCGTATCTGCGCCAGATCGATGCCGCGATCGCCATGCATGAAGAGCGGATGCAACGACTGTCGCGCGCCGCTTGAAGATTTTGTAACGAGGAAGTCATGGATATCGATTTGAACGCCGATCTCGGCGAAGGCGGCGACGCCGACGAAGCACTGCTCGGCCTCGTCAGCTCGGCGAACATCGCTTGCGGCTGGCATGCCGGGGGTGCCAATGCAATGCGCGACTGCGTGCGGCTTGCCGTGCAGCGCGGCGTCTCGATCGGCGCTCACCCGAGTTTTCACGATCCGGCCAATTTCGGGCGTAAGGAAATGCATCTGCCGGCCGACGACATTTACGCCGGCATTCTTTATCAGCTCGGCGCGCTGTCGGCGATCGCGCAAGCGGAGGGCGTGCGCGTCGCGCATTTAAAACCGCATGGGGCGCTCTACAACCAAGCCGCGCACGACCCCGCGATCGCCGAGGCCATCATCTCGGCCGTGCACGACTTCGACCCGTCGGTCGCGGTATTCGGTCTAGCAGGCAGCCGTTTCATCACGATGGCGCGCGACGCGGGGCTCGTGGCCATCGAGGAAGGATTCGCCGATCGAGGCTACCGTGACGACGGCTCGCTCGTGCCGCGCAGCGAGCCCGGCGCGTTGATCGACGACGACGATGTCATGCTCGCGCATGTGCTCTCGATGGTGCGCGACAAGCGCGTGCGCGCCGTGACAGGCAGATGGGTACCGCTCGACGTGCGCACGCTGTGTCTGCACGGCGACGGTCCGCACGCACTCGCGTTCGCAAGCAAACTGCGCCGCACGCTCGAGGAAAACGGCATCGAGGTGCGAGCGGCATCGGCGCTCTCGCGCTGAGGGCTTCTTCGTGCGGTCTTCGCGCGGTCTATTGCGGCCGAGGAGGAAGGCCGTGTGCGCGTGGCAGTTGGATGGCTGAACAACTAGAAAAATCGCAATCCGAGCGTGGCGCCCGTCCCCGAACAGGGCGTTCACTCGCTAAGCAGGGCAAGCGGCCGATAGAGCCGTACCAAACAGGCGATGAACACTAATAAACGCATCGCCTGCGTTTGCCGCGACGTGTGAGCAGGCAAAACACAACAAGAGAAAGCGCGACGCGGCATGTTCGACGTTCGTGTCATGGAGACAGACAAAAATGCAGACCAATTTATGGCCGTTATTAGGGGTTGCTGGCTTCGTCGCCTTTGAGCGGGTAATCGGGGCTGCTAATGATCCCGACGCTGGT
>CAYRLJ010000088.1:1756-19510 GCA_964425025.1 uncultured Burkholderia sp. | reverse complement strand
CGTTCTTCGAGCCGAGGAACACCGCCACGCGCTCGTGAAGGCTCTTCGGCTGAATGTCGAGGATGCGTTCGACGCCGTTCGTGGCCGCGCCGCCCGCTTGCTCGACGATGAACGCCATCGGATTCGCTTCGTACATGAGCCGCAGCTTGCCCGGCTTATCGGGCGTGCGCTTATCGGCCGGGTACATGAAGATGCCGCCGCGGTTCAAAATGCGGTGCACGTCAGCCACCATCGACGCCACCCAGCGCGTATTGAAGTCGGCCCCGCGCGGCCCCGTCTTGCCCGCCAGCAACTCGCCCACGTAACGCTGCACGGGCTCATACCAGTGACGCTCGTTCGAAGCGTTGATCGCGTATTCGCGCGTCTCTTCGGTAATGCGCAAGTTGTTGTGCGTGAGCACCCACGAGCCCAGTTCCCGATCGAGCGTGAAGCAATTCACGCCGTTGCCCGTCGTCAGCACGAGCACCGTCTGCGGACCGTACACCGCGTAACCGGCCGCCACTTGTTGACGCCCCGGTTGCAGAAACGATTCCTCGGTGGCTTCTTGGCCACCCGGGCAGCGCAGCACCGAAAAGATCGTGCCGATCGAGACATTGACGTCGATGTTCGAGGAACCGTCGAGCGGATCGAACACGAGCAGATATTCGCCGCGCGGATAGTTCGATGGGATGGGGAACAGCGTTTCCATTTCCTCGGACGCCATTGCCGCGAGGTTGCCGCCCCACTCGTTGGCATCGAGCAGGATTTCATTGGACAGCACATCGAGCTTCTTCTGCACTTCGCCCTGGACATTCTCGGTGCCCGCGGTGCCGAGCGCTTCGCCGAGCGCGCCTTTGCTCACGTGATAGCTGATGAGCTTGCAAGCGCGCGCGACGACTTCGATCAACAGGCGCAAGTCGGCCGGCAGGTTGTTCGTCTCTCGTTGCTGCTCGATCAGGTACTTAGTCAGAGTGGTGCGACGTTGCAAGGACATTGCGGTGCTCCAAAGCCATGGGAATCCGACGATTTTACCCGCGGGCAGGGGTGAGCCTTCGCGTTTTTATCAGTATCCGTACGCCGGATGTCAGGCGCCATACGCCATACGCCATACGCCATATGTCTTATGTCTTATGCGATCCGCGCCGGGGCGTCTGGGGCGCAGCAAGCCGCGTGCAAAAAAAGAGCGGCGCTTGATTAGCGCCGCTCTGCTTTAAGGTGGCTGGCTCGGCGTCGATTTCACCGCACGAGCAGCGCGCTGCGCCTGCGCTTCACGCCAGCGCCTTTTCGACGATCTCGCGTACGTCACGGGACTTGACCCGTCCGGCCACGTGTTTGAGCGCTTCGCGCATGCGCTCGCGCAATGCGGGCGTGTAGCGGCGCCATAGTTCCAGCGAGCGCGCGAGCCGCGCAGCCACCTGCGGGTTGAGCGCATCGAGCGCGACAACCTGCTCAGCCCAGAACGCGTAGCCGGAGCCGTCGGTCGAGTGAAATTGCGCCGGATTGGCCGCGCAGAAGCTGAAGATCAGCGAGCGCGCGCGGTTCGGGTTGCGCAACGTGAACGCCGGATGCGCCATGAGTTTGCGCACAATATCGATGACCGGGCGCTCCCTCGTGCCCCGCTGCGTGGCCTGCAGCGCGAACCATTTGTCGATGACGAGCGGTTCTTGCTCGAAGCGGCGATAGAAATCGTCTAGCGCCGGCTCGGCCACGCCGGCTCCGGCCGAGGCGGACGCCGAAAGCAGGGCGGCGAGTGCGGTCGAACGATCGGTCATGTTGTTCGCGTTGTCGTATTGCTTGTGGGCAAAACGGATGGCTTCCGCCGGATCGTCGGCTTCTGCCAGGTAAGCGAGCGCGAGGTTCTTCAATGCGCGGTGACCTGCCGCTTGCGGCGTCGGCTCGTACGCACCGGGTGTCGCGTGGCCTTCGTAGATCGTCAGCCATTCGCGCTTGAGCGCATTGGCCAGACGCTTGCGCGCGAACTGACGCGCGGCATGCACCGCAGCTGGATCCGCCTCGGCCATTTGTTCGGCCAGATAGGATTCGGACGGCAGCATCATGGCCAACTCGCGGAAGGCCGGCGAAAGCGTTTCGTCGGTCAACACGCGGGCGAAGGCGGCGACGGTGGAATCGTCGAGCGTAAGCGGCTCGCCCGCTTGCGCGCGCGCGGCCAGCGCCAGCAATTCGCGCGTGGCCAGGCGCTGCCCCGCTTCCCAGCGGTTGAACGGGTCGCTGTCATGCGCGAACAAAAACGCGAGTTCGTCGTTCGTGTAGGCGTACTCCACGATCACAGGCGCCGAGAAGTTACGCAGCAGCGAGGGCAGCGGTGCTTCTTTCACGTCGACGAACGTGAATGTCTGTTCCTGCTCCGTCAATTCGATCACGCGCGTCGTGCCCGCCTCGCTTGCCTCGCCTTCGAGACGCAGCGCAATGTCCTTGCCGTCGCGGCCAACGAGGCCGATGGCAAACGGGATCAAGAGGGGGCCCTTTTGTGTTTCGCGCGCCGCGTGCGATGGCTCGCCGTAGCCTTGCGCGAGCGTCACGCTATAGCGCTGAGCTTGTGCGTCGTATGCTGTGAGCACGGACACGCGCGGCGTCCCGGCTTGGTTGTACCAGCGCTCGAACTGCGTCAAATCGCGGCCGTTCGCGTCGGCCATCGCGTGGCGGAAGTCGTCGCACGTGACCGCTTGCCCGTCGTGGCGTTTGAAGTAAAGATCCATGCCGCGGCGAAAGCCCTCGCGGCCGAACAGCGTTTGGTACATCCGCACGACTTCCGCGCCTTTTTCGTAGACGGTCATCGTGTAGAAGTTGTTGATCTCCACGTAGCTTTCGGGCCGCACCGGGTGCGCCATGGGGCCTGCATCCTCGGCGAACTGCATCTGGCGCAGCACGCGCACGTCCTCGATCCGCTTGACCGCGCGCGCCGTTTCATCGGTGGCGCCGGCTTGCATGTCGGCCGAGAACTCTTGGTCGCGGAAGACAGTCAGCCCTTCCTTCAAACTGAGCTGGAACCAGTCGCGGCACGTGACGCGGTTGCCCGTCCAGTTGTGAAAGTATTCGTGGCCGACGACGGCCTCGATGTTCCCGAAATCCGTATCGGTGGCCGTTTCCGGATTCGCGAGCACGTACTTCGTGTTGAAGATGTTCAGCCCTTTGTTCTCCATCGCGCCCATGTTGAAATCGCTGACGGCGACGATCATGAAACGGTCGAGATCGAGTTCGAGGCCGAAGCGCTCTTCATCCCAACGGATGGAGTGAATCAGCGATTCCATCGCATGCCGCGTCTTGTCGAGATCGTGCGGTTCGACCCATACTTGGAGCAGTTTCTCCTTGCCCGAGCCCGAGCGGATTCGCTCTTCGATCGAGACGAGTTTGCCCGCGACGAGCGCGAACAGATAGCTCGGCTTCTTGAACGGGTCTTCCCATTTTGCGAAGTGACGGCCGTCGGGCAGATCGCCTTCTTCGATCAGATTGCCGTTCGAGAGCAGCACCGGGTAGGCGGCTTTATCGGCGCGCAGGGTGACCGTGTAGGTCGCCATGACGTCGGGGCGGTCGAGGAAGTAGGTGATGCGGCGAAAGCCCTCGGCTTCGCACTGCGTGAAGAAGTTCGCGCTCGATACGTACAGGCCCGACAGCGTCGTATTTGCGCCGGGATTGCAAGCGCTCTCGATCGTGAGCGTGAAGGCCTCGGGTACTTGTTCGATCGTCAGGCCATGCTCGTGCGAGCGCACGGCGCCTTCGGGCAACGCTTGGCCGTCGATTGCGGCGCCGATGAATTCTAGCGCCTCGCCCATCAATTCGAGATGTGCGCCGCCCGCGCCATGGGCCGCCCTCGCATCGGGATTGCGGCGCACTCGCATCGTGTTCTTGACGAGCGTGCGCTCGGGCACGAGATCGAATTCGAGCGCGACGGAGTCGATGAGGAAGGCGGGCGCAGCGTAGTCGGCCCGGCGGATCACAGCGGGATTGACGGTATCGGACATGGCGGATGGATGAGAGAAACCGGTTTTGACTCGCGTGCCCCGGTAAGAAGCCCGACGCGAGCCTGGTTGTCCATTGTACAAAGGCGCGGGCATCTATGCCGAAACAAGGACAAGGCGTGGCTTTGGAAGTGGGGCTCGGTCGGCGGTATCATCGAATCCGTCGCGCAAGACCTGCGCGAACCGACGAGACTGGCGAGGACAAGAAAATGAAATGGGCGCGACTTTGGCGGGCCGTCGTACCGGCGATCGCGGTGACGACGATGCTGCTCTCAGGCTGCACGACTTACGTGTCGACGCAGGTGACGGCTTTCTCCAATTGGAGCGGTAGCGATGCGGCGCGCACCTATGCGTTCGCCCGCGCGAACGCGCAGCAAAACAACATCGAGCAGGCGACGTACGAACAGCTAGTCGCGAACGAACTGGATGCCTACGCGTTCCGGCAAGTGCCGAGCGGCGATGCCCATTATCTGGTCGGGCTGGCGTATTCGATCCACAGCGATACTGTTACCGTGACTCAGCCCGTTTTCTACGGAAATCCGTGGCCAAGCCCCTTCTGGCGGCCGATCGGCCCCTGGGGCCCGTACGGCCCGTTTCCGCCCGATTATGTGACGCAAAGCTACCCCGTGTTCACGCATGCGCTCAGCATCCGCATCACCGAGCGGGCCTCGGGCAAGGAAGTCTATAACGTCACGGCGCGCAATACCGATGAAGAATCGTCGCTCGTGCGCGCGATGCCATATCTCGTGCGCAGTGCGCTTGCCGATTTCCCGCTCGGCAATGGCACCGTGCGCACCGTGCGCGTGCGTTACGACAAGCGCGGCGCGGTGCTGACCAATGAGGTGCCCGTGCAATGAGCAGTCCTGAGCCGATCGCCGCCGGTGCCGCCGAGCCCACAGCGCGACATGGCCTCGAAATGAATGCTGCGGGGTGAATACTGCAGGGCGAGCGTCGTGTTAATGCGACGACTTCGTTAACTACTGTTTTTAAGATGATTTTTTCAGTATTATCTCGCCCGGCGGTTCGGGGGCGCCGGGTGAGAATTGAAAAACAATTGAAAGGTTTTTTGCCGATGCGGCAGGGGCATGTCAGTTTTATACCCCGGATAAGACAAACCAAGATTGACCAACACGGGGTGTGGTACGCGGGGGTGCCGTAAGGGCTTTCGTCGTTCGCATCGTTGCGCCGGGCAACCGGTGGTTTTGATTCGCAAACGAACAACGAAATGCTCGACCTGCGCTGGACCATTCCAGTCGCCCGCTGGTCTTCCTGGCCGGCCGGCGCGACGGCTGCGCCCGATATCGGATTTATCGACCCGCTCGTGCGGCGTCGGTTAAGCACGCTTTCCAAGATGGCTTTGAAGGTTGCGCACGATTGCGCGGCCAATCTCGAGGCCGTGCGTCTCGTATTTGCTTCCCGTCACGGCGAATTGCGCCGCACTACAGGAATACTCGACGATATCGTCGCGGAGCAGCCCGTGTCACCCACGGCGTTCAGCCTGTCCGTGCTCAATGCGATGACAGGCGTGCACGGCATTGCCCGAGGCGACCGATCGCCCGCGACGGCAGTCTCGGCCGGCGCCGAAACGCTCGGCTACGCGTTGCTCGAGGCGCATGCGCAATACAGTGCCGATCCGGCTAGCCCCGTGCTCTTGATCTACGCCGACGAACCGGTGGACGAGCGCTACGGCACCGTCGATCACGACATGCCGGCAGGCGCGCTCGCCATCTTGCTCGATCGCGAAGCGAGCATGCAGCTCGAGTGCGCGGCCGGTCCCGCGCTAGCAGAGGGCGCCTTGCCCACATTCTCGACGCAGGGCGAAGCGTTGATGCACGGAATGGCCGCTCGCGCCGCTGTGGCGTGGCAGGGACTTGGGCGCCGTTGGCAGTGGTCGTTGCACGCATGCGGTGCTGTATGAACGAGCCGATGATGGCGCGTATCGATAGGACGTGGCGCCTCGTCGCCACGGGCGCCGCGTTTACCGTCTTCGGCCTTTGCGGCCTTCTGTTTTCCGTCCTTGTCTTTCCGTTCGCCTGGCTTTGGCCGCATCGCGCTTCCAGCCAGCGTGTCGTCGTCGCGATCATCCACGTATTTTTTCGCGCGCTCGTCTCGCTGCTCGAGGCGATCGGGGTCATGCGGCTCGACGTAAGCGGGCTCGCGGCGCTCGGTGCACGTGGGCCCGCCATCATCGTCGCGAATCACCCCACCTATCTCGATGTGATGGTGCTGCTCGCGCTCATTCCGCGCGCCTGCTGCGTCGTGAAGAACGCGCACTGGGGCAATCCGTGCCTTTGGGGCATCGTGCGCGCGGCGCGATACGTCAGCAACGTGGATCCGTCCGAACTGATCGAGGCCGGCGCGCGTCAACTCGCGGCCGGCTATACGATGATCATCTTTCCCGAAGGCACGCGCAGCCCGGAAGGCGATCGTCTCCATCCGTTTTCGCGTGGGTTCGCCCATATGGCGCTACGCGCGGGCATCCCGATCCGGCCTGTTCTGATCGATTGCGATCCGCCGGCTTTCACCAAGCGCATGCGCTGGTATCACGTGCCGTCACGCCCGTTCCGCATGCGCATCGCCGCGCTCGACCCACTCGTGCTCGACGGTTTCATCGCTCCCGATACGCCGCAAGCCGCTGCTGCGCGCGCCGTCGCGCAAGCGGTTCAAGCACATATCACCGAGCATTTGTTTGCATATGGATTCTTTAAAACTCGAAATTAAGCGGTTGTTGATCGAGGCGCTCGATCTGGAGGATTTGCGTCCCGAGGATATCGATGACGATGCCCCGCTCTTCGATACCGATGGCGTCGGTCTCGATTCGATCGATGCGCTCGAAATCGGCATCGTATTGCGCAAACACTATGAATTGACTATTGCCGCCAATGACGAGCGTACGCGCGAGTACTTTCGCTCGATCAGCACGCTTGCCGCGCTCGTTCATAGCCAACGGGTGACGGCGCACGTCGACAGCGGCACCGTAACGGAAGGGGAGTGAACCGTGACCGATATCGAAATTCTCGAGCGCATCCGCGCGATCTTTAGCGAAAACTTCGGGATTGAGCCGGAGCGCGTGATGCCCGAAACCCATCTGTTCGACGAGCTCGATTTGGACAGCATCGACGCCGTCGATCTAGCCATCAAGCTCCAAGAAATGACGGGCCGCCGTATCAAGCCGGAGGAGTTCAAATCGGTGCGCACGGTGGGCGACGTCATCGGCGCCGTCGAATCGCTGCTGGCTGCTTGATCCGATGCATGCAGCCTCGACACCCGCGGCGCACGCGGCGCACACGGCATCCTGCCGGCGTGCGCGCGCGGTTGCGAGCGTCGTGCTTCAAGTGGCTTATCCGGTCGTGATTCTCGCGTTCTGGCGCTTCGGTTCGCCGCGTTTCATCGGGCTCGCACTGCTGGTTCTGCTGTGGCTGCAGCGTTGGCTCGGCGCCGGCAGCGTCGCCGCGCTGCTCGCCAAATTGACGCGGCTCGAATGGGCCGCGGCGCTGGCCATGAGCGGCTTTTCGGCGGCCATTGCCGTGACTGATAGCGAGACATTGCTGCGTGCTTACCCGATCGTCGTCAACGTTGGCATGCTCCTCGCGTTCGGCGCGACGCTGTGCCACGGCGGCCCATCGATGATCGAGAAATTCGCGCGCGTGCGCCGGCCCGAACTCGACGAGCGCTCGGTGCGTCACACGCGCCGCGTCACGCAGGTTTGGTGCGCATTCTTCGCGCTGAACGCTTGCGCATCGGCGGCGAGCATGATCTGGGGCTCGCGTGCCTTGTGGGCGCTCTATAACGGGTTCATCACCTATTTGTTGATCGGCGTGTTGATCGTCGCGGAAATCGCTTGGCGTCATGCGTTCGTTTTGCGGGGGAAGACGCGTTGAACGCCTCGTTCGTTGCATTGCACGAGTTGCCGTGGGCATCGCGAAACGGTGCGACGCCGGTTTGCTTCGATGGCGCGGCGGTGCTCGACTTCAAGGCGTTCAAGGCCCGCGTGGCGGCCTATGCCGGCTGGCTCGAGCGCGAAACGAAGCCGGGCGAGCGACAGCGCGTTGCCGTTTGCCTCGACGATCCGTTCGAGTTTGCCTGTGCGCTGTTCGCGGTCCTCGCGCGCGGCGAGGAGCCGGTTGTGCCGTCGGCGTCGACTCCTGCTTATTTGGCGGCGCTCGGGTCCTGCTATGACCTGCTGCTCACGGCAGCGCAGTTACCCATGGTCGATGCCTGTGCCCCGGTGCCCCTGGACGGATCAAGCATCGACGCGAATGCGCCGCTCACGCTTTATACGTCCGGCAGCAGCGGCGAGCCGAAGGCGGTGCGCAAGACGCTTGCGCAATTCGACGCCGAGGTTCGTACGCTCGAGACGCAATGGGGGGCCATGCTCGGGCAAGCGCCCATGCTCGCGAGCGTGCCTCATCGACACATTTACGGTTTGCTGTTTCGCGTGTTCTGGCCGCTAGCGGCGGGGCGGCCTTTCGATCGCGCGAGTTGTACCGAGCCGCTGCAATTGCAAGCGCGGTTCGAGCAGGTCGGCCGCGCGGCCGTCGTATCGAGCCCATCGCAATTGGATCGTTGGTCCGAACTGCCCGGCTTCGATACGCTTTCCCCCATGCCCTATGCGTTTTTTTCGTCGGGTGGTCCGCTTTCCGAGCAGGCCGCGGATGTCTACGCGCGACGTTTCGGTGCCGCACCGGTGGAAATCTACGGCAGTACCGAAACGGGGGGCATCGCTTGGCGTCGGCGCGATCAGTCGGATGCTTGGCAGGGCGTGCCCGGCGTCGCGCTCAAATGCGATGCGGATGGTGCGTTGGTGGTGCGCTCGCCGCATCTCGGCCATGACGCGTGGCATCGTACCGACGACGCGGTGCAGTTCGACGAGGACGGCCGATTCCGACTCAAGGGCCGGCTCGATCGCGTCGTGAAACTCGACGGCAAGCGCGTTTCGCTGCCTGAGATCGAGACCCATCTGGGGCGCCATGCGTACGTGGCGCAGGCCGCCGCCGTCGTATTGCCGGGTGCGGTGCGCGAACGGCTCGGCGTGTTGATCGCGCTCACGCCTGAAGGCTGCAAGGCTCTGCTCGCCGATGGGCGGATTGCACTCGCGAAGACGCTGCGTGCGCATTTGGCCGAGTATCTCGAAGTTGTCGTCCTGCCTCGCCGCTGGCGGTTTTGCTCGGCATTGCCGTTCGATGCGCGTGGCAAACTGCCGGCCGCGGCCGTCGCCGCCGCATTCGATGTTCGGGCACAAGGGATGGAAGTGCTCGCGCAGTTCAAACACGAAGACGTGCTGCACTACGAGCTGCGCGTGCCGCCGACACTGGTCCACTTCGCCGGGCATTTTCCGGGCGTGCCGATTTTGCCTGGGGTCGTGCAGATCGATTGGGCCGTGCAATTGGGCGCTGAGCATTGGCCGCAAGTGCGGTCGATGCTCGCGGTGGAACGGCTCAAATTCATGGCTCCGGTGCCGCCTGGCGCACTTTTGCATTTGACGTTGGCGCACGATGCGCAGCGCCGCAAAATGCGGTTCGCGTTCCGCTTCGGCCAACGTGACAGCGCGTCGGGCATCGTCGCATATCAGGGGGCGGCATGACCGTGCGAGCGGCGATCGTCATTCCGATCTACAACCATAAGGATGAGATCGGCACGACGCTCGAACGGCTGATGCCGCACGCGCTGCCGATTTTTGTCGTCGATGACGGCAGCGATGGAGCCACGCAAGCGGTGCTCGCCGCGCTGGCCGAACGCTGGTCGCCGCGGGTGTCGCTGCTTCGGCTTGCCGTCAATGGCGGCAAGGGTGCCGCCGTGATGGCGGGGCTCAAGGCTGCGCGCGAGGCCGGCTTCACGCATGCGCTGCAAATCGATGCGGATGGCCAGCACGATACGGCCGACGTGCCTCGCTTTCTCGACGCGGCCCGGGCGGCGCCCGACGCTGTCGTGCTGGGACGGCCCGTCTACGACGAGACGGTGCCGAAAGCCAGGTTGTACGGCCGCTATTTGACGCACGTGTGGGTGTGGATCGAAACGCTGTCGTTGGCGATTCCCGATTCGATGTGCGGCTTTCGCCTCTATCCGCTGGGCGCGGCTTGCGCGCTCATCGATAGCGTTGCGTTGCCGACGCGGATGGACTTCGATATCGAAATCCTCGTTCGCTTGTCGTGGCGGGCGTCGCGTTTCGTGACGATTCCCACGCGCGTGACCTATGCGCCGGGTGGTCTGTCGCACTTCGATGTGGTGAGGGACAACCTGCGCATCAGCAAGAGCCACCTGCGCCTAGTCGCCGGCATGCTCTTGCGTTCGCCGGTGCTGCTCGGGCGCAAAGCGCTTGCGCGCGCAGGCGAATCGAAGGGAGAGGTTGGCCATCGCGCTGGCTGGTGGCGCATCGCCGAACGCGGCAGCCGCGCGGGCATGCATTTTCTCGCGCTGAGCCAACGACTGTTGGGCATGCGGGTGACGCGTCTTTGGCTCCATCCGATCGTCGCGTACTTCGTGCTGACCGGCCGCGCCGCGCGGCTCGAGTCGCAGCGCTACTTCGCATGCTTGCGCGCGGCTTCGCCCGCCGAAGCTACTCCGTCGCCCGGCTGGTGGTCGGCCTATCGGCACATGCTGGCCTTCGCCGACGCGGGCCTCGACAAGCTCGCCGCCTGGAGCGGGCGCGTGATGAAGGCCGACGTCGTCTTCGACGATCCGTCCGCGTTCGAGGCGCTTGTCGCAAGCGGCAAGGGCGCGCTCGTCATCGGCGCGCACCTCGGCAATCTGGAAATGACGCGTGCGTTGGCGGTGCGCGGCGCGCGCGCCAAAGTGACGGCCGTCGTCTACACCGAGCATGCGCGGCGTTTCAACAGCGTGCTTGCCGGCGCGCATCGAGACTTCGCAAGCCGAATGCTCGAAGTGACCGATTTCGGTCCCGAGACGGCGATGTTGATGCAGGAGCGTATCGACGCGGGGGAATTGCTCGTCATCGTCGGCGATCGCGTGCCCGCGCATGAGGCCGGACGCGTCGTCGATGTGCCGTTTCTCGGCCGTACCGCGCCGTTCGCGCAAGGGCCCTACGTGCTCGCGCACGCGCTCGGCTGTCCCGTCTACTTGTTCTTTTGCTTGAAAGAGCATGGTGGCCACCGGGTCTACTTCGAGCCGTTCGCCGAGCGCATCGAGCTACCCCGGCGCGAGCGCGCGGCGCACCTTACCGCGCATGCGCGCCGTTACGCGCAGCGGCTCGAATACTACTGCCGCAAGGCGCCATACCAATGGTTCAATTTTTTCGATTTCTGGGCGCGCCAGAGTGGAGACGGCAATGGCCGAAGATGATTTGACCGCGCGTCGCACCGCGCCTGAAACGCTTGCTGCCGGTGCAACGGTGTGCATCGGCGGCCGCCGCCTCACGATCGAGGATGTCGCGGCGATCGCCAGCGCGGGGAGCAGCGTCGCTCTGAACGCTGATGCCGCATGGCGCGCGCACATCGAGCGTGGGGCGGCGTTCCTGCGGGCCCGGCTCGATGCAGGCGCGACGGTGTACGGCGTCAATACCGGCTACGGCGATGCTTGCGTGATCAGCGTTCCGCCGGAATTGGTCGAGGCGCTGCCGCTGCAGTTGACGCGCTATCACGGCTGCGGCATGGGCCGCTTGCTCGATCCGGCCGAGACGCGCGCCGTCGTCGCCGTGCGCCTGAACTCGCTCGCGTACGGGTATTCGGGCGTGCGCATGATTCTGCTCGAACGGTTGGCCGACCTCATCAACTTCGACGTCTTGCCCCGCATTCCCGCCGAAGGCTCGGTCGGTGCGAGCGGCGATTTGACGCCCTTGTCATACGTCGCGGCCGCACTGGTGGGCGAGCGCGACGTCGCGTTCGGCGGCCAGGTGCGTGCGGCCGCCGACGTTTGGGCCGAATTGGACCGTGTCCCGCTCCAGCTCGCGCCGAAAGAGGGGCTGGCGTTGATGAACGGCACGGCCGTGATGACGGGTCTGGCCTGTCTCGCGTTCGTGCGCGCGGCGCAATTGACGCGCTTGGCGGCGCGCTTGACGGCGCTATGCACCGTCGCGCTCGACGGTCGTGCGGCGCACTTCGATGCGACGATCTTCGACGTCAAGCCGCATGCGGGGCAGGCGCAAGCGGCGGCATGGATTCGTGACGATCTCGCAGGGCGCGAGGATACGGCGGGACATCGGTTGCAAGATCGCTACTCGATCCGCTGCGCGCCGCACGTCATCGGTGTCGCGCAAGATGCGCTCTCGTGGGTACGCCGCGATATCGAAAACGAACTGAACAGCGCGAACGACAACCCGCTCATCGACGTGGACGGCGAGCGCGTGTTGCACGGCGGCAACTTCTACGGCGGCCACATCGCATTCGCGATGGATGCGCTGAAGACGGCGGTGGCGAATCTGGCCGATCTGATGGATCGCCAATTCGCGCTCATCGTCGACGACAAATTCAACAACGGCTTGCCGCGCAACTTGTCGGGCGCGAGTTTGACGCGCGCGCCGATTTGCCACGGGTTCAAGGCGGTGCAGATCTCCTCGTCGGCATGGACGGCCGAAGCGCTGAAGCTGACGATGCCAGCCAGCGTGTTTTCTCGCTCGACGGAAGCGCACAACCAGGACAAGGTCAGCATGGGTACGATCGCGGCGCGCGATTGCTTGCGTGTGCTCGAGTTGACGGAGCAGGTCGCCGCGGCCCATACGCTCGCGGCGGTACAAGCCGCACGCTTGCGATTGTCGATCACGCCGAGTGCATCGCTGACCGCGCCGCTTGCGGCGTTCGTCGAACAAGTGGGCGCGCATTCGCCTTTCGTCGACGAAGATCGGGCGCTCGAACGCGACTTGCGCGCGCTCACCCAATGTATCGCGCACGGCGCGCTGGTCGGCGCTTGCCCGCCCGGCGCGTTCAATGAGGCGAGGCGCTGAATGGACAGGGCACGCTTACCGCTCACGGCCTGCGCGCGCGTCGAAGTGCCGTTTCACGATGTCGATGCGATGAACGTCTGCTGGCACGGACACTATCTGAAGTACTTCGAAATCGGCCGCGCGGCGCTGCTGCGCGTATTCGACTACGACTATCCCGCGATGCAGGCGTCGGGGTACCTTTGGCCCATCGTCGAGGCACATCTGAAATACGTGCGGCCGGCCGTCTACGGACAGACGCTCGACGTGCGCACGGAACTGCTCGAGTTCGAGAATCGCTTGAAGATCGGCTATGAGATCGTCGACGCCGCCTCGGGCGAACGCTTGACGAAAGGCTATACGATCCAGGTTGCCGTTTGTGCCGCGAAGCGCGAGTTGCAGTTCGTCTCGCCGCCCATTGTGTTCCAAAAGCTGGGGCTGGGATGCGCGCGATGACGCAAGCTCGTCCGCGATTCGCCGCGCGGCATACGCTCCTGCGCGGAGCCTCGGCCGCACTCGTTTGGGCAGCAGCTTGTTGCGCATCGGCACCGACATCGGCATTGGCCTCGGCTTCGGCTTCGGCTTCGGCTTCGGCTTCGTCTTCGTCTTCGGACGTGGTCACGAACCGGCCGCGCGCCATGTCGGGCAACGCCGCGCCGGCAGAGGCCAAGCTTGTCGCCCGCATTGCCGCCCAATTGGCTGATCAGGGCGGCGTGCGCGCCCGGTTTCGACAGGTTCAGACGCTCGGCGCGCTGTCGGCCCCGCTCGTGAGCATGGGCACGCTCGTGTTCTCGCGCGAGCGCGGCGTGATTTGGCACACCGAGACGCCGCGCACCGTGACGTATGTGATCGGCGATGCCAGTGTCACGACGATCGACTCGAATGGAAGCCGCTCGACGCGCGGCGCGGGACGCGGTGGCATCGCGCAGGTATCGAAGATGATGCGTGCCATGCTAAGCGGTGATCTCTCGGCGCTCTATTCGCAGTTCGACGTTGCGGCCGAGGGCACAACGGCGCGTTGGCATCTGCTCCTGACGCCGAATCAGCCGCAGCTGGCGCAGGCCGTCAAATCGTTGCGCATGGAAGGCGGCGCTTTTCTGACGATGCTCGAGATCGTCGCCGCCAACGGCGATACGACGCGCATCGATTTCTCGGGCAGCGAGCGGGTCGATGCGCTGACCCCGGCGGAACTTGCCTTGTTCGGAGCGCACTGATGGACGCGGTGCGCGCGGTGGCGGCGAAAAGACGGCGCGTCGCGTTGCTCGCGTGGCTGGTCCTTGCTTGCGTGGCGCTCGCCTATTGCGTGTGGCGTTTTACCGCGCCGGCGTTGGGCGACCCTACGGCGGTGCCGCCGCTGCAAACGAATCTGCTGGCATTGCTGCCGAAGACTGAAGCCGATCCCGTGGCCGAGCAGGCGCTCGATGCGCTCGCGGCGACGATGGGCGATCGCGCGATCTATCTCGTGACGAGCGATGATGCGGCGCACGCGAAAGCGGCGGCGAAATCGCTTGCCCGATCGCTGTCGCAAAGCGGCGCCTTTCGCGGCGTCGTGGCGCGGTTGCCGCCGTTCGATATGTCTCAGATCGCGCGCTTTTACCTGCCGTATCGATTTGGACTCCTAACGGACGCCGATCGCGCGTCATTGGCGTCGGGCTCGCCACCATTGCCGGACCTATTGGCGGAGCGCCTATTCGATCCGCTGCGCGCGGGGCTGACGGCGCCGCTCGCCGACGACCCGTTCGGCTGGTTGAGCCGTTGGCTCGGCGCGTTGCCGCTCATGACAGCGAACCTGGGCGTCGAAGACGGCATGCTCGTCGCCCATCGCGGCCCGGCGACGAGCGTGCTCGTGACGGCGACGCTGCCAGGCTCCGCCTATGCGACGTCCGTTCAACACGCCGCGCGCGAGGCGACGGCGAGCGCGCAGCGCACGTCGATGCTGGCATTTCCCGACGTGCGCATCGTTCGCACCGGTGCCGTCTTCTATGCCGATGCCGCTCGTCGGGCGTCGGAGGACGACGTGCATCGCATCGGCATCTGGTCGGCATGCGGGATTGCATTGTTGATGCTGGCGGTTTTCCGTTCGCCGAAACTGATTGGTCTGGGTTTTCTGTCGACGGCAATCGGCATCGGCTGCGCGCTGGCGGCAACGATGGCGATATTCGGCCAACTCCATCTGCTCACGCTTGTGTTCGGTGCGAGTTTGATCGGCGAGGCGGTGGATTATTCGATTCAATACTTCGTCCTCTATCTGAGCGCGGGAGAGCGGTGGGATGCGCAGCGCGGCTTGCGCGAGGTGCGCCCGGCGCTGATCGTTGCGCTCGCAACGAGTCTGCTCGGTTATGCGATCCTCGCCTGGGCGCCGTTCCCCGCGCTCAAACAGATCGCCTGCTTTGCGATGGTCGGCATTGCGACGGCGTTTTTCTCGGTGACGTGGCTGCTGCCCGCGTTGCTCGAACGCGCGCCGTGCCGCGCGCCGGTTTATTTGTTCGACGGCGCGGCGCGCCTGCTGCGCTTTGGGCAGGCGGCGTTCGATGGCGGCCGGGCATGGTTCTTGGCCGCGCTGGTGCTCATCGCTGCATTGCCGGGTTGGCTGAAGCTCACGAGCAATGACGACATCCACTTGCTCGTTCAGCGCGATCCTTCGCTCATGGCGCAAGAGCGTGCGGTCCGCGAGGCGATCGGCGTGGAAGACAACGCGAGTTTCTTCGTTGTCAAAGGCGCGACGCCCGAGGTCGTCCTCGAACGCTGCGAAGCGCTCGGCGAGCGGCTGGATGCGCCGCTTGCGGGACGGCGGCTCGCGGGTTGGCAGTCGGTCTCGCAGTTCGTTCCGTCCGCCAAACGGCAGGCGGACGATCGCGCGCTGTTTGCTCAGACGGCGCTGCGCTCCCCCGATGCGTTGCGTGCGATGTTGGTCGGTGCGGGTTTTCGCAGTGAGGCGGCGACACGTTACGTCGCTGCGTGGGAGCCAGGCAGCTCGCCGCCTCTGACGCTCGACTCCTGGCTCGCGACGCCGTGGTCGCAGCCTTACCGTCATCTATGGCTCGGTGCGGTGCATGACGGCACCGCCGGCAACGCCGTGGCCGGCTACGCGGCCATCGTGATGCCGCTTGGCGCAAGTTCGACGCAAATGCCCGCGCTCACCGCGCTCGCTCATGCGTTGCCAGGCGTCGCCTTCGTCGATAAGGCGGCGAGTGTGTCGCGCCTATTCGGCGCTTACCGTTTCGACAGCGCGATCTGGCTCGCGGGTGCCGTCGTGCTCGTGTTCGCGCTGCTGATCGGGCGCTACGGGTTGAAGGGTGGCGTACGCGTGCTCCTGCCTGTGATGCTTGCGGTGGCGGTTGCACTGGCCGCCTTCGGCTATGCCGGCGTGCCGCTGACGCTGTTCAACTGGCTCGCGCTGATGCTCGTGCTCGGCGTGGGCGTGAACTACGCCGTGTTCTTGCGCGAGGGTTGTTCGCGCCCGGATGCCAACCTCGGCGCGGTATGGACGGGGGTCGCGCTTTCGGCCGCCACCACGCTGCTCTCGTTCGGGCTGCTCGCGATGAGCACCATGCCGGTATTGAAGAGTTTCGGCGCGACGCTCGCCACCGGCATCGCCGTCTGCGTATTGCTCGCGCCAATGGGCATGCCGGAAGAAAGGACTCGTCGATGAAGCTGCCTCACGTTTATTTGCATGCGCTCGGCATGGTCAACGCGCTCGGCTGCGGCGCCGATGCAATCGCCTCGGCGCTGGCTAAGGGTGTCTCGCCCGGAATGGGCCATATTGCATTCGGCGGTGAGCAGGGCGCCTATGCCGGCCGCGTGAGAGCGCCGCTGGAACTGGCTCCGCCCGCGCAACTGGCTCATTACGACTGTCGCAACAACCGGCTCTTGCTAGCGGCGCTGGCGCAAATCGAGCCCGCCGTGCAAGCCGCCTGCGCGCGCTATGGCACGGCGCGCGTCGGCGTCATTCTCGGCACCAGCACTTCGGGCATCGGCGCGGGTGAGGCGGCGCTCGGCGCGGCGCATGGACGATGCACGAGCGGCGGTGCCAACGACGGTGCCCCGTTCGATTACGTGCAAATGGAAATCGGCAGTAGCGCGCCGTTCGCGGCCGCGGCGTTGGGCCTGCAAGGGCCCGCGTTCACGATTTCGACGGCGTGTACGTCCAGCGCGAAGGCGTTCGCCACCGCGCGCCGTCTACTGCAGCTTGGGCTATGCGATGCACTCGTCGTCGGCGGCGTCGATTCGCTGTGCGAATTGACGCTGCGCGGCTTCTCGGCGCTCGAATCGACGAGCCTTCAACTGACGAATCCGATGAGCGCGAACCGGGCCGGCATCAACATCGGCGAAGGCGCGGCCGTCTTCCTCGTGAGCCGAGACGAGGGGCCCGCGGTATTGGCCGGCGTCGGCGAATCGAGCGACGCGCATCACATTTCCGCGCCCGATCCGTTGGGCGCCGGCGGCGAGCAGGCGCTGCGCGCGGCGCTCGCCGACGCCGGCATGCCGCCCGAGGCGATCGGCTACGTAAATTTGCATGCAACGGCGACGCGCAAGAACGACGAAATGGAAGCACGGCTCATGTCGCGGGTGTTTCCGCATGGCGTCGCGGCGAGCGGAACGAAGCCGCTGACGGGCCATACGCTCGGCGCAGCCGGTGCGACTGAACTCGGTTTCGCTTGGCTCTCGCTGGTCCGCCAAGGCGTGGCCTTGCCGCGCCACCTATGGGATGGTGTGGCCGACTCGGCGCTGCCGCCGCTCGATCTCGTCGAGGCCGAGCGGCACCTGCCGTCCGGGCAGGCCGTGATGAGCAATTCGTTCGCCTTCGGCGGCAGCAATGTGAGCCTCGTGCTCGCGCACTGAACGACCCAATGACCATTTCCATGACTATGCCCACCCTCTCACATGCCGGCGCCGTGGTCGGCGCGAACGCGAGCGGCCCGGCCT
>CAYRLJ010000088.1:0-1656 GCA_964425025.1 uncultured Burkholderia sp. | reverse complement strand
CCCACCCTCTCACATGCCGGCGCCGTGGTCGGCGCGAACGCGAGCGGCCCGGCCTATCGCGGCCCGGCCTCTCCGTCTGTCGACGATGTGCTGCCGCACCGGGGCACGATGCGCCTCGTCGACGAAATCGTGGCATGCAGTGACGATGCCGTGACCGTGCTCGCGAGCATCGACCGAAACGCCTGGTACGCCGATGCCGATGGCGCCATGCCGGCGTGGATCGGCATCGAACTGATGGCGCAGGCGATCGCCGCGCATGTCGGCTTGCTGGCGATGCGCGCGGGCGGCCGCGCACGGCCTGGGGTGCTGCTCGGCGCGAGCCGCTATGAAGCGCTCGCGCCGTCCTTCGCTCGCGGCGCGTGTCTGCGCATTGAAGCGAAGGAAGTGCTCAAGAGCGAGGAGGGCCACGGCGCCTACGAATGTACGATCGCAGCCGAGGAGCGCTGCGTCGCGCGAGCCGTCGTCAAGGTATTTCAACCGAACGATTTTCAAGCATTCATCGAAGGAAGCTTCAGCGCATGAGTAGCCGACGTGTTCTCGTTACGGGCGCGAGCCGCGGCATCGGCCGCGCGATTGCCTATCGCCTCGCCGCCGATGGCTTTGCCGTTACGGTGCATTGCCGCAATGGCGTGAACGAAGCGCAAGCCGTGGTCGATTCCATCGTCGCGCAAGGCGGGCAAGCGGGCCTGGTGCGGTTCGACGTGCGTGACCGAATCGCATGCCGTGCGGCGCTCGAGGCCGAACTCGTACGCGAGGGCGCCTATTACGGCATCGTGCTTTGCGCGGGGCTCACGCGCGATGCGGCGTTTCCGGCCCTGACGGACGACGATTGGGACGCCGTCATCGAAACGGGCTTGGACGGGTTCTACAACGTCGTTCATCCTCTGACGATGCCGATGGTGCGTTCAAAGCAGGGCGGGCGCATCGTCACGATTGCTTCGGTGTCCGGGGTGATGGGCAATCGCGGCCAGGTCAACTACAGCGCGGCCAAGGCTGGGCTGATCGGTGCAACGAAGGCGCTGGCGGTTGAGCTCGCGTCGCGCCGGATCACGGTCAATTGCGTGGCGCCGGGCCTCGTCGATACGGAGATGCTCGCGAGTCTCGAACATCTCGACCAAGCATTGCAAACGGTGCCGATGGGCCGCGTGGGCCGCCCCGACGAGGTGGCGGCCGCGGTGGGCTTTTTGATGTCGGATGCGGCTTCCTACATCACGCGTCAGGTGATCGGCGTAAACGGCGGGATGATCTGATGAAGCGTGTCGTCGTCACCGGAATGGGCGGGGTGACCGCCTTCGGTTCTCACTGGGACGAGATCGAAGCCGCACTGAGGGCGGGGCGCAACGCAGTGCGGCGCATGCCCGAGTGGGACTTCTTCTCATCGCTTCACACACGCCTCGCGTGCCCGTTGCCGGGGTTCGAAACACCGCCCGAGTATCCGCGCAAGAAGACGAGATCGATGGGACCAGTGTCGCTGTACGCCGTACGGGCCAGCGAGCTCGCGTTGCGCGACGCGGGGCTCGCCGACGACCCGTCGATCGCCGACGGGCGGATGGGCGTCGCGTATGGGTCCTCGTCGGGCTCCGTTCAACCGATCCGCGCGTTCGGCACGATGCTGGAAACCGGTTCGATGTCGAACGTGACATCGAACAGTTACGT
>CAYRLJ010000087.1:0-19610 GCA_964425025.1 uncultured Burkholderia sp. | reverse complement strand
GAATTCGCCGGCTCGGTGATGGTGATCTCGCACGATCGCTGGTTCCTCGACCGCATCGCCACGCACATCCTGGCCTTCGAAGGCGAATCGCAAGCCGTGTTCTTCGACGGCAACTATCAGGAGTACGAGGCCGACAAGCGCAAGCGGCTCGGCGAAGAAGGCGCGAAGCCGAAGCGCCTGCGCTACAAGCCGATCACGCGCTAATCGGCGTCACGCGGTTGGCATCAAGCGGTCGGCAATCGCCCCGCCGATCGGCTGTCAAACCCCGAAGTCGAGGCCCAGCTCGCGCAGCCTCGCTTCGGTGGTCGCAGCGCTCGTACGATGAATGCCATGCAACCTTCGGTTTCATGCGCGTTCGTTTGCCAGCTTTCCCAGCATGGCGACCATGCATTCAAATCGGCGCCGTGCGAGCCTCGATCCACGCCTTCGCGGCGCCCTCGAGAAGCGGCGAAACGCGCACACGCACCGTCTCGTGATAGGCGTTCAGCCACGCGCGCTCGTCCTCGCGCAACAACGACAGTGTGACGCAACGCGTATCGATCGGGCACAGCGTCAACGTTTCAAAAGCGAGAAACTCGCCGAACTCCGTCTCGCCGTCGGCGCGACTCAGCACGAGATTCTCGATGCGCACGCCCCATTGGCCGGGCCGATACACGCCGGGCTCGACCGACGTAATCATGCCCGCTTCCATCGCCGTGTGCGGTTCGGGCTGCGCATAGTGTGAAATCACTTGCGGCCCTTCATGCACGTTCAGGAAATATCCGACGCCGTGACCCGTGCCGTGGCCGTAGTCGATGCCCGCCTCCCAGATCGGCGCGCGTGCGATCGCATCGAGCATCGGGCTGCGAACGCCGCGCGGAAACCGCGCCCGCGACAACGCGATCATGCCTTTGAGGATGATCGTGAAGTCCCGCTTTTGCGCGTCGCTGACCGTGCCGATGGGCACGACACGTGTGATGTCGGTGGTGCCTGTCGCATATTGGCCACCCGAATCGATGAGCAGCAGCCCGTCGCCCTCGATCGTCGCGTGAGCCGCCGCCGTCGCGCGATAGTGCGGCATGGCGCCGTTGCCATTGAAGCCAGCGATCGTCGCGAAGCTCGGCGAAACGAAGCCGGGCCGGCGCGCGCGCTCGGCGGTCAGCCGCTCGTCGATCGTCAGCTCGGTAATCGTCTCGCGGCCGAGTGCGCCCTCGAACCACGTGAAGAACTCGGCGAGCGCCGCGCCGTCGTGCTCCATCGTCCGGCGCACACACTCGGCTTGCTCGAATGTCTTGCGCGACTTCGCGAACGTCGACGGGTTCACCGCCTCGACGATGCTCACTGCCGCGGGCACGGCCTCGCGCAATCCAAGGGTCACGCGGCGCGGGTCGATCAGCAGCGTCGAGCCTTCAGGCAACGCCGCGAGTGCCGCTCCGGCTTGCTCGTACGGCACCACCTTCACCCCGTCGCGCATGAGCGCCTCGCTGATCGCGGGCGCCACCTTATTGGCGCCCACGAAAAGCCGCGCCTCGTCGAGGCCCACAAGCATATGGGCGACGAACACGGGATTGAAATTGACGTCGGCACCGCGCAGGTTCGTGAGCCACGCGATGTCGTCGAGCGTCGAAATAAAATGCCACTGCGCCCCGGATTCCCGCATCGCCGCACGCACGAGCGCGAGCTTGTCAGACCTCGCGACGCAGGCATCCGCGAGCGCATGTTCGTAGACGGAATCCATCGGCAACGCGGGCCGATCGGTCCAGACCGTTTCCGGCAGATCGAGTTCGGTGACGAGCGCGATCCCGCGCGCACCCAGTGCCTCGTTGAGCGAACGTGCGACGGCGAGGCCGATAACGGCTCCGTCTACGCCGACGCGCTCGCCGGCGGCAACGCGCTTCGCGAGCCAGTCGGCATAGGCGTTCCCCTGCGGTCCGCCCGACATTTTCATGAGCTCGATGCCGGTTCCGGCCAATTGCGTCTGGGCCTGGACCCAATAGCGGCTGTCGGCCCAAACGCCGGCGAAATCGGCTGTGACGACAAGCGTGCCGGCCGAGCCGGTGAAGCCCGACAGCCATTGGCGCGCTTGCCAACGCTGCGGCAAATACTCCGACAAATGCGGATCCGACGACGGTACGATGTACGCGGCAAGTCCAGCGCTCGCCATCGCTTCGCGCAGGCGCGCCAGGCGAGCGGCGATGGGTGCATCGGATCCGGCGGGCGGAGCGTTAGAGGAAAGACGATCGTTCATGGAAGACACCTAAGTTCATCGGCGGGGCGCGAGGGCGACCGCTACGGCGACGGCAACCAGTGCAAGGCCCGTGCAGACAGGCCACTGAAGCGTTTGGCCATCGTGGAAGAGACCCGAGACATCACCCGCCATTTTGGCGGTAGCGGCGGCGGCGACACCAGCTATCAAGGCAATGAGCAAGGCCCCGCGGGCCGTGCGGCGCAGCGGATGCAGCCACCAGCCGGCCAGCGCGACGGCAAGCCCCAGGACGACGATGCCAGGCCAGCCCATCAGCGCCTGCCCGCGCCGCACGTCACTTCGCCGGCGGGCACTACGCCGCGAAGGAATCCGCCAAATCGCATGGTGACTCTCTTATTTTCTCTATTTAAGGAGATCCGACGGGACAGCGCGTTCACGCTGGAGCATGGGCGAAGCGGGCGAGTCTAGAGGCGCAGCCGGTTTCATGCAACTCGCGTGCACCGGTAGCCGCCCCCAGTTCGTGAGCGCTCGCGGGCTCGGCGAGCATCGGGATGGAACCGCTATAATAACTGGCTGAAATATCGGCGCCGACTCACTGTGATGAGCGGCCATGGTACCCCCACGTATGCAACTGCTCACGATCGGAATCAATCACCATACAGCGCCCGTCGCGTTACGCGAGCGCGTGGCGTTTCCGCTCGAGCAATTGAAGCCGGCCCTCGACGCTTTCCAGGATCTGTGGCGCGCGCGCTCGTCGCTCGCTGCCCCCGAAGCCGCGATTCTGTCCACCTGCAATCGCACGGAACTGTACTGCGCCACCGACGACCGCGCCGCGCGCGAGGCCGCGCTGCACTGGCTGTCGAGCTATCATGGGCTGGCCGTGGATGATCTGGCCCCGCACGTATATGCATTGCCGCAGTCGGAAGCCGTTCGGCACGCATTCCGCGTCGCCTCAGGCCTCGACTCGATGGTGCTCGGCGAAACGCAGATCCTCGGCCAAATGAAGAACGCCGTGCGTTCGGCCTCGGAAGCCGGGGCGCTCGGCACCTATCTGAACCAGCTCTTTCAACGCACGTTCGCCGTCGCGAAGGAAGTGCGCGGCAATACGGCCGTCGGTGCGCAATCGGTCTCGATGGCCGCCGCCGCCGTGCGCCTCGCCCAGCGCATCTTCGACAAAGTTTCGAGCCAGCGCGTGCTGTTCATCGGCGCCGGCGAAATGATCGAGCTGTGCGCCACGCACTTCGCGGCGCAGGCGCCCCGCGAACTCGTCATCGCCAACCGGACCATCGAGCGCGGCGCGAAGCTTGCCGAACGCCTGGGCGGCCATGCGATGCCGCTATCCGATCTGCCCGCACGCATGCACGAGTTCGACATCATCGTCTCCTGTACTGCGTCGACGCTGCCGATCATCGGCCTGGGGGCCGTCGAGCGTGCGGTCAAGGCACGCCGCCGCCGCCCGATTTTCATGGTCGATTTGGCCGTGCCGCGGGACATCGAACCCGAAGTTTCTGAACTGCAAGACGTCTTCCTCTACACGGTCGACGATCTGGGCGCGATCGTGCGCGAGGGCAACGCCTCGCGCCAGGCCGCCGTCGCGCAGGCCGAAGCGATCATCGAAACGCGGGTACAGAGCTTCATGCAGTGGCTCGACGCGCGCAGCGTCGTGCCCGTGATTCGTCATATGCATACGCAGGCAGACCTTTTGCGCCGCGCCGAACTCGAGCGCGCAATGAAGATGCTTTCGCGCGGCGACGATCCCGCTGCCGTCCTCGAAGCGCTTTCGCAATCGCTGACCAACAAGCTGATCCACGGCCCGACCCATGCACTGAACCGGGCGAGCAGCGACGAGCGGGCCACGCTCGTGGAGTTGCTCGGCGGTTTCTACGGGCACGCCAAACGCGGCGATTCATCCGAGCATTAGCGGCGCTCGCCCGCTTGGCTAGCGCGCTGGCTAAGCGCCCTTTTCGTTTGACCCTTCCACATTCTTTCCGGGGAGCCTCGCTCCGCACATGAAAACGAGCATGCAATCCAAGCTCGACCAGCTGACGACGCGGCTGGCCGAACTGAACGACCTGCTGAGCCGTGCCGACGTGACGGCCAATCTCGATCAGTACCGCAAGCTCACGCGCGAGCACGCGGAAATCGGCCCCGTCGTGGAGCACTACGGGTTCTGGCGCCAGGCCCGCACGGATGCCGCAACGGCGCAGGAACTGCTCTCGGATGTATCGATGCGCGAGTTCGCCGAAGAAGAAGTGCGCGCATCTCGCGACAAAATGGCGCAGCTAGAGGACGACCTTCGCAAGATGCTGCTGCCGAAGGATCCAAACGACGAGCGCAACATCTTCCTCGAAATTCGCGCGGGAACGGGCGGGGACGAATCGGCGCTGTTCGCGGGCGATCTGCTGCGCATGTATTTGCGCTTCGCCGAGCGCCAGCGCTGGCAGATCGAGATGATGTCGGAGAGCGCGTCCGATCTGGGCGGCTACAAGGAAGTGATCGTGCGCGTCGCGGGCCAGGGCGCGTATTCACGGCTCAAGTTCGAATCGGGCGGGCATCGGGTCCAACGCGTGCCGGCCACGGAGACGCAGGGCCGCATTCACACCTCGGCGTGCACTGTCGCGGTGATGCCCGAAGCCGACGAGATCGGCGAAGTCGAAATCAATCCGGCCGACTTGCGGATCGACACGTTCCGCGCGTCGGGCGCCGGCGGCCAGCACATTAACAAGACCGATTCGGCCGTGCGCGTGACGCACTTGCCGACGGGAATCGTCGTCGAATGCCAGGATGATCGTTCACAGCACAAGAACAAGGATCGGGCGCTGAAGGTGCTCGCCGCCCGCATCAAAGACAAGCAGTACCAGGAGCAACACGCGAAGGAAGCCGCCACGCGCAAAAGCTTGGTCGGCTCGGGCGACCGCTCCGAGCGCATCCGCACCTATAACTTTCCGCAAGGGCGGCTGACCGATCACCGAATCAATCTCACGCTCTATAAACTCGATGCGATCATGGACGGCGATCTCGACGACCTGATCGCGGCGCTCGTCAGCGAGCATCAAGCAGAGCTTCTGGCCTCGCTCGGCGACGCCGACTAACACACCGCCCTTGGCCTGCAACAACCTTCGCTCGAACCCATCGATGTCCGGCCCCGCCTCGCCGCCTACCACTGTCAGCGCCTTGCTGCGGGCCTCGCCGCTGCCGGCGCTGGAAGCGCGCGTGCTGCTCGCCCACGCGCTGGGCTGGCGGCGCACCGAGCTCATCACGCGCGACGAAGAACCGCTCGCCGCCGAGGCACTGGCCGCCTTTCGCGCGCTCGAAGCGAAGCGCATTGCAGGCGTGCCGATTGCGCAGATTGTGGGTATGCGCGAGTTCTACGGTCTCGCCTTTGAAGTCACGTCCGATGTCCTGATCCCACGGCCCGAGACGGAGTTGCTCGTCGAGACGGCAATCGCCGCGATCGCTTCGACCCCACGCCCGCGCGTGCTCGATCTCGGCACCGGTAGCGGTGCGATTGCGGTTGCGATCGCCCACGCGCGGCCCGACGCCCGCATCACGGCCGTCGATCGTTCCGCCGCCGCGCTGGCGCTCGCCGCACGCAACGCCGCGAAGCTGCTTGACCCGGCGCGCCCCGGCGGCCCATTGACGTGGCGGCAAGGAGATTGGTTCGGAGCCCTCACCGCGTCGTCCGGTGCGACGCTCGAGTTTGACGCGATCGTCAGCAATCCGCCGTATATCGCAGCGGGAGATCCGCATCTCGATGACGGCGATCTGCGGTTCGAACCTCGAGGCGCATTGACCGACGAATCCGACGGACTGACGGCGATTCGCGCCATCGCTCTGGGAGCAGGCCGATTTTTAGCCAAAGGCGCGCCTTTATGGATCGAACACGGCTACGATCAAGCCGCAGCGGTCCGAGCCCTATTGCTTGCCGCGGGCTTCGCGCACGTGCGGTCGCTCGAAGATTTGGCCGGGATCGAGCGAACGACCGGCGGCACGCACGTTTGACGCTCGGCGCGAGAACCCGCCAGCCGCGGCCTTCTCAACGGTGTGGTCAACACCTAAGATAAATAAAAGTGTCGTCGGTGCTGGTATGATTAATTTTCGCCTGCGCAAGCGATCCAGACCTCGCGCGGGCGCATCTCAATCGAATTCAAGCGGAGCCCACGGTGAAGTGTCCCACGCCGCAGATCAGCGAACATTTGATCGTTCGCGGTACCGAGCTTCGCCCCGAGGAGCCGTCCGACGTCACGCAAAGCAAGCTTGCGCGGATTGCACTGAAAGAGTTGGCGACGTTCGTCGCGCTCCTCAGCCCGGCTGGCGCCGTGCTCGAATGCAATCGTGACGACATCGGCACGCTGTTGCAAAAGCAAGCGGAACTCATTGGCCGGCCGCTCAACGAGGCCGTCCCGAGCGCAGCCGAGCAACCCCGCACCTATCAAGCGCTGCCGCGAGCCCTCGCGCGCGCGGCCGAAGGCGAGACCGTTCATTTCGATCTTGCCGTGCCAGCGGTCGCGCCCGACGAGCCTCCTGTCGTCCTAGATTCGACGCTGCGTCCTGTGCGCGACGACGCCGGCCGTGTCGCGTTCGTGCTGTTCGAAGGGCGCGAAGCGACGCAGCAGCGCCGCAACGAAGCCGCCCTGCGGGAGAGCCGGGCGCAGGTGCATCGCGGTCATGAAGTATCGGCTCGGCTCGACGAAAGCGAGCAGCGGTTTCGCCTGCTCGTCGATAGTGTGGTCGACTACGCGATCTTCATGCTCGATGCCGACGGCTATGTGACGAGCTGGAACGCGGGCGCGCAGCGGATCAAGGGCTATCAAGCCGATGAAATCATCGGACGGCACTTTTCGCGTTTCTATACTGAAGAAGACCGTCGCAACGGTGTGCCGCAATCGGTGCTGGCCAGCGCCGCGCGCTCGGGCAAGTTCGAGGGCGAAGGCTGGCGTGTGCGCAAGGACGGCTCGAGATTTTGGGCCAACGTGCTGATCGATGCGATCGTCGATCCCAATGGAGAAGTGATCGGCTTTGCGAAAGTGACCCGCGATCTGACGGAAAAGCGCAACGTCGAAGCGCAGTTGCGGCAATCGCAAAAGATGGAAGCCATCGGCCAATTGACCGGCGGCATCGCGCACGATTTCAACAATCTGCTGCAAGTGGTGACGGGCAGCCTCGAGGGGCTGCAGCGGCGCGTCAGTCAAGTCGAACATCTGCCGCAAGGCATGGATATGCAGCGCTTCGTCGAGCATGCGCTGCGCGGCGCCGAGCGCGCCGCCAATTTGACGCGGCGCCTGCTCGCGTTTTCGCGACGCCAAGCGCTCGACGCCAAGCCGACTGACATCGGCAGGCTCGCCGGCGGCATGTCCGACCTGCTGCGTCGCACGCTCGGCGAAGCGATCTCGATCGAGGCCGTCAACGCGGCCGGCCTGTGGCGCGTGTCGATCGACGCGAACCAGCTCGAAAGCGCGCTGCTGAACCTCGCCGTGAACGCTCGCGACGCGATGCCGAACGGCGGCAAGCTCACGATCGAGACCGCCAACTGCGTGCTCGACGAATTGTATGTCTCGCGTTTCGAAGGCCTGGAGGCAGGGTCGTACGTCATGATCGCCGTCAGCGATACAGGCACGGGGATGACGAAGGACGTGCTCGAGCGCGCCTTGGAGCCGTTTTTCACGACAAAGGATGTGGGCCACGGCACGGGGCTCGGACTGAGCCAGGTGTACGGCTTCGTCAAACAATCGGGCGGGCACGTGCGCATCTACAGTGAGGTCGATGAAGGCACGACGATCAAACTGTATTTGCCGCGTTTGGCAGGCGACGTCACCGAAGAGGAACGGGCCGATCGTCCGCCGGTGCCTGCCAGCCGCGGCGGCGAAACGATTCTTGTCGTCGAAGACGACGAGAACGTCCGGACAGCCACGAGCGACATGCTGCGCGAACTGGGCTACCGCGTCGTGTTGGCGCAGGACGGGGCGAGCGCCCTGCGTCTCGTCAGCGAGCGGCCGGAGATCCGTCTGCTGTTCACCGACGTCGGGTTGCCCGGCGGCATGAACGGGCGGCAACTTGCGGATGCCGTGCGCGCCAGCCGGCCCGAACTGCCAGTGCTGTTCACGACGGGCTACGCGCGCAACGCGATCGTCCATCACGGCCGCCTCGATCCCGGCATCAACCTCTTGCCCAAGCCGTTCACGTACGCGGAACTCGCGGACAAGTTGAGCCGAATGCTCGCGGACGGGCCGGCCAAGCCGCGGTAAAGCGGCTCGGCCGGCCAGGACGAAATCCGCTATCATTCCGCTCTATCTTTTTCTGTTTCGCGCGTGACGCGCAGGCACAAGGTCAGTCATGGATACGCAACAACGCATCAAGCAAATCGTCGACGAAAACGCCGTTGTCCTTTTCATGAAGGGCAACGCACAATTTCCGATGTGCGGCTTCTCGGGCCGCGCCATCCAAATTCTGAAGGCATGCGGCGTCGATCAGTTCAAAACCGTCAACGTGCTTGAAGACGAAGAAGTCCGTCAGGGCATCAAGGAGTTTTCGAACTGGCCGACGATTCCTCAGCTGTATGTGAAGGGCGAATTCGTCGGCGGCTCCGACATCATGATGGAGATGTATCAGTCGGGCGAGTTGCAGCAGCTGTTCGCCGCGGCCTGAGTCCCGCGCTCCCGCGTGCATCGCGGCCGGCCTCAAGCCGGCCCAGCCCCCGCTCCTCTGCCGCGCCAGCCATGTCTTCTCCCCCTCGGCCGCCGCGCCGGCTGATCGTCGCGATCACGGGCGCCACCGGCGCCATCTACGGCGTACGCCTGCTCGAAAAGATGCGCCGTATCGAGGGGCTCGAGTCGCATCTCGTCGTCTCGAGCGCCGGCTGGCTCAATCTCCAGCATGAGCTTGGACTCACGAAGGACGACGTCCATCCGTTGGCCCACGTCGTCCATGGCGTGCGCGACGTCGGTGCGAGTATTGCGTCGGGCTCGTTCGCCACCGACGGCATGATCGTCGCGCCGTGCTCGATGAAGACGCTGGCGAGTATCGCTCACGGCCTGTCCGACAATTTGATCGCACGAGCGGCGGATGTCACGCTCAAAGAACGCAGGCGCCTCGTGCTGCTGGCGCGCGAGACGCCGCTGAATTTGGCGCATCTGCGCAATATGACGGCCGTCACCGAGATGGGCGGTATCGTCTTTCCTCCCCTGCCTGCGTTCTACAATCGGCCCGCATCGATCGACGAAATGGTCGATGACACGGTCGCACGCGTTCTCGACATGTTTTCGCTCGGCCCCGCACAGGCCGCCGCTTGGGGCGGGCTGCGCGGCGAAGTGTAAGCGTTCGGCGCATTCGCTACTGTGGTGACACGGTCCGTTTCGTGAAATCGGGTTTATCGCGCCGCAGCGGCGGCTTATAGTCAGTCATCACTCCCTCTGATGCCCGCTCGCGCTCGCGCTCGCGTTTGCGTTTGCGCTCGGGCAAACCCAACGCCATGTCACGTTTACCTTCGATTTTCTTGTCTCACGGCGCACCGACGCTCCCGATCGACCCCGCGATGCCCTCAGGGGAATTCGCGACGCTCAGCGCTCGCCTTCCGCGCCCGCGCGCGATCTTGGTGCTATCCGCGCACTGGGAAACGGACATGCCCGTCGCCAGCACGGCCAATGCGCCGGAGACGATCCACGACTTTTTCGGCTTTCCGCGCGCGCTGTACGAGCTGCATTACCCTGCGCCTGGCGCGCCCGATATGGCCCGCAAGGCGGCCGCGTTGCTCGATGCCGCCGGGATCGCGACTCAAACGCAGCCTCACGGGCTCGATCACGGTGCTTGGGTGCCGCTGCTGTTGATGTACCCGCAGGCCGACGTGCCCGTTGCGCAGTTGTCGATTCAGCCGCATCGCGACCCGGCGCATCACTATGCCGTCGGACGTGCGTTGCGCCCCCTGGCGGACGACGGCGTTTTGATCGTTGGTTCGGGCCAGATTACGCACAATCTGCGCGAGGCCGACTTCGGTGCGAGACCGGCCGACGCCGATCCGCGCGTTGCCGAGTTTACGGCGTGGTTCGAAGCGCGCCTCGCCGCGCGAGATGTCGAATCGTTGCTCGACTATCGGCGACGGGCCCCGCACGCCGCGTTCATGCACCCGACCGACGAGCATTTGCTGCCGGTGTTTGCGTCCCTCGGCGCGGCAAGCGACGAGTACGCGCTCGAGATTCAATCGCTCGGGACGTATCAGCGGGCGTTGGCGATGACGAATTACGTTTTCGCCGGTTGAGGCACATCGCGGCTCAGCCCGTCGTGTCGGAGCGCAGAACCGAAAAAAGCCCGTCTGGCTAATCGTCAGACGGGCTTTTGCGTTTTGCCTCTCACCCGCACACCACTCGCGGGCGATGCGATACGTTAGGCGCCCACGCCCTCGAGAATGTCTTCCTCGGGTTCGCGCTCTTGGAGATAGCGCGTACGGTAGCCCGTGTTCACGCCCCAGAAGTAGAAACCGAGGGCGAACAACGCGACCACGAGCATGTCCCAGCCGTACGGCAGGATGTTCAGGCCGCCGAACTGCTTGCTGCCGATGAGCGACAAAAGGGCCATCGTCGGCAGATACGCGACGAGCCACCAAGCCGCCTTCAAATCCGCACCCCAGCCGCTAAAGCCAGACTTGGCTTGATAGTAGAAGTAGACCGGCAGCGCGACGACCATCAAAAGAATGATCTCGCCCGTGAGCGGCCACTTCGCCCAAAAGAGCACGAGCGAGGCACAGACGAACGCGAACGGCGCAATCACTTTCATCAGCGGCAACTTCAGCGGACGCTCGACATCCACCGCCGTGCGGCGCAGCGCCATCAAGCTGATCGGGCCCGTCAGGTACGAGATGACCGTTGCGACAGAAATGACGGCGGCCAGCGAACTCCAGCCGCGGAAGAAGAACATGAAGATGAACGAGACGATGAGGTTGAACCACATCGCGTTGCGCGGCACGCCGTAAAACGGGTGCACGTTGCCAAACATTTTCGGCAGCGTGTTGTTGCGTTCCATCGCGTAGATCATGCGCGTGGTCGTGGCCATGTATGTCGTGCCGGTGCCGCTCGGGCTCACGAACGCGTCGACGTACAGCAAGATGGCGAGCCAGTTCAGGTTCAGCGCGAGGGCGAGTTCGGCGAACGGCGAAGCGAAGTTGAAGTGGCTCCAGCCCTTCGCGACATCGGCCGGGTTGACGGCGCCGATATACGCAACCTGCAGCAGCACGTAGATCACGAGCGCGAGCAGGATCGAGCCGATGACGGCAAACGGAACGCTCTTCGAAGGATTGCGCGCTTCGCCGGCCAGGTTGACCGGGCTTTGGAAGCCGTTGAAGCTGAACACGATACCGCTCGTCGCCACCGCCGTGAACACGGCCGACCAGCCATACGGTGCGAACGAACTCGACGTGCCGAAGTTTTCGCTATGGAAGCCCGAGGCCATCAAACCGAGGATCGTGAGACCCGGAATGATGAACTTGAACACCGTGATGGCCGTGTTCGCCCGCGCGAATACCTTCACGCCCCAGTAGTTGAGCATGAAGTAGACGATCACGAGCAAGGCCGACAGGAACAGACCTGGCGGTGTCAGCGATCCATGGATGAACAAATTGTGCGCCCATTCGTAAGGCCACGTGCTCATGTACTGGATCGACGCTTCGGCCTCGATCGGAATCACCGATACGATCGCGATCCAGTTCGCCCATGCGCTGATGAAGCCGACAAGCGCGCCGTGCGAATAGCGTGCGTAGCGCACCATGCCGCCCGACTCGGGGAACATGGCGCCGAGTTCCGCATACGTCAAAGCGATGGCGAGAATCACGACGGCGCCGATGATCCACGCGCACAAGGCCGCAGGCCCCGCGATCTTGGCCGCTTTCCACGCTCCGAACAGCCACCCGGACCCGATGATCGAACCCAGGCCGGTGAGCATCAGCGCAAACGGCCCGATGTTCCGTTGAATAGAACTTTTCACAACCTCTCCTTGGGAAGACGAATGGCGCGCGGGTGGGAGACGCGAGCCAGTTCTGCAAGACATGTGCAACCGAGGCAGGCACTGCGGCGAGGGGGGAAACCGCAACTAGGCGCAACCACATGGCGCGGCGGTAGTTTACCGGTTGCAACCGCATAATTGGCGCAAATCGATCCGTCACCAAGAAAAAAAATTGTCACACATCGAAAGGTTTGTAAGACAACGCAGTCCTAAAATCATCTGATATAAGGCTCGCTCCTCGCTGCAATTTGATTGCCGCATCGCGAAACATGTTGACCTCTGGACGATTTCGCCGTATAAATATCGAGCAGGATTTCAAGTGGCGAGTGTTGAATGGTCTTTCGTAGGTCGCCCCCATCAGGTACTCCGGTTGTCCTTTTACCCTTCCTTGATTTTCGTGCGCTCCCAGGCTTCGGCCTCTTTCACCCAATTAGGAATTTGTAATATGGAAACCGGTACCGTCAAGTGGTTCAACGACGCTAAGGGCTTTGGCTTTATCACTCCCGATGGCGGCGGCGAAGACCTTTTCGCGCACTTCTCGGAAATCCGCACTGAAGGCTTCAAGACACTTCAAGAAAACCAAAAAGTGTCGTTTGAAGTGAAGACGGGCCCGAAGGGCAAGCAAGCTGCGAACATCAAGCCAGTCTAAATGCTTGGCCGCTGTAGCGTCACGGAAGTGACTCTGCAGTGAAGATGCGTAGCGCAGCGCTTTCGCGTTGCGTGAACAAAAAACCCCGCGTCAAGCGGGGTTTTTGCATTTCAGGCCGGCGCAGATGAGTGCGTCGAGGGCCGTATGTGCTGGGCCATGCTAGGCGAACAGGCGCTGCGCGTGGATGCCGAGCCCTGCCGCGACGCTCGCGAGCCGATCTCCGAATACGGGCTTAGCGTCGGGAAACGCCGCGCATAGCGCCCTCGTTAGAAAATGCAACCCAGTCGTGCCGCCCGTGAAGTAAAGCGCGTCGACGTCGCCAAGCGCCACGCCCGCCGCCTTCGCCGTCTCGCGCGCCGCATCGGCGATACGCCGCGCCTCTTCTGCCCCCGCGGCGATCAGCCCGGCCTCATCGAATGCAATGCGCAAATCGGCTTCGACGTCTTCGAGCTCGATCGAGGTCTCCCCTCCCGCGGCCACCCCGATCTTCGCCTCCTCCGCCCGCGCCGCGAGCGCATGCCCGAGCCGACGCTCGACGACGCGCGTCAGCCGCTCGTGATGCCGCACGTCGCGGTACAGATGCCGCATCAGCGCGAGTTCGCCCGCCCGTTTGCCCCCGTAGACCGTATTGATGAGGTGCCAGGTGGCGAGATCGAAGTAGATGCGGTTCGGCACCTCGCGGCCTTCCGGATCGAGAGAGCGATAGCCTAGCTCGAGCAAGATCGTTTCGAGTTCCACGCGCCGATCGAAGTCGGTCCCGGCCACATGCACGCCGTGATGCGCGAGCACATCGTCCTTGCGCTCGACTCGCCCCATCCGCTCAGGCCCCACGCGCACGAGCGAAAAATCCGACGTGCCACCGCCGATGTCGGCAACGAGCACGAGCGCCTCGTCGTGCAGGTGCGATTCGTAGTCGAACGCGGCTGCGATCGGTTCATATTGGAAATGAATGTCGCTCAAACCGGCCGCGCGCGCCGCCATTTCGAGCTGCTGCTGCGCCAGGCGGTCGGCGCGTGGATCGTCGTCGACGAAGAACACCGGGCGCCCCAGCACGGCGCGTTCGATCGGTACGCCCGCGCAGGCTTCAGCCTGCCGTTTCAAAAAGGCGACGAAAATTCCGATGACCTCGGTGTACTTGATCGCGCTGCCGTCGCCGAGGTCCGTCGCGGTCTCCGCCAACGACGACCCCAGAATGCTCTTGAGCGAGCGCATGAGGCGCCCGTCGTAGCCGTCGATGTATTCGGCGAGCGCGGCACGGCCGTAGGCGCGCGTTTGCTCATCGGTATTGAAGAAAACGGCTGTCGGCAACGTCGTATGGGCGCCCTCGACGGGCGCCAGGACCATCGTCCCACCGCGCGGCAAGGCCACCGCGGAGTTGGACGTACCGAAGTCGATCGCACAATAGGGCATCGCTTGCATCGCAACTCGCTTTATGCGAACAGAAGGGGCGCTTTTTAACACGAACTACCGGGACGAGCAATCGTTGCGCCATTAAAATCGCGCGGCGCTGAGCTCGGGCACGCTATATGCGTCGCGGGCGGACGGCCTGCGGTTCGCTGGCGCGCCGTCACCGCATCCGTCAGGAGAATATGAGATGAGCCTGAAGACCGCGGCGCTGCTGTCCGCCTCGCGCAAGGACGTTATCACAACCGATTTGCCCTCGCGGCTCGATCGCCTGCCTTGGGGCCGCTTCCACACGCTCATCGTCGTGGCGCTCGGCATCACCTGGCTGCTCGATGGGCTCGAAGTGACGCTCGCTGGGGCGGTGGCCGGCGCGCTGAAATCGAGCCCCGTCTTGCATCTGACCGATGCCGATGTCGGCCTGGCCGGCAGCGCCTATATCACCGGCGCGGTACTGGGCGCGCTCCTCTTCGGCTGGCTCACCGACCGCCTGGGGCGGCGCAAGCTATTTTTCGCGACGCTCGGGCTTTATCTCGTCGCCACGGCCGCCACGGCGCTGTCTTGGGACTTCGCGAGCTTCGCGGCGCTGCGCTTTTTGACGGGCGCCGGCATCGGCGGGGAATACGCTGCGATCAATTCGACGATCCAAGAGTTCACGCCTGCTCGCGTGCGCGGCTGGACGGATCTCGGCATCAACGGAACGTTTTGGGTCGGGGCGGCGCTCGGCGCCGGGGGCTCGCTCGTGTTGCTCAATCCGCATGTGATGCCGGGCGATCTGGGCTGGCGCGCCTGCTTTTTCATCGGCGCAGCCCTCGCGCTCGTCATCGTTTTCATGCGCGTGTGGGTGCCGGAAAGCCCGCGCTGGCTGCTCACGCACGGCCAGCCTCGGGAGGCGACGCACGTCGTCGAAGCGATCGAAGCGGGCTTTCGCCGCGCAGGCAACCGGCCGCTATCCGATGAACTGCAAACGCTGCGATTCGCGCGGCGCGACCACACGCCGCTCGCGCAAGTGTTCAACGCCCTCTTTGTCATGCATCGCCGCCGCTCGCTCGTCGGGCTATCGCTGATGACGGCGCAGGCCTTCTTCTACAACGCGATCTTCTTCACCTATGCGCTCGTCTTGACGGATTTCTACCATGTACCCGGAAGCGAGGTCGGTTGGTATCTGCTGCCGTTCGCGCTCGGCAATTTTCTCGGCCCGATCGTCCTAGGCCACGCGTTCGACACGCTCGGACGGCGGACGATGATCGCCCTCACCTACGCGCTGTCCGGCCTCCTGCTGATCGGTAGCGGCTATCTGTTCGCGCACGGCATGCTGACGCTCGAGCAGCAAACGATCGCATGGATGGTAATTTTCTTTTTCGCCTCGGCCGCGGCGAGTTCCGCGTATCTGACGGTGAGCGAATCGTTTCCGCTCGAGATTCGCGCGCTGGCTATCGCCGTGTTCTACGCCTTCGGCACGGCGCTCGGCGGCATCGCGGGCCCTGCCTTCTTCGGCAGGCTCATCGATACGCAGCAGCGCGGCGCGGTATTCGAAGGCTATCTCGTCGGCTCGTTTTTGATGTTGGCCGCTGCCGCGATCGCGGCCCTGTGGGGCGTCGACGCCGAGCGCAAAGCCCTCGAACAGGTCGCCATGCCTTTGTCGGCGCTGCGCGACGAGCCGTAAGACGCGCAGCGCGCCGATCACGATTGCGTCATGCCGCTGTCGCTGCAACGGCCGGCACGGCGCCACGGCGGTGAATGCGCAGCACGAGGACCGAGGCAACCAGACACAGGCCACCCGAAATCATCGAGGCAACCGTGTAGGTGCCCAAACTCGAACGCAGCAATCCCGCGCCGTATGCCGCGAACGCCGCGCCGAGCTGATGGCCCGCTACCACCCAGCCGAACACGACGGGCGCGGAGTCCTTGCCGAACACGTCCGTCGTCAGGCGTACCGTCGGCGGCACCGTCGCAATCCAATCGAGCCCGTAGAAGACAGCGAACAGCGGCAAGCCGAAGAAATCGATGCCGAACGCGTGTGGCAGGTAGATCAGCGATAGCCCGCGCAACCCGTAATACGCGCACAGCAGCAGGCGGCTGTTGTAACGATCGGAAAGCCAGCCCGAGAGCGTCGTGCCGAACAAGTCGAAGATGCCCATGGCCGCGAGCAGCGAGGCGCCTTGCACTTCGCTCAGACCGTAATCGCCGCACATGGCGATCAGGTGCGTGCCGACGTAGCCGTTCGTGCTCGCGCCGCAAATGAAGAAGCTGAAGAACAGCAGCCAGAAGTCGCGCGATTTACTGGCCGTTGCAAGCGTACCGAACGCAATGGCGAGCGGGTTTTGCGCCGCATGGCCGTCGGTGCGCGGCGCATCGTGCGGTTCACCGTAGGGGCGCAACCCCACACTGGCGGGACGCTCAGGCAGCAGGAAAGTGACGAGCGGCAGGACGAGCGCCGCGCACAACGCAACGATCAGCACGACGGGCCGCCAGCCGTGATGTTCGGCCACCGCGGCGAGCATCGGCAGAAACACAAGTTGACCGGTAGCCGAGCTGGCCGTCAGCACGCCCATGACAAGGCCACGCCGTTCGACGAACCAGCGATTGACGACAGTGGCCGAGAGCGTGAGCGCCGCAACGCCCGTTGCACCGCCCACCATCACGCCCCAAATCAGGATCATTTCCCAAGGCGCCGTCATCATTGACGACAGCGCCACGCCACCGGCCATGATGACGAGCGCCGTCATCAAGGTGGGGCGCACGCCGAAGCGTTGCATCGACGCGGCAGCAAGTGGACCGGTGAGCCCGTATAGCGCAATGTTCACCGAAATCGCGAGCGAAATCGTCGCGCGGCTCCAGCCGAACTGGTGCTCGAGCGGCACCATCATCACGCTCGGCGTCGCCCGCGTCCCGGCGGCGGCGAGCAGCACCAGGAAGACGACCGCCGCCACCACCCAGCCGTAATGCGCGCGGCCGTTCATTTTTCTTGCAATCCAGTTCATCGGCACTCCGGTTGATGCGCGCCCGCCGCCCCTGTCGGCGTGCCGGTCCGCGTGATGTGCGTTGCGTGTCGGTAGTTGTGACAGATCTGTCACAAGTTGTGAGTTGCCATACTAGTTACCGCTCGGTAACATGTCAAGCAGGTCAAATTCGTAGCCTTCGACGATCGAGCGGCAGTCGTGACGATCGCCATCGGTCCAATCCGGAAGTTCGCAATGAAAGACAGTCATCTAGCGGTCGGCATTACGCGCGCTCAGAAGGCCAATGCAGTCAGCACGCGCACGCGCCCTCATACCGACGCCGCCACGGCGCAGCAGTTGCTGCTGCGCGCGGCCGCGGAACTCTTCTATCAAGAGGGGGTGCGCGCGGTTGGCGTCGACGCCGTCGTCGAGCGCGCCGGCGTCAACAAAATGAGCTTGTATCGTCAGTTCGCATCGAAAGACGAACTGGTCGCGGCCTACCTCGAACAGGCGAACGACTGCTTTTTTGGGAACTTCGACAAAAGCATCCGCATGCATCCGGGCCAGCCGGTACGCCAAATCGCCCAATATTTCGAGGATCTGACGCGACGCGCATCGCGCGAGGGCTATCGCGGCTGCCCGTTCGTCAATGTCGCGGCCGAATTTTCAGATCCGGCTCACCCGGCGCGCGCGATCGTGTCGCGCAATAAAGCGCAGCTCATCGAACGGCTCACCGAACTGACGACGGCCGCGGGCGCCGACGATCCCGCCGGCTTGGCCGATGCGCTGGCGTTGCTGATCGAAGGGATCTTCGCGGCCAGCCAGACTTTCGGCCCTGGCTGCGGGTCGATTCTCGCCGCGCCGCGCGTGGCGGCGCAACTCGTCGCGGCGGCGTGCGGACGGCGCACGCCAACGTAAAATACCGCCTGTCACGCCTTCCGCCTCACCTTTCGCCGCATTGCCGGAACCGACATGCCCGCCCACGACGACGCCCCACGCATCCCTTGCACTCACGAAGCCGCACCAGAAGCCGCCGTCGCCGCCACACGGCATTGGCTCACCCGCGCGGTGATCGGGCTCAACCTGTGTCCGTTCGCGAAGGCCGTGCACGCGAAGGGGCAGATTCGCTATGTCGTGAGCGATGTGCGCGATCTAGAGGGCGTGCTGACGGTATTGGAAACCCAACTGCGGGCGCTTGACGAAGCCGATCCTGAAGCCGTCGACACGACGCTGCTGATCTTTCCGCACGCGTTGGCCGATTTCTTCGAGTTCAACGATGCACTGTTCTTCGCGGAGCGCCTGCTCGGGCAGCTCCGGCTCGACGGTGAACTGCAGATCGCCAGTTTCCACCCGCAGTATCAGTTCGATGGCACGAAACCCGACGACATCGAAAACTATACGAACCGCGCGCCCTACCCCATCCTCCATTTGCTGCGCGAATCGAGCGTCGAGCGGGCGACGCAGGCCTTTCCCGACGCCGCCGACATTTACGAGCGCAATCAAGAGACAATGCGCCAACTCGGCCACGATGGCTGGAGCAAGTGGATGCAAGAGCAAACGCCACCTAGCGACGCAACCGGCGCAACCGACGCCACCAACGCCACCGATGTATCCAGCCCGAGCCGCAGTGGCAACCCCGCCGCCGCCCGTATGCCCTATCGCGCGCCTTCGCGCGATTAAGCCGCGGTAAAGAACCGCTCGCGTAGCGAATCGAGGCCGAACGTGTCGAGCACTTCGGTCAAGCGCTCCGCGGCCCGCTTGCGAGGCAAATCCTTGTACTGGGCGACGATCAACTCGTTCTTCATCGAGTGCTCCCAGCCGACGAGCTCCGTCACCGTTACCTGATAGCCGTGCGCCTCGAGCTGCAGGCAACGCAGAACGTTGGTGATCTGGCTGCCGAACTCGCGCGTATGCAGCGGATGACGATAGATCTCGCTGAGCGCGCTCCCGAGCGACCTGCCCTTGCTTCGCCTGAGGACACCCGCCACTTCGGCTTGGCAGCACGGCACGAGCACGATGTGGCGTGCGTGCTTTTCGAGGGCGAAGCGGATGGCGTCATCGGTTGCCGTATCGCAGGCGTGCAGCGCGGTGACGACGTCGATCGTCTCCGGCAATCGCGCCGAATCGATCGAATCGGCTACGGAGACGTTCAAAAACGACATCGCCTCGAAGCCGAGCCGAGCCGCTAACGCCGTCGATTTGTCGACAAGTTCGGCGCGCGTCTCGATTCCGTAGATTCGCGAGCCCGTGCCGGCCGGTTGTGACTTGAAAAAAAGATCGTAGAGGATAAAACCAAGGTATGACTTGCCCGCGCCGTGATCGACGAGCGTCACGGACCCTCGCTCGCGAACGACTTCGGCAAGCAGCGGCTCGATGAATTGAAACAGGTGATAGACCTGCTTGAGCTTGCGGCGGCTGTCTTGGTTCATCTTGCCGTCGCGCGTCA
>CAYRLJ010000086.1:0-19736 GCA_964425025.1 uncultured Burkholderia sp. | reverse complement strand
CGGCATGGCGATCCTGGCCCAAGCGCTCGGCAAGACGATTCCCGAGACGGGCACGACCACATTCCGGCCGAACTACACGCCTGTGACGTTCGGTGCGATCGCCGGTCGTGAAATCGGCGACTTCATCGATCCGATCCGCAAGACGTGTATTCACGAGTGGCACGTCGAACATGGCGCGATGTTCGAAGACGTCGGCAATTGGAAACGTCCTTGGTATTTCCCGAAGGGCGGGGAAGACTTGCACGCAGCCGTCAAGCGTGAGTGCTTGGCGGTGCGCACGAGCGTCGGCATCATGGACGCCTCGACGCTCGGCAAAATCGACGTGCAAGGCCCCGATGCGGCCAAGCTCCTCAACTGGGTCTACACGAACCCGTGGTCGAAGCTGGAAGTGGGCAAGTGCCGTTACGGCCTCATGCTCGACGAAAACGGCATGGTGTTCGACGACGGCGTGACGGTGCGGCTCAGCGAGCAGCACTATCTCATGTCGACGACATCCGGCGGCGCGGCGCGCGTGCTGACGTGGCTCGAGCGCTGGGTGCAGACGGAATGGCCGGACATGAAGGTGCGCATGACGTCGGTGACCGATCACTTCGCGACCTTCGCCGTGGTCGGCCCGAACAGCCGCAAGGTGCTGCGCAAGGTCTGCCGCGATATCGATTTTTCGAACGAAGCATTTCCGTTCATGAGCTTCAGGGAAGGCACGGTGGCCGATGTGCCCGCACGCGTGATGCGAATCAGCTTCTCGGGCGAGCTCGCCTATGAGGTGAACGTGCCGGCCAACGCGGGCCGTGGCGTATGGGAAGCGTTGATGGCGGCCGGCCAGGAATTCGACATCACGCCGTACGGCACCGAAACCATGCACGTGCTGCGTGCCGAGAAGGGCTACATCATCGTCGGTCAGGATACGGACGGATCGATGACTCCGTTCGATCTGGGGATGGGCGGGCTGGTGGCAAAGACGAAGGATTGCCTCGGCAAGCGTTCGCTCACGCGTTCGGATACGACCAAGGAGGGGCGCAAGCAATTGGTAGGACTGCTAACCGACGATCCGTCGTACGTCTTGCCCGAAGGCAGCCAGATCTTGGCGCATGGCGTCAGTGGGCCGGCACAGAATCAAGTTGCAGACACCCCGGTGCCGATGCTCGGCCATGTGACGTCGAGCTACTACAGCCCGATTTTGAAGCGCTCGATCGCAATGGCCGTCGTCAAGGGTGGCCTCGGCAAAATGGGCGAGCAAGTATCGGTGGATTTGAACGGCAAATCGATGGCGGCGACGATCTCTAGCCCCGTCTTCTACGATGTCGAAGGAGTGCGTCAGCATGTGGAATGAGAATCGAACCAATACGGCCTTGGCCGGCGCAGGCGCGCGCCTTGAATCGCCAATGATCGGCGCGCAAGCCTTGCTCGATGCAAGCCGGGCGCAGCAATCGAAGCTGTTTCGGCTGCGCGAGCGGCCGTTCCTCGAGCTCATCAACGTGCGTGGCGAGGCCCGCGACGGCGCATTCATTGCCGCGGTCGAAGGCGTGACCGGTGCCCGCTTGCCCACCAAGGCCAACACGGTAGCCCAGGGCAACGGCTATGACGCGCTTTGGCTCGGCCCCGACGAGTGGCTCGTGCGGTCGAGCGAAGCGCGTACGCCCGAGCTGGAGGGCAAGCTGCGCACGGCATTGGGCACGCTGTACGCCTCGGTTGTCGATGTCGGCAGCGGTTATACCGTGCTCGAAGCAAGCGGGGAGCGTGTGCGCGATGTGATTTCGCGCGGTTGCCCGCTCGATCTGCATCCCAAGGTGTTGCAACGGGGGCAGTGCGCGCAAAGCCATTATTTCAAGGCACCGCTCGTCCTGATCCCAACCGCAGACGACACTTTTGAGCTAATCGTGCGCCGCAGTTTCTCGGATTACTTCCTGCGGATCATCACCGACGCGGCCGCGCCGATCGTATCGTGAAGCCAGCCGAGCCATTTGCCGTCCGCGACGCGTTGCTGCATGAAGCGGCTGCTGCGCGTCGCGGCCGCGGTTGGCAGGTATTCGTCGATGACCTGATCGCCCACACACGCGTGGGCATCCATGCGCACGAGTATGCTTCGCCGCAACCCGTCATCGTCGATGCGCGCCTTGGCTACCGGTGCGTGCCGTCGGAAGCGACCGACGAGTGGATCGATTACGAAGGCTATTGCCGGCAAGTGACGACATTTCTTGCGGAGAAGCCGCATACGCGGCTTCTCGAGACGTTGGCCGTCGAACTCGCGACGTTGTCCTTCACGCAATGGCCGGCGCTGGAAACACTAACCCTTGCGCTGCATAAGCCCAAGATTCGGGAGGGCACGCGTCGTATCGGGCTCGAACTCGATTGGACGCGTGCGGACCACGAAGCTTGGCGAGCGGTGCACAAAGCGGTTGCAGCGCGCGCCACGTGCTGAGTTGCTGCTTTCGGCACGCGATGCGGTGCGCGCCGGATTGCTACCGTTCGATATCGATCAGTTCGACTTCGGCTCCTGCTTGGCCTTGGCCTTTAGTTGCCCTTGATAGAACGGCATCCGACGGACGATCGATTCCTGCGGCGTACGATCGAGCAGCATCATTCGTGCAGCCACGCTCGGGAGCGCCATCGAATTGATGCTCTGCTCGCGCGACGGATCGGCTAACCCGGCACCCACGAGCAGGTGCGCTTCGAGCTTCAGGTTCGTGAGCCTCGGCGGGTCTTGCAGGGCACCGCGCTGCGCGAGCAATTGGCCCCAAGCGTTATCGCCGTAGTTGACGACGTAGTAATCTTGCCCGCTCGGATCGGCCAGCACGGCACCGCAGCCGCCCAGCCGAACTCGCATCGTCGTATCCGACATCGCCACCGTCCTTCGGCTCGTCAAGCCGTTGCCGTACGCCAGCGTCAGCGGAATCGTCCACTGCGTGCCCGGATAGGCATTCTGGTTGGGGAACGGCTGCTGCTTGAGCGAGACGACCGTCTGATCGCTCGTCAGATCGCATTGCGTTTCGAGCGATACAAGCGGCACGCCGGTTTGACGCACGAAGCTGTCGCCGATCGCGTTCATCGGTTGGCCGCTCGTGCGAGCCAGTTCGTCCCAGAGCCGCTTCGGGGTGCTGTTGCCGAAGGAATAGTCGGTCAGATACTGCTGCAGCCCCCGGCGCATGACGTCTTCGCCAAGGTAGCCCTCGATCATCTCGAGCACTTGGCCGCCCTTGTCATAGACGAACGGCGCCGCATTGATGACGAAATCGTTCGACGCCCATGCATTGAAATTCGGCTGGACGGGGTATGACGACGACGAGAGATCGCCGGCGACAACCTGATACTTGTTCTTGACCTGCCTCGCCAAACTGAAGCGATCAGGGAAGAAAGCGATCTTGGTCTTGTTCTCGAAGAACGTGGCGAACGATTCGTTGAGCCAAACGTCATCCCACCAATCGAGCGTCACTAGATCGCCAAACCATTGATGGGCTGCTTCGTGCGTGAGTACCGTGACGCCATAGTTGGACATCGTCGTGCCCGGAGGCGGCAGGATGTCGTCGGCGAATTCTAAAATGGCGCCCCAGTTCTCCATGCCGCCGAAATTCAGACCCTTCTCGGCTTTGAATGCGTCGTTGGCGGCAATCGTGTCGAACTTCTTGAGCGGCAGGGGGATGCCCGTATAGCGATAGTAGAAATCGAGCGCTTGCTTGGTTTCCTCCATCGCGGGCTTGGCCCAATCTCTCATGCCCGGCGGTGTGAAGACGCGTAGATGCAAGCCTCCCTTGCCGTTTGGAAGCGGGCTCGAGAAGTCGTCTTCGAGCGTTTCGAATTGACCGCCGCCGAAGAAGAGTAGATACGAGGGCATAGGCGGCGTCTTCTCGAAGCTGACACGCTTGTAGCCCTGATCCACATTGACCTCGTCCTTTTCGGCGGCGTTCGACACGACGCGCCAGGCTTGCGGCACGTCGGCGCTGACCTCGTAGGTCGGGCGGAACGCGGGCTCGTCCCAGCCGGGGAACCATTGACGCGCGAGATCGGTTTCGCCTTGTGTAAGGATGGCGCCGCTCGTTTTGCCCTCAGGCGATTTCAAGTCGATACGGAATACGCCTTCGGCGGCCGAGCAGCCCGGGTAATGGTCGGCGCCGCAGCTGCCGCCCGTCTTCTTCGCCGGATCGTCATACGTTTTGAAGTTGATGACTCCTTTCCATTCCATATGCAGCGAGTAGGCGCCTGGCGCGATCTGACCGCTCTCGGGGCGCAGCTGATAATAGTCGCCTTGGTCTTGCGGCGTGGCGATGAGTGGAATGTTTCCCGGCTGCAGGCTCAAAGTACCGTTGACGAAATTGAGCCGATGCGCGGCCACGACGATTGCGTTGACGCTCTGCAGTACCTTGATCTCAACGTCGGCTCGGCCGTCGAACGCATTGAGCGCGGGGTTCGGTCGAAACCAAAGCTTGTAGTTCACGGGCATGACCGTGTCGGGCATGGCGACCGGAGGCACTGTTTTGTCGATGCCGGGCGTTGCGGCCGTGGGTGTGGCGGGAGCCGCCACGGAAGGCGATGTCGATGGCGACACAGCCGCACCCGCGCGCGTGCCGACCGCCGACGAACCGCCGTCGCCGCCGCCGCCGCATCCGGCCAGCATGACGGCCGCGGCTAGGGAAATGCAATGCAATTTCGTATTGAATGCGAAGCGCATTTTCAACCCTCGAATGGAAAGTGTTTCGTGCACTTTTGGACGAATTTGTCTTTTCGGTTATCTCGAAGAAAACAAAAGGACACCATGCGTGCAAATGAATGCTCGCGAATAGAATGACGTACGTCGTTCTGGCTCGACATGGGATCGAACCAAAACATGCGCTTCTAGTTAGGATAACTAAGCAAAACTACGAGATCGAACCGACAGCGTTGAACAGGCCTGTCTTTCGAGAAGATCGCCGGTACGCGTGGGGGATGAGACAGTGCCCGATAGAGCGGTGCCCATGCAGTGGAACGGCGGTGCAAGAGAGATTAGATGCGCAAACCGGTATGTGTCAACTTCCTTTCCGTTTTTTATTTCTCGAGTGCGGTTTGTAAGTTGATGGCTACGGTTATTGGTAGGGGTTAATAAAAGAAATGGGTTATTTTAAAGGTAACTCATTCCTTGATGGAATTGGATGTGTGAAATGTTGACTGGGATATTTTGATGCGGGTGTCGTGAGCAAGAGGAGGGTGAACAGGCCTGTCGTTGATTCAGGCCGGGCTCGTAGAGAGGCAGATTTTGCCGAGCCCCGCCCGGACGGCGGCCACGAGCGCTTCTGCGTCGTTCACTTCATCATGTCGGATGGGACGAATCGCGCCGGGAATAGGGGGCTTGGGTACCGCTGTCTAGCGAAAAACCTCCAGCAAAACGTCGTGACGCGCTGCCTTGACATCGAACGCGCGCATGTTACGCGCCGCGCGTTTGTTCACGTACATCGCCTGATCGGCGACGGTGATCAAATCGGCGATCGTCGTTTCTTTCGACGGATCGAAGTGCGCAAGCCCCACGCTGAACTTCAATTCATAACCGCGCTGCTGCTCGCGGTTGTACCGTGCGACGCCGGAGCGCACACGCTCGATGATCTGTGCCTCGCTCCCATCTTCAGCGCCGACGACGAGCGCAACGAACTCATCGCCGCCCAATCGAGCGAGCACGTCGGTCTCGCGCATCGCCGCGGCCAGCACGTTTGCAAAACCCACGAGCGCTAGATCGCCTTCGGCATGCCCGTAGCCGTCGTTGATCTGCTTAAATCCAGTTAGATCGAAAAACAGCATCGACGCGCCCGAGTGGGCGCGCTTGCACAACTGCAGCAGGTGATGACCTAGCGCTTCGAATCCACGCCGATTCGATAGCCCCGTCAAATCATCGGTGGTAGCCAATTGCAGTACTTCCAGCTCGCGCTCGGCAATCCGGCTCAGATCGCGCAGCAAGCCACGCTCTTCTGCATCGAGTTTGCGCGGTTTCGTGTCCACGATGCAAAACGCGCCGACCCGAATGTCCTGTTGCAATGTGAGAGGGCATCCCGCGTAAAAGCGCACGCCAAGGCTACCGGTCACAAAAGGGTTGTCGGAAAATCGCGGGTCAGCCTCTGCGTCTTCGATCACAAAGAGATCGTCGCCGAGAATCGCGTGCCCGCAGAACGATACGTCGCGTGGGCTCTCCGCGACGGCGAGCCCCATACTCGATTTGAACCAATGGCGATCGCTGTCCACGAGCGACACCGCTGCGATCGGTACGTCGAATAGTCGCTTGGCAAGGCGCATCAAGCGATCGAATCGCTCATCCGGTGGCGTGTCGAGGATGTTCAGGGATCGCAACAATGCGATCCGAGCGGCTTCGTTCGACGGATGGGCTGGGGTTTGGATATCGCTCCAAGCGAAAGGGCGGGCGGGTCCGGTCGACCGGCCATTTCTAGTCAATGCAGGATACGAGGCCGTCTGCGCGATCGATTGGCCGAACAACGCGAACATTTGCCTTCGATTCACGGCATTGACCCAAACTAGCTGCAACGGGTACGAAGGTTGCGCTCGCTGGAAGAACGCTTTTAAAGGAGTCGATCACGATGAAGACGATCATCGCCTGCAGCACCGCTGTGGCGCTTATCCTCGGTGCCGCTCAAGCACAGGCCAAGGGATGTATGAAGGGGGCCGTGGTCGGCGGAGCCGCCGGTCACGTCGCAGGCAAGCACGGTGTGGCCGGCGCGGCAGCCGGCTGTGCGATAGGCCATCATGAGGCGGCGAAGAAGCAGCGCGCCGCAAGCCAAGCGGCCGCCGCGCAACCGGCGTCGGGTTCGCAGTGACGATGGAACAGGAAGCCATTCCTCATACCTAAAGGGAGCAGTTGCCGATACGAACCGCTTTCCTCTCGAAGAACGTTTATCCTTGTCGCTTTGCCGCTTGACGCGGCATGCTTCGGGAGAGTGCGATGGAATACCGCAAGTTCGGCGGAACGGGTCTCAGCGTATCGCGCATGTGCCTCGGCACGATGACATTCGGTTTTCAGACGGACGAGGCAACATCGATCCGCATTATGGACACTGCGGCTGAGGCCGGCGTCACTTTGTTCGATACCGCAGATGTCTATCCGCTCGGCGGCGGAGAGTCGCGCGTGGGCCAAACGGAGGAAATCGTCGGCCGCTGGCTTCACGGCAAGCGCCATCGCTTCGTGCTCGCAACGAAAGCCGTGGGCAAAATGGGCCCGTCGCCGTGGGACCAAGGCGCGTCGCGCAAGCACTTGCTCGATGCAATCGATGCCTCGCTGCGCAGGCTCGGTACCGATTACGTCGACCTCTATCAGCTGCATTCGGACGATCGCGAGACACCGCTCGACGAAACGCTCGAAGCGCTCGATGTCATCGTGCGCTCTGGCCGTGCGCGCTATGTCGGCGTATCGAATTTCCTTGCTTACCGGCTGGCAAAGGCGCTGGGCCGCGCCGATGCGCTGGGTACGGCGCGCTTTGTCTCGGTGCAGCCGCGCTACAACCTGCTGTTTCGTCAGATCGAACGCGAACTGCTGCCGCTTGCCGAGGAAGAACGTTTGGCAGTCTTACCTTATAACCCGCTCGCTGGCGGATTGCTCACGGGTAAGCATCGGCGCGAATCGCCGCCGCCCGAGGGCCGTTTTACGGTCGGTACCGCCGGTGAAATGTACCAAGCACGGTATTGGCACGAGCGCGAGTTCGATACGATCGAAGCGCTGAAGAAGCTAACGGCCGATGCGGGACTCTCGCTTGCCACCGTTGCTGTCGCTTGGGTATTGAGCCATGACACGATTACGTCTGCGATCCTCGGTGCAAGCCGTCCCGAGCAACTGGCGGATACGTTGGCCGCAGTGGATCTGGCGCTCGATCCGCAATTGAAGACCAAACTCGATGAACTCACGCACGAGTATCGATTCGGGGATGCAGCGCGATAGCCTCGCTTACCGTTGACCGGCAGCGACGGATGGCGACGGATGGCGACGTGCAGCGCTTATGCGCCGGCCGTCGCCGCTCGCGGATTTGCGGTTATTTCCCGCATGCGCTTGGCGTCGTCGACCGGGCTCGCGCCGAACAATCGCTTGAATTCGCGGCTGAACTGCGAAGCACTTTCATATCCCACTCGCATGGCGGCCGCGCTGACGTTCAGCCCATCGCGCACCATCAGCAGGCGGGCATGATGCAGGCGCGTCGTCTTCACGTATTGCATCGGAGACGTTTCGGTTACCGCTTTGAACTGCGCATGAAACACGGCTAGGCTCATACCGGCTTCGCGCGCGAGCGTCGGAACGTCGAGGTTGTGCGAGAAGTCCGCATGAATGCGGCGCAATGCTTTTGAAATTCGACCAAAGTGATCCTGGTGTGTCAGCGCCGCGCGGATCATGTCGCCTTGAGACCCACTCAACACGCGATAGCAGATTTCTCGCGCGATCGCAGGGCCGAGAATGCGCGCATCGTGTGGCGATGCGAGCGATTCGAGCAACCGCAGCACGGCATCGCTCAACGTGGGGTCGAGCGGGGTGGCATAGACGGCGCGCGGCTCGCTATCGATCGGCCCTCGCGTATCGTTGAGCATCAACAGCAGTTCAGCCACGACGGCCAGATCGACACGGATCGAAATCGCCAGCATCGGCTCTTCCGGCGTTGCCTCGGTCTCGCACTCGAACGGCAGGGGGACGGCCAGCACGAGATAGTGCTGCGCGTCGTAGACGAAGGCCTGACTGCCGAGAAAGCCGCGTTTCCGGCCTTGCGCCACGATGACGATCGAGGGCTCATACATCACAGGTATGCGCGGCGTGGAGGCATTCGTCCGCATGAATTTCACGCCATCGAGCGCGGAGTGGGTGTACCCTTCGCTCGGCGCGAGCGTTGCCAGCAATTCGACCATGCGCGCCTGCGCCGTACGGACAAAAGAGGGGAGCGAGGCGGGAGTGGACATAGCCGTCGAGCGGGGAAAGTGGAGAATCGGGCTCAGAATATAGCGCTGATTTCGCTTTCCTGCCGATGGCCGAGAGAAATAGGCAAACGTTCGATAGATTCAGGCATTCCGTCGGATCGCATCGCTTCATACCATTGCACCTGCGCAGCTCCATGTCGGAGACCCGCATTTTGCAGGAGTGACCATCGATGTATACGACCCACGGATACGCAGCGCAGAACGCCGATTCCCCCCTCGCTCCTTTCGACATTCAACGTCGCGACCTGCGCGAGCACGATGTCCAGATCGAGGTACTGTTTTGCGGCGTTTGCCACTCCGATTTGCATCAAGCGCGCAACGAATGGCGCAATACGGTCTACCCGGTCGTACCGGGGCATGAAATCGTGGGCCGTGTCACGAACGTAGGGCCCGCGGTTACCCGCTATCGCAGCGGCGATCTGGTGGGTGTCGGTTGCCTTGTCGATTCGTGCCGCACTTGTCCGAGCTGTGCGGAAGGCCTCGAGCAATACTGCGAAAACGGCTTCGTCGCCACCTACAACGGCACGGATCGCGAGAGCGGCGAAAACACGTACGGCGGTTATTCGACCGGCGTCGTCGTCGACGAAGCATTCGTGCTCAGCGTACCGGCCAATCTCGATCCGGCCGGCGCCGCGCCGTTGCTGTGCGCGGGGATTACAACGTATTCGCCGCTGCGCCAATGGGGCGCTGGCCCGGGCAAGAAGGTGGGTATCGTCGGCCTTGGCGGGCTAGGGCACATGGGCGTCAAGCTCGCGCATGCAATGGGTGCACACGTCGTGTTGTTTACGACATCGCCGTCGAAAGTCGAAGATGCGAAGCGCCTGGGCGCGGATGAAGTCGTGATTTCGAAGGACGAGGCGCAAATGCAGCCGCATGCGAACAGCTTCGACTTCATTCTCAACACGGTGGCCGCGCAGCACGATCTCAATCCGTTCATCGCATTACTCAAGCGCGACGCGACGATGACGTTGGTGGGCGCGCCCGAACACGATCACCCGTCGCCGCAGGTGTTCAACCTGATTTTCAAGCGCCGCCGTCTGGCCGGATCGCTGATCGGCGGCATTGCCGAAACCCAAGAGATGCTCGATTTCTGCGGTCAGCACGGGATTACTTCGGACATCGAAATGATCCCGATGCAAAGCATCAACCAAGCGTACGAAAGAATGTTGAAGAGCGACGTGAAGTACCGCTTCGTGATCGATCTCGATTCGTTGAAAAAATAGCGAGATTACGGTCGGAGACGACTCATTGTCCGATATCGCGATCGATATCGGACAATAAGGCCATCGGGTGAAAATGCTCCTTAGCTCCCCGCGGGCTGCCAGGCCAGCGTGGGCGAGATAGCATATTGCGGCATCGTCCATGCCCCGCCGCGGCCGAAATTCCAACCGTGGAAGCTAGCCGGGTTTGCCATTTGCGCTGCCGACAGACCATTGGCCGACGGCACGCCTGGCCCGCCGTTCGAGAAGCCGGAAGAGTCGACGCCCCAATAGACATCGGATGAGATGTGCCCCGTGTTCTTGCCGACGACCGCGCCCGCCGTGGCATTGTGCGGCACAATCAAATCGGCCGCGTACGACTGGCTGATCGTGCCGCTGTTCACGCCGACGAGCCCACCGATCACATTCTTGGCGGCCGTGTCGCCCTCGCCGCCAACCACATAGCCGCCGCTCGTGTACGACTGCGTGATCGTGCCGCGATTGATCCCGACCAGCCCACCGGCGATCGTATTCGTGCCGTTGGCCCACATACCGCCGCTGGAATACGATTGCATGATCGTGCCCGAGTTGATTGCCGCGAGGCCGCCGTTGACCAGCGAATCGCCCGAGCTCGCGTTACTCCAAGAGCGCTCGATGAGGCCTTCGTTCTGGCCTACGAGGCCACCGAACATCGCGCTGAAAGCCGGCGAATTGTCGGTCATTCCGCCCGACGAATAAACGTTCGCGAGCACGCCCTTGTTGTCTCCAGCGATGATGCCGACAACGCAACCGCCCGCCGGACATCTGAAGTTGCCGTAGGGCGGGGCGCTAGGATCCGTATTGCTATTGGTGAGCCCGACGTTGCGCACGACGCCGGTTTTGCCGATCGTGCCAAAGAGCCCGATCGGTCCGCTCACGTGGGGCAGGTTCTGATACGACAGCTGGTCGATCGTATAGCCCATCCCGTCGAACTGGCCGGTGAACGGGTTGGCGCTCGTGCCGATCGGCGTAAAAACGCCGGTGCCGGATGTGACGCTGGCATCGATGTTCGTCCCGAGCGCGTAGTTGCCGCTTAGGTTCGACGACATGTTTTGCAAATCCGCCAGCGAATTCACGAGTTTGTAGGCCGTCAATTGCGTGACGAGACCACTGTAGGCCGCCGGCGTCCATGCGGTGTTGCGAACCAGTGTGCCTGGGACGAATTGCCCGTTCATGTCGAAGAACGCACTGACCATTCCTGTGCTGTGCGACCAATCGATCTTGCCGCCGTTGAGCACGCTGCTACCGTTGTCGATCGCCGTTGAGTCGGCACGCAAGGTCAAATTCCCTTTGCCGGAATTGGCCAGGATCACGCCGCTGCCGATGGTGATCGTGTGGTAGGCACCCAGTGTCAGAGAGGCACCGCCGATCCATCCGATGTTGGCGCCGACATTGATATTGCCCGACGCGTTAGCGCCCGTCGTTTGCAGATTGATCGAAGTACCCGAATTCAGGGAGTGCGCGAAGTCACTCGCGGCGATGCTGTCGATCGTGAAGTCGGGCGTCGTGATGTTCCATGTTCCGGCTGACACGGCCAACCCGAGCCCGGGCAACAAGCGCCTACCTATGTTCGTGTCTACGGTGCCGCCGCTGCCATTCGCATTGGATGCGGCGACCTGCCCCGAAAGCACGACGCTGCCCGTATCGGCAACGAGCCAGACGTGACCGTCTCGCGTCGAGGTGCCCGTCGCACGCAGCGCTTCGTGATTGCCGGCGAGCGCGAACACGTTGCCGTCCGCGGCCTGCAGGCTAATTTGCGCGGCTCGGATCGCGCCGCTGTTCATGACCATGCCGCCGCTGCCCGTTTGCACGAACACTTGCCTACTGCTGGATGAATCTTGCAGCAAGACCTGCTGTCCCACCGCGAGTTCTGCGGTACCCTTCGGCGCGCTGATGCTGCCGAGGTTGTCGACCGCGTTCTTGGCGATAAGGAACACGTCGCCGTTGCTCGAGCCGATTCGGCCGAGGTTGATGACGGCTGCATTGGAGTTGCCCGACAGCGTGAGCGGCCCACCGGCCATGAAAGCAGCGTTGGCCGTATCGAGCGTCGATGCAACGAAGCGGCCGCCGGTGGAGATGACGCCCGTCGCGCCGACGACGATGCCTTCCGGGTTGATTAGGTAGACGCTGCCGGTGGCGTTGAGCGCACCCAAAATGGTCGACGGATTGGCGGTCGTAACACGGTTCAGCGTCGCGCCGTGGCCGTTGTTGAATGTGACAGTGTTGCCGCTACCGATCGAGAAACTGGTCCAGTCGATGATGCCCCGGCCTGACGTTTGATTGATGGCCAAGGAAGTGCTCGAGCCGCTAATCGAACCATTCCCGGCGACGAATTTGCCGCCGCTCGGCAATGGCCCGGCTGCATACGCAGGAAGACTCAGCGCAAGCGCGAGCGCAATTGGCGCGAGGACCGGAAGCGTCTTGCTCTGCCGGAAGCTTGGATAGTTTATCCGTGGGGTGCGGTGGGTCACAGCCATCTCCTGTCGTAAACGCACGCGACGCTTGCATGTTGAATTAAGTGAAATCGGAACGCGGCGCGAAAATCACGGATAAATCGGCCAGGAGATCGTTATTTTCGGACGAATCTAGGAGAAACCCCGTATGGCACCTATTAAGAAAGATTGCCCACCGCTTTTGTGATAATGCCCCGTTTATTCCGATAACCCCTTTCAAATTGAAAAGAGACAGACGGATCGGTTTAAAAGCAATGCTCCGTTCAGTCCGTCGAACGTTAGCACGTTCCGGACCTGAAAACGGAATAGGCGTACGGCTGGAAGCGAGCGCGCCAAGAGAGGCGTTGCCGGCGCCAAGAAGAGAGAGCGGCAACGCAAGCGCGAGGCTAGGTGTTCACGTTTGCCGTCGATCGTGCGGCCATCGATTCGCGTGGTGCGAATTGCGCGCCCCCACGCGCAGGCGCCCCATTCGCCACGTAATAAGGCACTTGTTCCCGCGGCAACGGCGAGCGTCCCCGAATGCGATCGGCGATCTTCTCCGCGATCATGATCGTCGGCGCATTGAGATTGCCCGTCGTAATGAGCGGCATGATCGACGCATCCACCACGCGCAGGCCATCGATACCGTGCACGCGCCCTTGCTCATCGACGACGGACATGTCGTCGTAACCCATTGCGCAGGAGCACGACGGGTGATAAGCCGTCTCCGCATGGGCGCGGACGTACGCGTCGAGTTCGGCATCGGTTTTCAACTCCGCGCCGGGACTGAGTTCGCGGCCGCGATAGCGATCGAGCGCACGCTGTGCAATGATCTCGCGCGTGAGGCGAATGCCGTCGCGGAACTCGCGCCAATCGAGCGGTTCGGCCATGTAGTTGAACAAGATGCTCGGATGGGCGCGTGGATCGCGCGAGCGAAGCTTGACGCGGCCACGGCTAGGCGATCGCATCGATCCCATGTGTGCCTGGAACCCGTGCATGTTGATTGCGTTCGAGCCGTTGTAGTTGATCGCGATCGGCAAGAAGTGATATTGAATGTTCGGCCACCGATCGTCGTCGCGCGTCCGAATGAAGCCGCCCGCTTCGAATTGATTGCTCGCGCCGATACCTGTGCCGTTCAGGAGCCATTCCAATCCGATCGCCGGCTGGTTGTGCCACTTGAGCGCGGGATAAAGCGATATGGGCTCCTTGCACTCGTACTGCATGTACATCTCGAGATGGTCTTGCAAATTGCGGCCGACCCCAGGCAGATCGAGCACGAGCCGTATGTCGAGTTCGCGCAGCCATTCTCCCGGGCCGACGCCCGAGCGCTGCAGCAACTGAGGCGAGGCGATTGCCCCCGAACAGACGAGCACCTCGCGCCGCGCATGGGCCGTCACCGGTGTGTCGTGATGAAGGTACGTCACGCCCGTTGCGCGCTTGCCCGCGAACAGCACGCGATCGGCTTGCGCATGCGTCACGATCGTCAAGTTCTGCCGTTGCCGCGCCTGATCGAGGTAGCCGCGCGCGGTGCTCGCGCGGCGGCCCTGCGCGGTGACAGTGCGATCCATCGGCCCGAAGCCTTCTTGCTGATAACCGTTTAGATCCTCGGTGCGGGGATAGCCCGCTTGCACGCCGGCCTCGACCATTGCGCCGAACAGCGGATTGTTGCCGGGCTTGCTCGTCGTGACGTGCACGGGGCCGTCGCCGCCGTGATAGGCGTTGGGACCGGCGTCCCGGGTTTCCGCCTTCTTGAAGTACGGCAGGCAATCGAGGTAGCTCCAATTCTCGAGCCCTTTACCCTGCGCCGCCCACCCATCGTAATCGAGCGCGTTGCCGCGGATATAGCACATGCCGTTGATCAACGACGAGCCGCCGAGGCCCTTGCCGCGTCCGCATTCCATCCTGCGATTGTTCATGTGCGGCTCGGGCTCGGTTTCATACGCCCAGTTGTAGCGCCTGCCTTGCAGCGGATAGGCGAGAGCGGCCGGCATCTGCGTGCGGAAGTCGAACCGGTAGTCGGGGCCGCCGGCTTCGAGCAGCAGCACGGTCGCGTCTTGGTCTTCGGTCAGCCGCGTGGCCAGCACATTGCCGGCGGATCCTGCGCCGACGATGATGTAGTCGTATTCCTTGGCACTCACGAGGGCTCTCCTTGGCGAGAGCAGGTTTAAAACACGGGCCGATAGGGCCCGAGTTCAACCTGCACCGATTTGATCTGCGTGTAATGCTCGAGCGTGCCGATGCCGTTCTCACGGCCCACGCCCGATTGCTTGTAGCCGCCGACGGGCATCTCGGCCGGCGATTCGCCCCAAGTATTGATCCAACAAATGCCCGCTTCGAGCCGGTGAATCACGCGGTGCGCGCGCGACAGGTTCTCCGTGACAATGCCGGCCGCCAAGCCATAGTGGGTCGAATTGGCGCGTGCGATGACTTCGCTTTCCTCGTCGAATTCGAGCAGGCACATCACGGGCCCGAAGATCTCTTCCCTAACGATTCGCATATCGTCGCGGCAATCGGCGAACACGGTCGGTGCCACGAATTGGCCTCGCGCGAAATCGCCTTCGACGAGACGCACCCCGCCGGCGACGAGACGCGCCCCCTCGCGCTTTCCGCTGTCGATGAAACCCAGCACTTTGTCGAGCTGAGCGGCGCTGGCGAGCGGCCCGAAGTTCGTCTCCGGATCGGAGGGCTTGCCGATCCGGATGCGCTTCACGCGCTGAACGACGAGCGTTTCGAACTGCTTCATCACCGAACGATGCACGAACACGCGCGTGCCGTTCGTGCAAACCTGACCCGCGCTGAAGAAGTTCGCGGTGACGGCGATATCGGCTGCGCGTTCGAGATCGGCATCGTGGAACACGATCAACGGCGATTTACCGCCGAGTTCCATCGTCACTTCCTTCAGCGACGATGCCCCCGCCAGCGACATCACCTTCTTGCCCGTCTCGACACCGCCCGTGAACGAGACTTTGGCGATGGCCGGATGTTCGGCCAGCATCGCGCCTACCGAGCCGTTTCCTTGAACAACGTTGAACACGCCGGCCGGCACGCCCGCTTCCGTGTAGATCTCGGCCAGCTTGAGCGCCGATAGCGGCGTGATTTCGCTCGGCTTGAAGATCATGGCGTTGCCGGCCGCGAGCGCCGGCGCCGATTTCCAACAGGCGATTTGAATGGGGTAGTTCCACGCGCCGATACCCGCGCATACGCCCAACGGTTCACGCCGCGTGTAGACGAACGAATCGTCGCGCAATGGAATCTGGCGTCCTTCGAGCGTGGGTGCGAGGCCGGCGTAGTATTCGATGACGTCGGCACCGGTCACGATGTCGACCGCGCGCGTTTCCGCGATCGGCTTTCCCGTATCGCGCATCTCGAGTTCGGCAAGCTCGTCGTTGCGCGCGCGCAGCAGCTCGACCGCGCGACGCAGAATGCGCGAGCGCGCCATGGCGGGAAGCGCGGACCATTCGCGCTGTCCCTGCGCGGCGGATGCGACGGCCCGCTCGATATCGGCACGGCTGGCTTGCGCAACCGTCGCTAGGCATTCGCCCGTCGCGGGATCGAACGTCTCGAAGCTTTCTCCCGAAGTGGCATCGACATAGGCCCCCCCGATGTAAAGAAGCTGAGGAGCATAGACGGTGGACTGGGTCATCGACAATCTCCAAGAAGCTCGTCAGTCATTTGAAGGCTCCAACGATAGGCGTTTTGCGGCCGGCGTTCAATCGGTAAGGCGAGCGGCGCGCGGCTTGTGTCGGGTTCTAGCAGGCGCGTGTCGTGTTTTGTACGATCGCGGCGACTCGTTGCGGACGACTCAGCAACGGCTACATGCGATTCGATGGGGGTGGGGCGCGCAGCCCGCGCCACGGATCGAGCGTGTTCATGCGCGATCGGTGCGCGGTAGCGCGGTGCAGGCGGTAAATGTGTTCGGTGCGGGTGTTGCCGAAAAGAGTGCGCGCGCTCGTGGATTTCCTAGCGGCGCGGTCGAGCGCACATATTAGGCGTGCAACGCGGGAACCGGCGTTGGTCCCTGCGCCGGGCGTGCGAGCGGCGCGACCTGCTTGCGGCGCTCGCGTGTCGGCGCGGTGCCGAACGCGTCACGATAGCTCTTGCTGAAGTGGCATGCCGACTGAAAACCGCATGCCATCGTGATGTGCATGATCGACATGTCGGTTTGCAGCAGCAACTCGCGCGCGCGGCGCAGCCGCAGCGTGAGGTAGTAATGCGTGGGCGTCATGCCGAGGTGTTCGCGAAATAGCCGCTGAAGCTGCCGTTGCGACATGTTCGCGAGCCGTGCGAGTTCTTCCCGCGACAGCGGCTCCTCTATGTTGTTCTCCATCAACGCGATGACTTCGAACAACGATTTATTCGCGGATCCAAGGCGGGCGACGAGCGGCATGCGTTGCTGCGCGCTCGTATCTCGCACGTGTTCGACGATGAACTGTTCGGCGATTTGCGTGACGCGCGGCGTACCGATTCGCGGCGCGATCAAATGCAGCATCATGTCGAGCGGTGCCACGCCGCCCGTGCAGGTAATCCGATCGCGATCGACGACGAACAGTTCCTTCAAGAAGCGCGTGCCGGGGAATTCTTCCTTCAGAGCCGACATGTTCTCCCAATGAATGGCGCAGGCGTAGCCGTCAAGCAAGCCGGCACGCGCGAGCGCATAAGTACCCGTGCACAGGCTGCCGAGCGTGGTGCCCATGCGTGCGAAGCGGCGCAACTCCGACAGATGGGTTTGGGTCGTCGAATGCTGAACGTCGACGCCACCGCAAACAAAGACGACGTCGGGCTGTTGCTCGAGCGATGAGATAGGGGACGTTTCGACCGCCAAACCGTTGCTGGCCGTGACAGGCCCACCGTCGGGGCTCACCACGGTCCATCGATAAAGGGTCTGGCCGCTGAGGTAGTTCGCCATCCTGAGCACTTCGACCGCGTTCGAGAACGCAATCATCGTGAAATTGGGTAAGGTCATGAACGCGAAGTTCGACAGCGACGCGGTGCGGTCAGGCGACATGGGAGGACATTCCTTCAAATCCGATAGTGCTGCCGCGGCTCTTGTCGAGCCGGCGCGTTTCATTGTCGATTCCCGGGCAACAAGCATGCCATACGGCTTAACCCTATGGTGCCCTTGGCACGCATGTTCCAGCTTGCGCGCAAGCTATGTCCCGGCGCCCGGGGGCCTTGCACGCCGGGCTTCGTTGGTGCAGCGCAGCATGGCGCTTTCGTCGGACGAAAAGGAGGTTCCGACGGCGACGCCGCATTGGCTGGGCGCGTTCGACTTGTCCAAAACGGACGCCCGTGTCGGAAAAGGTAAAGAACGCGTCTGAATTCGTCAATCCGCCAAAAAGGCGAAAGACAAGAATAGAGCCGTCGCCATAAATGCCGGCGGCGCTCGACGGCGCGGCCGTGCGGCCGGCATCGACCGACTCTCATTGAATTAGCCCACAGCCCGGAGCACTGAATGTCCACCCTGCACGAGAACAGCATCATCATCGATGGTCTGAATATTTCGAAGTTCGAGCGGTCGGTTTTCGAAGACATGCGCAAGGGCGGCATCACGGCCGCCAACTGTACCGTGTCCGTGTGGGAAAGCTTCACGAAAACCGTCGACAACATCGCGCTCATGAAGCAGCAAATCCGTGAGCACAGCGAGATGTTGACGCTCGTGCGCACGACCGACGATATTCGGCGCGCGAAGCAAGAAAACAAAACCGGGATCATTCTCGGCTTTCAAAATGCCCACGCCTTCGAAGACAACCTCGGCTACATCGAGGCGTTTGCCGACATGGGCGTGCGGGTCGTGCAGCTTTGCTACAACACGCAGAACCTCGTTGGCACGGGCTGTTACGAGCGCGACGGCGGCCTTTCCGATTTCGGCCGCGAAGTCATCACCGAGATGAATCGCGTTGGCATCATGGTCGATCTCTCGCACGTCGGCGGCAACACCTCGTCGGAGGCGATCGCGTTCTCGAAGAAGCCCGTGTGCTATTCCCACTGCCTGCCGTCGGGCCTTAAGGAACATCCGCGCAACAAGAGCGACGCACAACTGAAGGAGATTGCCGATGCAGGCGGCTTCGTCGGCGTCACGATGTTCGCGCCGTTCCTCAAGCGCGGCATCGATGCGACGGTCGAAGATTACATCGAGGCAATCGATTACGTCGTCAACCTGGTCGGTGAGGATACGGTGGGTATCGGCACGGACTTCACGCAAGGTTTCAGCGTCGATTTCTTCGATTGGCTGACGCACGACAAGGGCCGTTATCGCCGTTTGACGAACTTCGGCAAGGTCGTCAATCCCGAGGGCATCCGTACGATCGGCGAGTTTCCGAACCTGACCTCAGCCATGGAGCGCGCGGGATGGAGCGAGACGCGCATTCGCAAAATAATGGGCGAGAACTGGGTTCGCGTGTTCCACGATGTCTGGGGTGCGTAACGCGCCGTTATCGATCAGCTAGGAAACTTCTCATGCAACCGCAAATTCCGATCGACGTCGATCCCGATACCGGCGTGTGGACCACCGATGCGCTGGCCATGCTGTATGTGCCGCGCCACTTCTTTACGAACAATCATGTCGCCGTTGAAGAGGCGCTGGGCCGCGAGGCCTATGCCGAGATCCTGTACAAGGCCGGCTACAAGTCGGCTTACCACTGGTGCGACAAGGAAGCAAAGCAGCATGGCCTCGCCGGCATGGCCGTGTTCGAGCACTACTTGAAACGTCTCTCGCAGCGCGGCTGGGGCCTGCTTTCGATTCGTGAGGCCGATCCCGAGGGCGCCTACGCGCGTATCGAGCTGCGCCACTCGTCGTTCGTTCTGGCACAGCCCGAGAAGGAGGGCAAGCTCTGCTACATGTTCGCGGGGTGGTTCGCCGGTGCGATGGATTGGGTCAACGATACAGATACGAGCGGCGACGGCGCCCCGCGCTCGCAATCGAAGGAGACCCAATGCGAAGCCGAAGGGCACGACCACTGCGTGTTCGAAGTGTCGCCGATCACGCATTGATGCACGCATCGATCGTTTGATCAGGCGCACCCATTCCGATTGAAGCAACAAGGCAGCAACGCTTACCCAGGCTCGTCAAAGAATTCGCTCGAGGTCGATCGACATGCGCTATCCCCATCTGTTCAAACCCATGACGCTGAACAAGCTGACGTTGCGC
>CAYRLJ010000085.1:0-19925 GCA_964425025.1 uncultured Burkholderia sp. | reverse complement strand
GCCGTCATCGGCGCGGGCGTGATCGGCCTCGAACTCGGTTCGGTGTGGCGCCGCCTGGGCGCCGACGTCACGGTGCTCGAGGCATTGCCGGCATTTCTCGGCGCGGCCGACGAAGCGCTCGCAAGGGAAGCGGCGAAGCTCTTCAAAAAGCAGGGTCTCGACATTCAGCTCGGCGTGAACATCGGCGAAGTGAAGACGTCGAATGACGGCGTGTCGATCGCCTACACGGACAAGGACGGCAACGCGCAAACGCTGCAAGCCGATCGTCTGATCGTGTCGGTCGGCCGCGTGCCGAACACCGACAACCTCGGCCTCGAATCGATCGGCCTGAAGGCGAACGAGCGCGGTTTCATCGACGTCGACGATCATTGCCGCACGAGCGTGCCGAACGTCTATGCGATCGGCGACGTTGTACGCGGCCCGATGCTCGCGCACAAGGCCGAGGACGAAGCCGTGCTCGTGGCCGAAGTCATCGATGGGCAGAAGCCGCATATCGACTACAACTGCATTCCTTGGGTCATCTACACGGAACCCGAAATCGCATGGGTCGGCCAGACGGAGCAGCAATTGAAGGCCGAAGGCCGCGAGATCAAGAAGGGGCAGTTCCCGTTCTCGATCAACGGCCGTGCGCTCGGAATCGCGAAGCCGGACGGCTTCGTGAAGATGATCGCCGATGCGAAGACGGACGAATTGCTCGGCGTGCACATCATCGCGGCGAATGCGTCGGATTTGATCGCCGAAGCGGTCGTGGCGATGGAGTTCAAGGCCGCGTCGGAAGACCTCGGCCGCATCTGCCATCCGCATCCGTCGTTGTCCGAAGTGATGCGCGAAGCGGCGCTCGACGTCGATAAACGCTCGCTCAATAAGTAACGCTCTCGCTCCGGTTGGAGACTACACCGACCGGACACCGAGATCACGATGAAGGCGGGCAGGGAATTTCCCTCCCGCCTTCGTCTTTTTGTATTGTCACGATGAACGTCATCGAATACTACGAGCAAGAGCTCGTGACGCGTGGTTATGAATCGGATCCGGCGCAACGCGCGGCCGTCGATCGTTTGCAGGCATGCTACGAGGAGTGGGCCGCCTACAAGGCGCGCCGCTCCAACGCATTGCGCAAGCTGATCATTCATCCGGAATTGCCGCGCGGCGTCTATATGTGGGGCGGCGTGGGGCGCGGCAAGAGCTTCCTGATGGACAGCTTCTACGCCGTCGTGCCTCTGCAACGCAAGACGCGCATTCACTTCCACGAATTCATGCGCGAAGTGCACCGCGTGCTCGAGGAACTGAAGGGCCAGGCGGATCCGCTCGACGAACTCGCGCGGCGCATGGCAAAGCGCTATCGCTTGATCTGCTTCGACGAGTTCCACGTATCCGATATCGCGGACGCGATGATTCTGTACCGTCTGCTCGATCGGCTCTTCACGAACGGCGTGCAGTTCGTGATGACGTCCAACTACGATCCCGACACGCTCTATCCGGACGGTCTGCATCGAGACCGCTTGTTGCCCGCGATCGAACTCCTCAAGTCCAAGCTCGACGTAATGAACGTGGACGCCGGCATCGACTACCGCCAGCGCACGCTTGCGCAGGTCAGCGTCTATCACACGCCGCTCGGCGCGCAAGCCGACCATGCGCTGCGCGAGGCGTTTTCGCGCTTGTCCGCGGTGCCCGATGAAAGCCCGATCCTGCACATCGAAAAGCGCGAGCTGAGAGCGCTGCGACGCGCCGACAGTGTCGTCTGGTTCGACTTCGCGACGCTGTGCGGCGGGCCGCGTTCGCAAAACGACTATCTCGAACTCGCCACGCGCTTTCACACCGTGATTCTGTCCGATGTGCCGCAAATGTCGCCTCGCATGGCATCCGAGGCGCGCCGCTTCACATGGCTCGTCGATGTTTTCTACGACCACAAGGTCAAGCTCTTGATGTCGGCGGCGGTGCGCGCGGAAGCGCTGTATATCGAGGGGCCGATGGCGAACGAGTTCAGTCGAACGGTATCGCGCCTCATCGAAATGCAGTCGAAGGAATATTTGGAGACGCCGCGCAGAATTGTCGACGCGTCGCTGACATAGCGTAGTTACACCCGCCCGATGCATTTTCAGACTTTTCTGATATGCATCGTTCGCCGTGCGGCATATCGTGCCTTTTCCCGTTTTGAGAAGGAGGCGCGGATGACCCCGTACAGCGATATGACGGACGAGCAATGGCAGCGCATCGTGCCGCTCTTTCCCGAACTCTCCCCACGAGGGCGAGTTCGAGGACGTCCCTTGACCGATACGCGTGCCGTGATGAACGGCGTGCTATGGGTGATCTACAGCAACGCGGCGTGGGCTTCGATTCCGAAGCGCTACCCGGCTTATCAAACCTGTCACCGGCGTTTTTCCGCGTGGTATGCGGCGGGTATCTTCACGCAGGTGCTCATGCGTTTATACGGCGAGGCCGGGGTGGCGTTAGGCGAATCGATCAAAGGGCGCATGCGCGAGAAGAAGCCTGCCAAGCCGCGAAAGCCTACTCCGCCGCCCTTTATTACGGTCGATCTACCTAAATTGACTTATCTCGCTTCGTTGCGTCGCGCTGCATAGAAATCGACGCACGCGGCTGGCGTTCACCGCCGGCCATCCCATCAATTCTTCGCTTGTGCGGCCGCGTCTTGGCGAATCCACGTTTGCGAGCGGCCGAGCAGCGAGACGCCGATATAGCCGCGCACGACGAGCTTGCGTCCGCCGTCCTCGAGATGCATGTTGCACTTGTAGACCTTGCCGTTCTCGGGGTCGAGGATGTTGCCGCCATCCCATTTCTCGCCGTCCTGCTTCATGCCTTTGATGATCGTCATGCCGAGGATCGGTTTGTCCTTGCGCTCGTCGGTACAGGCCGTGCAGAGCTTGCCCGGTTTTTCGTTCGGATCGAGTCCCTTGACGACCTTGCCGCTGAGCGCGCCGTCATCGCCTTGCGAGATTTGCACGAGCGCTTTCGGCTGATGCGTGTTGTCGTCGATGGTCTGCCATTCGCCGACGGGTGTATCGGTTCCTTGTCCGAATGCGGCAGTGGCGGCAGCCAGCAGGACACCCGCTACCGTGGCGCGTTTGACGGCGTTCCATGCGGTCGTCTTATCGGAATGCGAGAGGTGCGTCACGTGTTCCTCCTGTTGATGAATCGTCTGTCGTTCGATGCGCGATGGCGAATCGAATCGAATCGAATCACGTCGCGTCTTCTGTGAATCCGTCCAGGATACGCGCGAAACGTGCTGCTCGATTGGTAGTGGGGTTTCTAGTCTGATGCGAGTTCAAGTTCAGGCGCCCTGGGCACTCGTTGCGGAACCCCTAGATTCAATACAGCTGATCCGAGCACGTCGCGTCGCATTGCCCACAAAAAATGCGGAAGCACTCGATATTCGATGAAGAGCCCGAAACGCGAGAAAGTGAGTGATAATGGCGGGTTTGTGTCAAGTTGCATTTAAAAACTAGAACTATTCGCTCGGGGAACAACGATGAACCACTATTCGCGCACGCGGGGGACCGCGCTTGCGGCGCTTATCGCAATCGGGGCATTGGGTATCGAAGGCTGCGCAACGGCGCAGTCCGCTGCAAACGGCGCCGGGAACGTTGCGCCGCTAGCCGCTGCATCGCCCGCTTCCGCGCCCGCCATAGCCGTTGCGCTGGCCGCATCGAAGTCCGTGTCGACATCCGTATCCGCCCCGTCCCTTGTCACGTCACCGGAGCAGACGGCCGCAGCATCGGCGGCTGATGAAGCGACGGATGCGCAGGGCGATGTCGCTCAGTTGCAACGGCTGATGCGCGGCAACGAGCTTTCGGAGCTGCGCACTGCTTACAACGGCACCTACGGCGCGAGCCTGCTGCTGCACGGAAAGGACATGGCTTACTACGCCGTGCTCTTTCAGCAGAAGAACTTATGGCGCGTGTTCAAGACGACGAACGAGGATCGTGCGGAAGCCGTCTATGCCGATTTAGTGCGTCGCAGTGCGCAGCTCTCGGGTGTCGAGATCAAGCGCACGGTGCTCGCGGCTCAGAAGGCGTATACCGAACAATTGCTGGCCAATGCGCAAGCCCGGGCCGATCGTCTGCAAGCGGATCTCGAGCTCGCGCGTCAGCAACAGGCTTTAGTCGCGAGCCGCCAGAAGGAAGCGCGCGACGAAGCGGCTGCGTTGCAGACTCAAGAGTTGGCAGCGCAAGCGCAACTGGACGCGACGCAGCAGCAGATTCATCTACTGCAACGTGAGACGGAACAGGGTTTGCTCGCGACCCACTCGCATGCGCGGTCGCATCACCGCAAGCACTGACGAGCGTAGGACATCGCGAGCGCGGGGCTCGAGTGGGGCGAAGCTTGCTTCCTGCCGCTGCACGAGCGCCTGTTTAACGCCACAGCAAGGAGGCTCGAATGTCGTTTGCGGAAACAGGGGCAACGCCGTATTACGCCGTGATCTTTACGTCGATTCGCACGGAAGGGGACAACGGCTACGGGAAGATGAGCGAACTGATGGAGGAGGCCGCGCGCAAGCAACCGGGGTTTCTCGGTATTGAATCGGCGCGCGAGGGTATCGGCATCACCGTTTCATACTGGCGCGATCTCGAATCGATTGCAGCTTGGAAGGCGGACGCGAAGCACGCGGTTGCGCAGAAACTGGGGCGCGAGAAATGGTATGAGCAATACGTCACGCGCGTGTGCAAGGTCGAGCGCGAGTACACGTTCAAGCAAGACTGAGCGATAAAAAATCACGCCGTTGCGGCCGGCTCGGCCCGCAACGGCGTTCTGCGCGCGTGGGATTTAGTCTTCGCGGCGGTCGGGGCCGTTGTCGGTGTCGCTCGGCGTATTGTTTTGCAGAGTGCTGAACGGGCGGCGCCGGCGCGTAACGACAACGGGCCCTTCGGACGAACGATGTTCGGGCGCCTGAGGCGCGCCATATCCCTCGCGCGGTTCACGGGGTTCGCGCGCCTCGCGGCCTTCACGAGGTTCGCGCGGGCTGAAGCCTTCGCGCGGGCCGTGGCGTTCGCCAGACCCACCGGTGCGCGGGCCGCGCGGCCCGGGACGCGTGCCCGTATCGATCTGGATCGTCGAGATGGCGCGCTTATAGATGCCTTGCAGCCCGACGGGCGTGCGCAGCATGACGAGATACTGATCGAACGACTCGATGCACCCCGTCAGGCGGATACCGTTGACGAGATAGATCTCGACACGCTTGCGCTCTTTGCGCGCGGCGTTCATGAAGTCGTTCTGCGGATGCGATTCGGACGGATTCGGCATTGCTAGTACAGCAGCGTGGGCTGCTCCACGGTTGGTTGGCGGCTGCGCGACACGATACGCGCTCGATTGGGCGGGATTTTACCCCGGGCGCGCGACGTGCGTATCGTTTTGGCGAAGATCGCCTGTATCTGCGCGCCGAGAAGTCCATTTTCGACGATGTTTCGCACCGTCTCGGCGCACGACGCGGTGGGGGCGGTGCGCAAAGGGGCGTGAGATAAGCATGTTTCTTTAATGCTGCGCGGGTGCTGCCTATCATGGATCAGGCGGTTTCCTCCTTTATGCGACGGCAGCCTATGACGAATGTACGCCCTCCCGGCCTGTCCGAAACGCGGTTTTTGCGCGTATTGCACGAGTTGGCGTCGATTGTCGGCGCGTTGAACGTGCTGACGTCGGCCGAGCGCCTGCGCGACTACGCAGATCCGTTCACGCCGCAGCCGATGGCCGAGCCTTTCGCTGCGAGCGCGGCTGTATTGCCGGCTACCGTCGACGAAATTCGCGAAGTGCTGCATCTCGCGCGAGCCTATCGGTTGCCGCTGTGGCCCGTCTCCACGGGGCGAAACTTCGCATATGGCGGCGCGGCCCCGCGCTTGACGGGCTCGCTCGTGCTCGACCTGAAACGCATGAATCGGATTCTCGAAGTGGACGAGACATTGGCTTATGCGCTGGTGGAGCCGGGAGTGACCTATTTCGATCTTCATGCGCATTTGAGCCGGAATGGATTGAGGCTGTGGATCGACCCGCCCGCCGCGGGGTGGGGCAGCGTCATGGGGAACACGCTCGAGCGCGGGTTCGGCTATACCGCCTACGGCAACCATGCGGCGAAACAGTGCGGGATGGAGGTTCTGCTCGCTAACGGAGAACTCGTGCGCACGGGGATGGGGGCGATCGAGATCGGGCGGGCATGGCAGCTCTATCAGTCCGGGTTCGGGCCTTCCTACGACACGATGTTCATGCAATCGAACTTCGGCATCGTGACTAAGCTGGGCTTATGGCTGATGCCGCGGCCGGATGCGGTAATGGTCGCGCACGTGAAGCTGCCGCGCGAAGCCGATTTGGAGGCGGCCGTCGAAACGCTCAGGCCGCTCAGGCTCGACGAAACGATTCGCAATCATGCCGTCATCGAAGGGGCGATACGTCATGCGGCGGGGGTGTCATCTCGCAGCGATTGGTACGACGGTGCGGGCGCGCTGCCCGATGCCGTGGTCGACGAGATCGTGAGGCGCCTCGACATCGGGCGCTGGAATGTTCACTTTGCCGTGTACGGCGCGCCTGATATTGTCGACCTGCGTTGCGCCGCCGCTCGACGCGCGTTCGCCCGCGTGCCCGGTGCGCGAATCGAAGCGAACCGCTATGCGCCAGATGCCGAGCCGGCGAACGCCGGCGAAGGCAACATGGCGGGCATCCCCGCGATGAGCGCGTTTCGTATGCTCGACTGGCGCGGCGGCAGCGGTGCGCATGTCGATTTTTCGCCGATCTGTCCGTTCAGGGGCCGCGACGCGATGCGCCAATATTCGGTCGCAAAGGCGCGGCTGACTGAATACGGCTTCGATTATTACGGCGGCTTCACGGCCGGCGAGCGGCATTTGCATCACATCGTCGCGACGATCTTTGATCGCGACGATCCCAAGCAGACCGACGCGGCGGCCGAGTTGCAGCGCGTGTTGATGAGCGACGCACGTTCCGAGGGATACGGTGTCTACCGGACGCATCTCGCCACGATGGATTTCGCCGCCTCGCAATATGATTTCAACGACGGTGCGCTGCTGCGGATGTCGGAGACGATCAAAGATGCGCTCGATCCCGAGGGGATTTTGGCGCCGGGAAAGTCGGGGATTTGGCCGCAGGGTTGGCGCGGCAGGCGCGGGGAGATTTGATGCGATACCGGTGGCAGGGAGTTCGATCATGGATCGTCGCACGTTCGTCACCACGAGCTTGAGCGCGGCTGCGATCGGTTGCGCGACGCCGTGGCTCGATTGTTATGCTCTCCTAAGCGATTTGGGAGACAACGTCCTCGTCGTATTCGATGCGACGCTGGCGGCGAGCCGCGCCTATGCAGTCGTTTCGAGGAAGGAGAACGCACGTCGGATCGAAATCGGCCCGGATGTGGGCATCCTATGGCACCGGCAGCTGCGCGATTGGCCGGGGCCGATGCGGGGCGTGCTGCGCCCGTCGGATTGTTTTGTTCTCCAAATTTTTTCGATTGCGGATGGGCGGGCGTTTCACTCCGCGATGATCGGTGCAGGGGCGATCGCGCTTGAGATCGGTGCCCTTCAGCCAGCGCGTCGAGATTAATCGAATATGTATCCATGCGCCGCGAGGGAGTTGCTCGGCGAGAGCCCGCGCACTTTCGCGTAGTGTCGCGAAATTTTGGTAAAGTTTCGCATCGCTGAAAGGAGCCGTGCTATGAAGCCCTCTCTGGCTCTCGCGAGCCACCGGGAAGAGATCAGGAAAGTCGTTGAATCCCATCACGCGTCTAACGCGCGAGTGTTCGGTTCGGTCGTTCACGGTGATGATGCGGAGGGAAGCGACCTCGACATTCTGATCGACCCGACACCCGAAACGACGCTATTCGACATAGGAGCGATACGGCACGAGTTGCTACAACTTCTTGGCGTATCGGTGGACGTGCTCACCCCGAACGCCCTGCCTGACAACTTTCGCGAGGTTGTCCTCGCCGAGGCGGTGCCTGTATGAGTCGAGAGCAAGATCGGTTGGTCGACTATCTCGACCACATCTTGGAAGCCATTCGACGCATCAGCCGATACACGGCGAACATGGACGAACCCGCCTTTGCTTGCGATGAAATGGTCCAGGACGCTGTGATCAGAAACATCGAGATCATCGGTGAGGGCCAGCAACAACGTCCAGAAACACTATCCGGAGTTCGCAGCGAGTCACCCCGAATTGCCTTTGGCAGTGGCCTACCAAATGCGTAATGCAGTTGCTCACGGCTATGCGAAGGTGGATTTGCAGATCGTATGGAGAACCATTCAAAAGAATCTGCCGGGCCTGTTCCAGCAAGTCGAAGCGCTGGTCAAGGCAAATTCTCGAGACGCCGATCGAATCAATTAGTCTCGATTGGCGTTGATTGGAACATCGGCCGGCGTTGCGGCATTTGCCGGCTGTTCGTCGCTCCCCGGTGCCGAGCGAGCCATACTGACTTCGTCCTCGCCGTGCCGCTGCTTCGAGCGATCGAAATCGGCGGCGAAGTCGTCGACGCTGACGAATGCGGCGCCGTCGCGCGCGAACCGCTCAAGTACGTCTCTTTCTCTTTGATCAATCCAGCCGCGCTCTTGCGCGAGACGCGCCCATAGAGGCAACTCAGCCAGGCTTTGCGGCATCGAACGAACGCTGCCCGTGCGCATGGCCTCGCGCAGCTTCGCTTCGATTTCGGCCACTTGCTGACAGAACTCGAGCAACCGCTCACCGCAGGCGATCGGATCGGAAGAATCGGCTTGCGCCGGAACATACGAATCGGCGAGCAGCCGATCGCGTGCGTCGCAAGGCGTTTGAATCAGCAGCGCAATCGCGCTGACGAGGCCATCGGAAGGCGGTCGGTGACGCAAGCCGAGCGGGAAGGCAAGGGTACGCAATACGGCCCCGGCAAACCGATTCGGATAGTTCGCGAAGAGTCCTTCGAATGCCTGCTCCGCCTCGAACAATGCGTCTTTGATGCCCCAACGGACGAAGGGCAGGTCCTCAGGGTGTGCGCCTTCGTCCTCGAAGCGCTTGAGCGTCGCCGACATCAACACGAGTTGCGAGAGCACATCGCCCAATCGTGCCGACAGCCGCTCGCGGCGCTTGAGGGCGCCGCCGAGCAGCAGCATCGACGCATCGGCGACAAACGCGAACGCGATGCACGTTCGCGTAACGGCGCGATAGTAGTTCGCCAACACAGGGCTAGCGGCCTGGGGCTTGCTCAGAAACGCACCGCACGTTACACCGTGGACCAAGCTGCGCAACGCGTTGGATGCGAGAAATGCGGCGTGACGGAAGAAAGCATGATCGAATGAGATCAAGGCGCGCTCGTCATCGTCATCTCGTGCGGCCGTCATTTCCTTGAGCAGATACGGGTGGCAACGAATCGAGCCTTGCCCGAAGATGATCAGCGAGCGCGTGAGGATGTTGGCGCCTTCGACCGTGATCGAAATCGGCAACTGCTGATAGGCCCGCGCAAGAAAATTCGACGGGCCCATGCAAATGCCCTTACCGCCGGCGACGTCCATCGCATCGTTGACGACCTGCCGGGAACGCTCCGTCACATGGTATTTCGCGATCGCCGATAGCACGGCGGGCTTCTCGCCCAAATCGACCGCCTGCGCGCAAAGCCGCCGCGTGGCATCCATCACATACAGATTGCCGCCCATGCGGCCGAGCGCTTCGTGAATGCCTTCGAACTTGCCGATCGGCGTCTTGAACTGGCGACGCAGCGCGGCATAGGCACTCGTGCCGCGAACGGCCAGCTTCGCCGTGCCGACGCTTGCCGACGGCAACGAAATCGCGCGTCCCGCCGCGAGGCATTCCATCAGCATTCGCCACCCGTTGCCCACTTGCGCGGGGCCGCCGATGACCCAATCGATCGGAATGAAAACGTCCTTGCCTGAGTTCGGCCCGTTTTGGAACACGGCGTTCAACGGCCAATGACGGCGGCCGATCGAGACGCCCGGGTGCGAGGTGGGGATCAGCGCGCAGGTGATGCCGGGTTCGTCGTTACCGCCGAGCAGACGATCGGGATCGCGCACGCGAAAGGCGAGACCGAGTACGGTGGCGATGGGGCCGAGGGTGATATAGCGCTTGTCCCACGTGACACTGAAGCCCAACGTTTCGCGGCCTTCATAGCTGCCTTTGCAGACGATGCCGACGTCGGGAATCGCCGCTGCGTCCGAACCGGCGTACGGGCTCGTCAAAGCGAAGCAGGGAATGTCCTCGCCGCGCGCGAGACGCGGCAGATAGTGCGCTTTCTGCGCCTCGGTGCCGTAGTGAAGCAGCAATTCGGCCGGGCCGAGCGAATTGGGCACCATGACCGACACCGTGGCCGCCGAGCATCGTGACGCGAGCTTCATGACGACTTGTGAGTGCGCATAGGCGCTGAATCCTTTGCCGCCGTGCTGCTTGTCGATGATCATGCCGAGAAAGCCTTGGCTTTTGAGGAACCGCCAGGCTTGCGGCGAAAGGTCCTGCCAGCGCGCGGTCGTTTCCCAGTCATTGGCCAGATCGGCAAGCTGCGCGCATTGAGTCGCGAGGAACGCGCGTTCCTCGTCGGATAGGAGCGGCGGCCCATGCGTGAGCAACCTGTCCCAATCGGGGCGGCCCGTGAACAGTTCGGCATCCCACCAGACGGTGCCTGCTTCGATCGCGTCGCGTTCGGTCGGCGACATCTCGGGCAACGCTTGCCTGAAGAGTGCGAGCACGCGTTTGCTGATCAGCGAGCGACGCAATGGAGCGCTCGCGATCACCCAAGCCGGCACGATGAAGACGACGCCGAGCACGATGCAACCGATGACGCCGGCCGCGTGCGTCAGCGCGACGATCGCAAGCCAGACACAGAGTGCGACGAGCCACCAGAGCGCGGCAGCCTCAAAGAAAATCAGGATCGCGCCCGCGACAGCAAGCGCAAGGACAAGCCATGCCATTGATCCGTTCCTCGGGCGGCGCGCGCGCCTTCCGTCGTTAGAGAGGGGCGCCCTAGCCCGCGGGGCGAGCGCTTTCTTGCAGTTGCGTGGGGGGCGAGCCGACGGTTTGCAACCCGCAAGCAGGGATGAATGGGGGCGATTCGCGCTTGTTGGATGGCCCGATTGCGCGATCGTGCATGCGGTCGCTTGCAGCGAGCGGCGGTGCATCGAGCGGGCCGCATGCACTGATACCGGCTGCAACGTCGCAGGTATCGCCGGCATCGCCGAGGACCGCGGCGAATGCGCAGATCTGGGCGGCATCGGGCAACGGCGCTTTGAGCGCGGCCACCATCAGCGAAGCGAGCCGCGCGATGAGATGCAGGTCGCTGATCGCTTGGCCTTTGGACAATTCGACGATGAGCTGATCGGTGTCGGCGCCTGCGAGTACGCCCGAGAGCGCGCCGATCGCGAAGTGCAGACGCCATCCGAGTTCTTCTCGCGGCAGATGGGGCAATGCCCGTTGAAAAGCATCGAAGAAGCGCTCGGCAACGTCGGCGTAATGTCGGTTGAGGAAATCGTGAATGAAGGATGACGGATCGGTGTAAGCGCGCCCCAGCAAGCGTAGGAAAGCGGGGCCGCCCACCCGCGCATCGCGCGACAGGCGCAGCGCTGGAATGAACATCGCGCCTAATACATGCTCGCAGGTCAAGCGATCGCCGAGCTGAGCGTTGAAACGCTCGAGTAGCTTCAACCTCTCCACGTTGAGCTTGTCGAGGCGGCGTGCGAGCATCGCGTGGATGAGCGCTTCCTTACTGCCGAAGTGATAGTTCACAGCGGCAAGATTGACATCGGCGCGCGACGTGATCTGGCGCAGCGACATCGCCTCGTACCCATATTCGATGAAGATGTCCTCGGCCGTGCCGAGAATGCGAGCTTTGGTGTCTCCGGTGTTCCGGCTGGATGTTCGAACTGCCATGTGCGCCTCCCATGCGTCGCGGTCGGCTCAAAGTTCGCGCGTCAAGCGCTTCCTATGCGCCATGCATAGCGATGCCCGTTGCCCGGCCCCGGACAAGCGATTCAAGCCTCTGATTGAAGTTTTATTATTTTTAGCACGATAAAAACACTCGAAAATTGCAGCAAGCATTGTTTATCGACGGACGCCTCTAGTGGGGTCTTAAGAGAAAGTCTAGGCGCTGTGTCGTTGCGATGCAACAAAGGGACGCACGATGGCCGAAAGGAGGGGAGAGAGGCGCGCGGTGCAATGCAATGCGCGCCTTTCTTCGATGCCGCAGATTGGACGTCAGACTGTGGAGGGCGAGGCCACTTGCTCTGCGGAACGCGTCATATCGATGCCGCGCCGCTCGGGTCCGAACAGAATGAGCACGGAAATGACCACCGCAGCGATGCCCGCGACGATCGCCAGCGCGAATGCATAGTTATTGCCGTTGCTGACGGCCACAGACGCTTGCATCGTCGCGTTCACCGATGCAATCAGATTGCCGAGCTGATAGACGAGGCCTGGGAACGTCGCGCGCACTTCATCGGGCGAGATCTCGTTCAGATGAACCGGAATCACGCCCCAAGCGCCTTGCACGGAAATCTGCATCAAGAACGCGCCGACCGCGAGCATGACTGCGCCGCTCGAGAAGGCCCACAAGGGCAGCACGGGCAGCGCGATCAATGCAGCGATACAGATCGCGCGACGACGGCCGATCTTCTCCGAAAGCGAGCCGAAGAACAGGCCGCCGACGATCGCGCCGATGTTCAACACGATCGCGATGACCGATACGGTATGCGGATCGAAGTGATGCTGTTCGCGCAGGAACGTCGGATACAGATCCTGCGTGCCGTGCGAGAAGAAGTTGAACGCGGTCATGAGGATGATCGAGTACAGCGCGAGCGTCCAGTTCTTGCCGATCGAGGCGAGTAGGCCGACACGATTGTGTTGCTTCTTCTCCATGGCCTTCCAGGCCGGCGATTCCTGCACATTGCCGCGGATGTAGAGCACGAGCAGGGCCGGCGCCACGCCGACGAAGAACATGCCGCGCCAGCCGATGTGCTGATAGAGCACGCCGAAGACGATCGAGGCAATCAGATAACCGCTCGGGTAGCCGGCTTGCAAGAGGCCGGAGACGATGCCGCGCGACTTAGGCGGAATGGTTTCCATCGTCAAGGCGGAGCCGACGCCCCATTCGCCGCCCATGGCGATCCCGAACAGCGCGCGCAACACGAGCAGCGTGGCGAGGTTCGGCGAGAAGCCGGAGAGCAATTCGAGCAGGGAGTAGATGGCGACGTTGATCATCAGCGTCGGCCGGCGGCCGTATCGGTCGGCCAGACGCCCGAAGATGATGGCGCCGATCGGGCGCATGGCCAACGTGATGGTGATGGCGAATGCGACTGCGGGGATCTTTGTATGAAATTCGCTGGCGATGTCCTTGAGCACGAACACCATGAGGAAGAAATCGAATGCGTCGAGCGTCCAGCCTAGGTAGGCCGCGATCGTGACGTTTCGTTGTTCCTTGGTCCACTTCATTTGGTCGGTTCTCCCTTTTTCTCTAGATTTCTGCGCGGGCTGTCTCCCCACATACGTGCGGGAGCCGAGGCAGCGCGCTCACCCCCGTGGGTAGGGTGAAGTGTACGCGGCCTTTAAGCGGGTGCAGCATTGAGAAAGAGGAATTACGGGCTATCCCTAGGGGATATGCGGTGGCGTCTGCCTTGAATGCTCGTTCCGTATGGTGTTTGAAAGGCGAGTGATGCCTTAAGAACGGATCGCGGGAGGCCTAGGAAGGCCCCCTACGTCCAGGCGGTCCTTCTCGGCGACGAACTGCTGATCGTCGACGCATGGCGAACAGCGGGCTTGTGTTGCATGCCATGAACCTACTATAACCGCCGCGCCCCCTGCATTGAAGATATGCGCCGTCTGCCGCTGCGACGTAATTGGCCCCGTGTCATCGCCCGGTTATTCATTTTGAAAAAATAATGTGGTCGTGAATAGTTCAATACATTTTGTTTGCTAACGTCGGGAATGGAATGTGTCCAATGAACGTGATGCTCGACGTCGAAATCCCACTATTCGAGGGGCGAGAGTTCCCGGCGCGTTGCGGCTGGAGATTGCAAGATCTTGTAGTTCAATTTTGACATCAGGTGCATTACATTGGTGTCGAGGGCTGTCGCAAATTTGTTTTCGACGCGCTCCGACAAATCGCTGGCGATTCATTGATTCTGGATGAATTGCTGAGATTGTAATTATATTAATTCGAGAGGTTGCTATGACGGTTCTAAATGCGGCGCTGGCCACGGAGTGTCACCTTATTTTTAATTCGACAAATGGGGACCCGTACACGATTACGGTCACGAACGACAATACCCTTCCGATATGGTTTTCGTGTTTTGATCCAACGGGTGCGCTAAGTACAAAAAATAATGATGCGCATATCAGCGTCACGGGGAGTAAGCAACTAAATGCTTTGCAATTTGCGGCCGTTCCCGTTATTGGTCAGGCGACCGTGACACTCACGCCAATGAATCAAAGTGGTATGGGTGTTGAGTTGATGTTGTTTTTGTGTTGCAGCGACGCAAGTATCAGCGGTACGCAAGTCACTTTTCAACTCATGCCGTATGCCAAGGCGACGTGTGGTGTTTATATCGGTAATGTTCCGGGAACCAAGACGTTGGGACCCGATGATCCAAGTATTTCGTTGCCGTGGTATTCGACCTGAAACAAAGCGATGATATGTAACATCGGCAGATTTTTCGGATTAATTGTCCGCGGATTTTTGAGGGTAAGTGATTTTTTGGTGGGTTGGAGGATGCGATGTCGTATAAAAAATCTGCGCAATGCTCTTTATTAATCAAGGAAACTGCCGATGTTGTGATTTCGATTGATACGCCAGGGGTCGCCTGGGCTATCACGGGTGACAAGCCGGCCAGCATTCATGGCGCAAGCGACGGTACTCCCTTTTCGATGTCACATGTAGTGTTCGATAAGACTACAGTGGAAGTTCGTGGTTTTTCTATCGAACCCAACTCTCCGAGGCAGGGCACGATCGAATGGCAAGGCGGGGGCGGGGTTGGCCCGGTGAATTCGGGCGTTCTGCAGATCGACCTGTATCTGTGGGCGATCGACGGTATATCCGAGGTCACGTTGAGTATCAATCGCGCCGCTGATGTCTGGTTTGGGTTCGTGGTTCACGACTCGGCTCCGGACTGGAAAAAGGTGGGCCAGTTGCGACCAGGCATCGGGCAGTCGCACGGGACGCATTTCGACTGGCCGAAGTCGAATTGATTTAATTGCCGTCGTTTTGGGGGTGATTGCGTGAGCATTGGTCACAGGCCATGGTTTTCGATTCGAAGTGCTGGCACGCTGTTCAGCGGGGAAGCCTCCACGCTCGATACCAGGGAGCCACGCTCCATGCAAGTGGCAGAGCGTGCCGTCGATGCGACCGCCGAAGAGGGATGCGAGCTCGGTGAGACTCGCACCTATGCGCGTCAAAATACAAGTCAGCTGACCGGTGACTCTCCGCTGTTCTTCGCTCACCCAATCGAATTGACCTTTTACAACTTGGGGGCGAAAAGCGAGGCTCATATCCGACTGCAGGCAGGCGGAAAATGGAAGTGGGGCAATGGAGTGCCCGGGAGCCAACTCGTCGGCGTTTCCGTTTTATCCTCACCGCGAGACTCCCTGCTCGCGGTGAACTCTTTTTTGATCAACTACCGCAACGTCTCCATTTTTACCAACGCAGTTTGCTTGGAGATCCATGCTCGCCTCTACGTGCACACGCTTGAGCCAAGTTTTGCCGGGCGAGTCGACTTACCGCCGGGAGCAACGGTAACAATCGAATCTCCGGTAGACCGGACGACGCTTGCCGAACACGGCCTCAGTTCCTTTTCGTTGACGCTCAGATGATCATTCGAGGACCAGCACATGGCGTTGATTCCCGTTGTTCTCGAATTTTCTGGGGTGGCCAGAGATTCAAATTTGAACCTGACTTTGACGACCGAGGGCGCCAGGTGGTCGATGGGCGCTGATGATGTACTGGAAAGCGAAGGGTTTTCGTATAACGGTTCGGCGTTGGGTGACACCCGGCCCACATGCCTAACGGCCATTGAACTGACGGAGTCGGTCATCGCTCTCCGGACGAGCCCGAGTGCGAGCGGCACGGCCTTTTCGCTCGAACTTTTCATTGACGTGCAGCCGGAAGTGGAATCGGTGCAGGGGCACTGCACGCTCAATGCGGGTGCCAGCGTGGTTTGTTATTTAGGATACGACATCGGGGCCGAGTGGCGTAGTGGGCAATTCAGCGCGATCGTTCGGCCCATGCCAACGGACCTGAGACGCGTTCAGATTAAAATTCGCAACGCGCCCGTCGGTGTGCCGATGACCATCGATTTGATGACGGAGCGGTCGGAAGGAGAGGCATATTTGTGTCTTGACTCCGGTGTGCCAGGCGCTCCGGGGCTGCTCCTACGAGGCGTGGCTGGCGCACCCTTGCCGTTGGAAAGTTTCACGATCACCGATCGGCAGATCGTCGTCATTCCGAGCGGCACTAAAATCGCGGGTGATGGGTTTATCGAGCTCTATTTGCGAAGAGTAGCCGCGCAACCAACCAGCGATTCTTCTCCGAAGGCTCTAAAGCGCTTCCACCTTCGGGTGACCTGCGATCCGAAAGCCATCGTCGTTGTGCGGGTCGGCGCACAGCGGCCAGTGGCCCTTGCCGCTAGTTATAGCTGCTTCTATTTCTGATGCCGCGCGCGTGCCTTTGCGTTTATGCCGATCGTCTTAGAGGAGAACCATGATCGATGAGCTTTGCGTAATCGGGCATCCGAGTCTATTGGGCGGAGCGGATACGGAACTGGATCAGCAGATCCGGTGCTGGCAAAGGATGGGGATCAAGGTTCACATTTGTCATACATCGAGCCTCGATGAAAATTGTCGAGCGATGAACTTGGAAGAACGCGGCTGCATCTACCACGATTCGCGAGACTGGCAGTCATTGGAGGGCCTCCATTGCATCAGCTTTTGCAATGGCGGGTTCCTGAGAAACCTCCAGGACATACGTAAATGGGCGCGAACGACGACGTTTGTCAATTGCATGACATGGAACTTCGCCGCGGAGCTGCGGTGCCAGGCGAACGGGCTCATCGACTTCCATTTGTATCAGACGTCCCACGGGCGTGAGCGAGTCGGTCGAGGGTTGGTAGAGCTTGGCCAACCCTATCGGCCTCTCATGGTCACTCCCTATTTTCATGCGACGGAATTCCCGTTCCATGAAAAACGGCGCAAAGACAAGTTTTGCTTCGGCCGCATATCGCGCGACGATCCAGATAAGTTTCACGAACAGCAGCTCTGGATTTACGAAACCATGACTGCTCCCGAACTCAAGGAAGGTTACGTCGTCGGATGGAGCCCACGTGTTCGGAGTAAGTACGGCAGGGACCCTGAGGACTACGTTCACACCTACCCCGTGCGCGGTTTGACGCAGCAGGAGTTTTACGCGGCTTGCGACGCCGTGATCATGAGCACGAAGACATTCGAGAACCTACCCCGCGTCGGTTTCGAAGCAATGGCATCCGGTTCGCTTCTCGTGGTCGACAAGCGTGGGGGATGGATGGATCTTGTCGAAGACGGGCTGACGGGATGGCTTTGTCAAGATGGGCGAGAGTTTGTCTACAAGGCCTCGCGGTGCGCATTCGAGAAGGGCGAACGAGAGGGAATGCGGCATGCTGCGCGTGATCGATTGGAGCGCATATCTGGCTTTGCGGTGGCGAGTCAGTCTTGGTCCAAGATCTTCGACGAATGGGCAAAATTGAGGTGAACGGTTTTCGATCCATTCGTCGTATTCGTCAATGGAGACTTCGATGGGCGCGTTACCGCTCGTAAGTTGCATTATGCCGACTTACGGTAGGCCGGATTACGTCAACGAATCGGTGGATATGTTTCTTGCACAGGACTATTCCAATAAAGAGTTGATCATATTAAATGATTGCGCCGATCAACGCTTTATCTATGAGCATCCTGGCGTTTGCGTAATCAACGAAAGTGCGCGGTTCGGGTCTCTTGGGGCGAAGCGCAATCACTGTATTGATGCGGCGAACGGATCGGTGATAGCCGTTTGGGACGACGATGACATTCATCTGCCCTGGCGGCTGTCCTACTGCGTATCGGAGATGGATCGGCTGGGAACCGGGTTTTATCGACCCGCGGAGTTTTGGGCGTACTGGGGAAGTGAGACCCTTCACGACAATTCGGCCGTTCCGGGGTGGGGAGGCCATGGCACAGTGATGTTCGGCAGGGATTTATGGAAAGCGGTGGGGGGCTATCCAGCCATGGACTGCGGCGAAGATGCCGTATTCTTCGAGCGCATCCACAAGCATCTCCGGGCCAAGTTCATCAAATATGACATTGCCGTGGCAGACCGCTTTTATGTGTTGCGAGGCACATCTCATTACAAGCATATGTCGATCAATGGTGGAAAGCATCCGCTGGACACCCGGCCGGGGGATTATCGGATTACGCCCGCCACGATCCGCGATCAGATTCTTAGCACAGTGCGTGATCGGCTGGTTGCCGACAGAGCCAAAAAAGGCGGAAGGCGCGCAGGCGCCTTAAACGCAACGGGTAACTGAACTGGAGCCGCGTCCATAACGGCTCCCTAAAACCTGGGGTAAGGGCTATCTCGAATACCCTTGTGCCCAAGGGAGTGGGGGGATCAATCGGCAACCCGTCCTAAAGACCCCGGAGCCGTGGGGGAATCTGCGAAGCGTTGTCGCCTCGACCGCCCGTCACGTCCGTCAAACCTCCGTGGGCAGACCGCTCTTGTTGCTATACAGGGTCACGAGCGAATTGCTCGCGGTAACAAGTAAGGAGGGCGACGAGCCAGGGTAGGTTGTCAATCCCCGAGGCGAAAAGCTAAATGGCTTCGACCAATTTTTCCCATCGAATGTGACGACCCAAATCGGACCACCCGTGTCACTGGCCCCAGAATTGTTGTAGGCCACATACAGTTTCTCATCATATACGGCCATCGATGGTGAGCCGGCCATGGTTACCCCGGGAATGACGGTATCCGTCGACCACTCATTCCCATCGAACGTCATAAACCAAAGGGGGCCGTTGGACCCGGCGCCCTGGTGCGCCAGATATAGCATGCCGTTATAGACCGCTATCGCAGGCGAGGCATTCAACCAAACAAATGGAACGTTGGTGTCCCCCGACCACTTCGTTCCATCGAACGTCGCGTACCAAAGCGTGTTGGGGACACCGGTAGAGTCGGAACCTTGATGCGCCAAATACAGCTTCTCCTCTGCATCCTGCTTACCCTTGAAAACGGCCAACGCGGGAGAGCAATTCAGGTACACGTTGTTTATTACGTTATCTCCCGACCATTTCGTCCCATCGTAGGTTGCATACCAGACCGTGTGATCATCATTGACGCCTTGGTGTGCCACATACATCTTGTCCTTGAAAACGGCCATTGCGGGAAACCCCAGTAAGTGGACGTCTAGACCTTTCTGGTGGCTTCCATCATCCAGAGATTGACACTTTAGCTCCCTGCTCCCGCTGGGATCGGCGTACGCCGCGAAATCTACGGATTTGAAGCAGACGGAGCCGCAAGTAGGATCCACGTTCGACACAGTGCCCGCCCCCTGACCATCTTTACGCATAATAAACCTCCGTGCTGAATTCCCGCCCACGGGAACAGTCCTGTCATTACCCGGTTGTCCATAATCTAAAATTTTTGCCACATAAAAACTCAATTGCTTTATCGAGTCTAGGACGAGAGGAGATTTGGCGTCAATCGCGCTCGGGGCTAATTCGAGATAAATTCCCGATTAGTGGCATTATGCTGCGCGGTTCAATGCCGCACAATTGCGGTTACAGGTCTTCATTCTCGCGTCAAGCTCGAAAGCTGGCTCAACGATAGGTAGCAGGCTTTCCGGTAGGGGTAGAGTCGTGGGGAAACGGCACGGGCGCCAAGACAGTCCTGACCGCCGTGAGTATATGTCAACGCCGATTTAAATCTGACCCACTTTTCGACGATTCGCCGAAGTAAAACT
>CAYRLJ010000084.1:0-20048 GCA_964425025.1 uncultured Burkholderia sp. | reverse complement strand
GGGTGTCAGCAATCGCATCCCATACATTTTTATAGGCTTTCACTTTGCTCATTTCGGGGGTGTCAGGATTTCCGTGTTCAAGGAGGGTTGAGAATCACACGGATGGTCGAACGAATCGATCCTCATAGAGGATGGCGAACTGGTTCATGGCAGCCTTCCAATCGCGAGCGGCACGCCCCCGTCGGCAGTGATATGGCGCAGCGACAGCCAAATGAGCATCGTCGCGGCGTCATCGGTTGGCAAGTGGCAATGCTATAGATCCACAAACCCAAAATACCGCGTGTACCGTCATAGATAGAACTCCGGTGGGCGCGGACAACCTTCGGTCCGATGCCGGACGATGCGCGCGAAATAGCTGGCGCCGGCCTGCGCGCTTAAGCGCGCCGAAGCCCAACGCATGCGAGCGGCACGCGCGGCGATGGTGAGAGCATCGGCGTGCTGGAGATCGATGAGAGCAGAGGCAATCGCTTCGCTATCGCGCGGCGCCACGACCCGGCCGTTGCACGGTGTGCCGAACAAGATCGATGCGCCGACGCAGGTTGACGTAATTACCGCAGTGCCCGCCAATAGCGCTTCGCTGACTACTGCGCCCCAGCCGTCTTTGGTGCAAGACGGCAGCACGAGGGCATCGAATACACGCATCCGCTGTTGGACCTCGGCTATCGGCAGCACGCCGGAAAAATGCGCTTCGATACCGAGCCGGTGCGCGCTGTCTTCAAGCTCGCCGCGCAGCGGGCCGTCGCCGATCAACGTAAGCCGTGCGCGCGGCGTCAGCCGTCGCATTGCGGGGAGCAGATAACGCACACCCTTGGTCTCAATAAGCCGGCCCACGTACGCGATTTCGAGTGGCGCAGTACCGGTCCGCGAAGGCCGGGCAAGCGTCAGCTGTGCAGCGCCGCTGCCATTAGCGTCAGGTGCCGCCAAGAAGTACGCAAACGGGAATACGCGCTCAGCCGGATATCCGACCGAGCGAAACCAGGGCGGACCATGCTGGCCGATCGCCAGCACGAACGCGGCTTCACTGCGCAGCCAACCCTCGGTCAGCCACGACTGCCCGAAGCGCAATGCGCCTTTGATGCCCGCGCCGTCGCGCGGCTCGGACATGATCGCGAACGGCGCGCAAAGGCGGCGTACTTGGGCGAGCGCGCACGTCAGCGTCGCGAACCAGCGGATCCCGGAAAACACATGGAGGCAACGCGAGCCGCCGTTTGCTACCAACGTGGCGATCGTCGCTGCGTCCGGCGCGACAATCGTGCGGTAACTGTCGCTAGCGCCGCTGTCCCAGCCGAGTGCTCGGCGCTCGTCGGGAAGCTCCTCGTGTGCGACGTACTGCACGTCGACGGACGCGCCGAACTCGCGGGCCACGGCGCCGACGAATGCCGATTTGTGCGGCGACACGCACGGTTCCCAGAATATGATCCGTTGCAGCGCCATACATGGCGCCGCGCGGCGCGCTTCGCCGCCAATCGCGCTCATGCCAAACCCCGCTTTATGAGCGCCGGAGCGCCCGCGAGCAACACGTTGGGCGGATATTCGCCGGGCCGCACCAGCGCGCCGGACGCAACGACCGTGCCGACACCAAGCAGCGCGCCGCCGAGCAGCGTACTGCGCGTGCCGATCCAACTGCCGTCGCGGACATCGATAGGACTGGAATAGCCCGCTCCCGCGCGTCGTCGCGCATCTCCCAGCATATGCGAGCCGGTGTGGAACAGCGTTTGCGGGGCGATGTCGCAACGCGCGCCGATCGTTATTGGGCCATCGGGCGCCACTACGAACGTGCAGTCCAGCCCGATCCAGGTGTCGGCACCGATTGTCACGCGGCCACGGCCGTAAAAGCGCACGCCGCCGGCAATTCGGCAGCCAGCCGCAAGGTCAAAGCCGAGCCACCGAAGCAACGCGCGCTTCGCGCCGAACAGCCGTGTGGCAGGCAGCGCGCCGAGAATCGCATTGGCGAGCGGAAAGCGCAACGCCTGGAGCAGGCTGTGAGAGCCGCTCATCGGTGTCGTCGTCGATGGATGCACATTGCTTCCCAAGAACCCGGCCAACTGCGCGCCCACCTCATGCCGCCCACAGCGCGCGCCGATTGCACGCTTTCCGTCCTCAGCGATGCGGCTGTAACGATCCGGATCGTATGCGATTGCCGCAATGCACGACGCCAGTTCGTCTGGCGTCGCGTTGCGCAGCACCACTGCCGTATTCGCGTCAAACAGCAGGCTCACGTCGCTGACATCGGTAGTCAGCACGAGCAGCCCGTGGCTCGCCAACTCGATTACCTTCGACGGAAACGTAGTCGCACCCATTTCGTTGTCGGGCATTTTCAGCGACAGTCCGACATCGGCCTGCTCGAGCAGTTGCCGGTACTCGGCCGGCCCCAGGTCCTGGCATACGTCGACGCGCACGCCTGCGGGTGCGACATCGCGCGCCAGTGCGGCGACCTGCGCGGCGCCGCCGAAGCCGCTCACGATAAAGCGCACGTCGCCGGCCAGTTCGCGATGCGTGTGCGCGAACCGGCGCACTGCTTGGTCGAACAGATCGAGCCCGGTGGCCGACTCGATCGTTCCGCCATACAGAAACAAGATAGGCGTGCCGAACGCACGCGTGCGCGGTCCGACGTCAGCGCATACGCCGTTGATCACGCATACGTCGTTCAATGCCATCGCCTGCGCGACCTTGTGCGATACGACGATGGTGCGCTCACTGCATAGGCGCTTGAGTACGCCTAGGCTCCAGCGATTCATGCGGCCGCGGAGGTTTTTCTCGTCGGCCCGCGGGCCGTCCTCTAGATCGAGCACCACTCGCGATCGTCCGCAGCGCCAGCGCAGCCATGCGGCCAGCGGGATGTACTCCGGGAAATAGTTGTACAGCACCACTACGTCGTGACGTTGCACGTGGCGGCATGCAAACCACAGATAGCAGAAAGAGGAAAACAAACGGTTAAGCCCTCGCACGCTGATGGCTGGCAAGTACATGCACGCGAGGCGCGCATCGCGGCCGGCGAAGCCGCCAAAATAGAACCGGCCACGGCTCGCAGTGACAATCGGCGAGCTTACGATTACCGGGCGTAGCCCATGTGTGCGCACGGCGGCCGCCATTCCCGCGACCTTTTGCGCGGCTGCGCCAACGACGAACCGCTGGGCCTGCCGCGCGTTGTAGAGCGGAAGTACGATCGGTGCGAAGAAGAAGTGGCGCGCCATTTCACCCCTCCGGAACATACGCGGCGGGTTGATCGGCGCGTACCGTCCCCCGCCTGTTGGGGCCGCTTCCGCAGGATCTTTTCATCGGTATCCTCGCATCAATCTCATCGGATCGTGACGGCGTCCACAGCGGCGTCCACCTCTTCGACGGAATCCGCCTGTGCGGTGCTGGGCATCTGCACGGTAGCTTTCCCGTAGGTGGAAAAGGCGCGCCGCGAGCCGGCGGCCACGCGCCTGTAAAGCGCGTTTTCGAATTCATTCAATACCGCGTCACGGGAGAGCACCGCCTGCGCGAAAGCACGACCCTCGCGGCCGAGGCGCGCGCGCGTCGGCGGATCATCGGCGAGACGCTCGATCGCAGCCGCCAAAGCTCGACTATCGCCGGGTGCCACTACGACACCGCGCGGGGTGACTACTTCGTACAATTCGGTGCCCGGTTGCGCCATCGCGATCACCGCCCGCCCGCTCGCGAACATACCCGCCAGCTTCGACGGCATGACGAGATCGGATGCATCGCCGCGCTGCGGCAGCACATGGATGTCGGCGAGATTCAAAAGCTCGTTCAACTCCTCGGGCGGACACAAATCGCTGAAGCGACAGTTTTCCATCGGACCGCAGACGGCCTCGATCGTTTCTCGCACCGGGCCGTTGCCGCAGAAGACGAAGACGATGTCGCTCCGGCCCGCAAGTTCGCCAGCCGCTGTTGCAAGTATCTCGAGGCCTTGCTTCACTCCCATGTTGCCCGAGTACAGCACGACGATTGCGTCGTCGGAGATGCCAAACGCTTCTCGGAGCATGCTGCGTTGGCGGAGCGGGTGAATCGCGACCGTATCGGCCCAGTTCGGGAAGTGCACGAGTCGCGCTCTGTCGACATCCTTATCGGCCGCGCGCTCTAGCATCTTTTTCGATATCGTGGAAACGGTATCGAAGCGACGCAGCAGCTTGCGTTCGATCCACAGCGCGGAGCGCTTGAGCAACGAGCCGTTCAGGATACCGAGCTGGAACGCGGCGTCGACTTCATAGTCCTGGATATGCACCCACGCGTGGGCGCCGCTCAGACGAGCCACGAGCCAAGCGGCCGGTGCGTTCAGTAAGCTCGGCGCGATACACATTACGACATCAGGGCGCCAGCATGCCTGAGCCAGCACGACGGGCAAACTTGCTAAGGCGAAACTCGCCAAATGAATGATGCGGCGTACGCCACGCGGGCATTTAGGCACCCAGAGGGGGGCGCGCCACAATTCGACGCCATCGAGGCACTCGCGGCTATAGCGCAATGCGGAATAGGCAGATCCGATGCGCCATTGAGGGTAGTACGGCGGCGCGCACACTACTCGTAAACCATGGCCGCGCGTAGTGAGCGTCGCTGCCATTTCGGCAGTGTACTTGCCGATCCCGGTCAATTCCGGCGCATAGTTGATTCCATACACGAGGATCTTCATAAATACCCCGCTCCGCCATTCAGTTTTTACTTCTGCTTTTCGAATGGTCGCTCAAGGAAGCCGTCAATGCGCGCCAGCGTATCGTCTTACGGAGCCAAACGTCCCGTGCGTTCTAATGCGGCAGCATCAATTGCTTGCCGAACGCGCCAACTCTCTGCGTGCTGCGCCAACCGCTTGCGCAAGCGTCTCATGGAATGGCATAACTACGGCGATACCTTCTCAGAGACACTCCATGCAGAAAGTCGCTCTCATAACCGGCATTACGGGGCAAGATGGCGCCTATCTCGCCGAATTTCTTTTGTCTAAAAATTACGCGGTACACGGAATCAAGCGGCGTACGTCGCTATTCAATACCGAGCGGATCGATCATCTATACCAAGACCCGCACGAGAAAGACCGCCGCCTGAGCCTGCATCACGGCGATATGACGGACTCCTCCGGCCTCATCAGAATCATCCAGGCAGTGCAGCCCGACGAAATCTACAACCTCGCTGCGCAAAGCCATGTCGCCGTGTCGTTCGAGGAACCTGAATACACGGCGAACGCCGATGGTCTTGGCGCGCTGCGTATCCTCGAGGCAATCCGTATCCTTGGGCTCGAAAAAAAGACACGTTTCTATCAGGCGTCGACCTCTGAGCTGTACGGCAAAGTCCAGGAAGTACCGCAGAAAGAGACAACACCGTTCTACCCGCGCAGCCCCTACGCTGTAGCAAAGATGTACGCCTATTGGATGACGGTCAACTACCGCGAGGCGTACGGGATGTACGCGTGCAACGGCGTACTCTTCAATCACGAATCGCCCTTGCGCGGCGAGACGTTCGTCACGCGCAAGATCACGCGCGCGCTTGCGCGCATTTCTCTCGGCATGCAGGACTGCGTGTACCTGGGCAACCTCGATTCCCGGCGCGACTGGGGGCATGCGAAGGATTATGTGCAAATGCAGTGGCTCATGCTGCAGCAGGATCACCCGGAAGATTTCGTCATCGCGACCGGCGAACAGCACAGCGTGCGCGAGTTCACAACGCACGCCGCGCGCCGTCTCGGCATCGAGCTGATGTGGGAAGGCAAAGGCGAGCGGCAGGAGGGGATCGTCGTGGATGTCGGCGTCGACGCTCGGGTGAAGGTGGGCGATGTGCTCGTCCGCGTCGATCCGCGCTATTACCGGCCAACCGAGGTCGACACGCTGCTCGGGGACCCGACTCGGGCGCGCGAGCGCCTCGGCTGGAGTCCGATCACGAGCTTCGAGCAACTCGTGGACGAAATGGTTACCAAGGACCTCGCCGACGCGCGCAAGGACTACCTCGTGCGCAAGCACGGCTTCGCTGTGTTTGAACGTCAGGAGTAGCGAATGAGAACGATCAGCAAGAAGCGCATTTTCGTTGCCGGGCATCGCGGCATGGTCGGTTCAGCCATCGTGCGCCAGCTCGCTGGTGAGCCGGAGATAGAACTCGTGCTGCGCGGCTCGGCCGACCTGGACTTGACTCAGCAATCGGCGGTGCGTGCCTTCTTTGCGCAGGAGCGGATCGACCAGGTGTACCTGGCGGCCGCGCGTGTCGGCGGGATTCGAGCGAACGATACTTATCCGGCCGAGTTCATCTACCGCAATTTGATGATCGAGGCGAACGTCATTCATGCAGCGTGGGAAGCAGGCGTCAAGCAACTGCTCGCACTCGGCTCGTCGTGCATCTATCCGAAGTTCGCGCCTCAGCCGATCAAGGAAGAGGCCCTGCTTAGCGGAGAGCTCGAATCGACCAACGAGCCCTACGCCATCGCGAAGATAGCGGCAATCAAGCTGTGTGAGTCATACAGCCGCCAGTACGGCGTCGATTACCGCAGCGTCATGCCGACCAACCTTTACGGTCCGGGAGACAACTTCCATCCGGTCGATAGCCACGTGATTCCCGCGCTGATCAGGCGCTTTCACGAGGCTAAGATCGCCGGCGCGTCGGTTGCGGTGTTGTGGGGGAGTGGGCGCGCGAGACGTGAGTTCCTGCACGTCGACGATCTTGCGGCCGCCTGTGTAGTCGCCATGAACGTCCCTCGCGAGCGCTATTACAGCGTCGCGACTGAGCGCTGTTCGCACTTGAACGTGGGGTATGGCGAGGACGTAACAGTGCGGGAGTTGGCGGAGACGATCGCGGGCGTGGTCGGCTACGAGGGGTGCATCGAACAAGATCTCGACAAACCGGATGGGACGCCGCGAAAGCTGATGAGCAGCGCACGCATGATGTCGCTGGGCTGGCAGCCGACGATCGATCTCAAAGCCGGACTCACGGCGACCTATTCCTGGTTCCTCGAAACACGCCGAGTTGCCGCATGACCGTCAGGGCTTCCGAGCCTCACGGCGAGGCGCAAGATTGTCGCGATGCCGCAGGCAGAGAGAGCGCCGGCAAGCAACCGGCGCGCGCCGACGGCCCAAGCGAAGTGCTGCTAGGCGTCCAGGACCTCTCGGCCTTTAGGCTGCCCGAGAACTTTCGAGGCAAGCCGGGCTGGTACGTTCAACTTTGGTGGATTGCCGATGTACTGCTGTTCCGATCCTCGCCGCAGGTTCTATATGGCTGGCGGCGCGCCCTGCTGCGATTATTCGGCGCGCGTATCGGCGCCGGCGCGATCATCCGGCCGACCGCACGGATCACCTATCCGTGGAAAGTATCGATCGGCGCACACGCTTGGATTGGAGACGACGTGGCGCTGTATAGTCTCGGGCCGATCGAGATCGGGGAGCACGCCGTGGTATCGCAGCGGTCCTATCTTTGCGCGGCTGACCACGACTATCGGCGCCGCGTTTTCCCGATTCGCGCGCGGGCCGTGACCGTCGGGGCGCATGCTTGGGTAGCATCAGATGTTTTTGTCGGGCCCGGCGTGACGATCGGCGATGCAGCGGTAGTCGGCGCCCGCAGCACCGTGCTGCACGACTTGCCGGCGTGCATGGTCTGCTACGGATATCCGGCGGTTGCTGTTCGTCCTCGCGAATGTCTCGACATCGGCTAGCCTAGGGCCTGGTATTAGCATGAGCAGGCTCTAGCATCGCCTCATGCGCGGCGGCGATCAGTTCGACGAGCCTTTTCGCCGCCCCTTCGATGCGGAATTCACGTTCATAGCAGGCAAGCGCGCGACTACGCATTGCCGCCAGTTCGTGGGCGCCCATCGTTTCGCACCACTTTACAATGCCCGCCGCGACGCCTTCCCGCGTATCGTTGACCACAAGCCCAGCTCCAGATGCGGCAACCTCGCTCCAGATGTTGACGCGGTCCGTGATGATGACCGGCGTGCCCGATGCCATTGCCTCGACGACCGCGATGCCGAAGTTCTCCTGATGCGAAGGAAGCACGAACACCTCAGCTGCGCGTAGCGCCGCCCACTTCAGCGCGCCGGCCAGCATGCCCGTCCATACCACCTGTGATTCGATGCCGCGCGCATGCACGTCGTGTTTGAGGGCCGCGATGGTCGCGTCGTCTCCCGGTCCTGCGATCACGAGCCGTACGTTTGGATGCCGGGATGTGACCTGTGCGAACGCTTCGATCAGCATGTCGCAGCCTTTTTTCTCGTGAACCCTCGACAGAAAAAGCAAGACGCGTTTGCCGCGCAACTGTGGATACGCCTTGAAAAAGGCCGAGCCCTCCGTCGCGTCTTCAGGCGGCGGCGCAATTCCGAAACCAGTCACTTCGAGCGGCATGCGGCGATCGAGGAACGGTTCGCGCGCGAGTTCGAGCTCGGTACGGCAGGTAAATAGCACCGCCCGCGCGAGGCCGAACACCCATCGTTCCGCCAATGCCCAGTACGCGCGCTTTTTCAAATGCTTGAGCGGATACGTGCGCTGAAACCACGGGTCCAGCATGCCGTGGGGAAACACGAACAGCGGCGTGCGCGAGCGGCTCACGCCATATCGGGCGGCGATCGAATGGAATTGCCAGATGCCATGCACGACGACTGCGTGGTACCGGTCGGCGTGCGTGCGCAACCAACGCATGGCGTTCAAACTGAGGCCATAATTGCCTCGACCAGGCCCGAGCCTATGAACCTCGCCTTGTATGCGGTCGGTCACGAGCACGTCAGGTCCATCGAGAGAAGCGACTTCGCCTGTGCAGCCGTACGGCAACATATGGTTGACCAGTTGTATCACAGCCTCGGCTACGCCGCCGGTGCGTGGATCGAGGGACGGCACGACATGCAGCACGCGCAGATTCATGAATCGTTTTCCCAGGGCGAGAGGCTGTGCCGGCGAGAACTGGCGAGCCAAGTTAGACCTCCGGAAAGTGATGAGGAGGGCGCGCTGCCATTATTGCAGCCCCAAACCTGCTGGCTCGATCCGCGCACGGCGGCACCCATGCGCGGCACCGCCGGACGATTGCAGCTGTGGCGCGCAATCTGGACCGCGAAGACGACGACCGCAAGCTTGTCGAAGTCGAGTGGGGCGCCGTTCTGCGCCAGGACAAGCAGCATGAACGTCGCAGTGACGCCGCCGCCCGCCGCCCGCCATAGAAGCACGAACAGCGGTAAAGCAAGCCAGCCATAGGCGAACAGGAGGTTGAACACACCGTTTTCTAAAGGTGCGTCCTCGAACGGCACGATCAGCCGGTGCCGCTCGAAGTAGGACGCGGCAGCAGACATCGGCACACCGACAGGCGCATGCGTAAAGATCTGGTCGAGCAGCTTGAAAGGTTGAGTCAGGCGAATGCCTACCGAGGTGTCCTGACCCGACACGATCCGCTCGAGCCGGCTGCCACTGTGTGTGGCGAAGGACGGCAACGCACCCGCGTCGATCACAAGTACGCTGGCGCTCAGCACCGCCCCACCGATCGCGACCGCAAACACCTTTGGGGCGCGCGGTGCATGGAATACGCCCAAGATCACGAGGTTCGCGGTCAGGCCGAAATAGGTCTGCGCCAGCAGACACGTTGTGAGCGCTACGATCAAAGCTAGCCAGCGGAGCCGGCGCAGCGTATGCAAGCACAGGAAGTGAAGCAGCAAAGTCATGTAACCGAGGTAGGATGGCTCCGAGAAGGTGGCTGCGGGCCGCAGCGACCACTCGTAGCCGTGCTCTTGCGCATGCGCCACCCATGCGCTGGCGAGCGCTTGATCGTTGCGGTGACTGAACAGTTGCTGCGGGGGAAACAACGCGACGCCCTTTTTGGAGGCAAACCACTGCAACACGGTGACCAAAAAAAGCGCGATCAACATCGCGAGCGCGAAGCGGCCATCGAAGCGCTGCGCTGCGTGCTGGGGTGCGCCTGAAAGCGCTGAGAATAGGAAGACCAACCCTACTGCGAAGCGCGTCTCGCGCAGCAGGTTGGGCTCGTCCGGCAGAGCGGCGGCGCAGACGGCGAGGCTCGCGCCGGCCGCAAGCAGCGCTAGTGCACACGGCAGCAGGGCGATCCGCAACCGCGTCTTCCAGGCGGTCAGAAGAAACAGAAATGCGGCAACCGACGCGAAGTAGTTGAACCCGTATTGAATTGCGGGCAGGAGCAAGATGAAGCCGTGCGCGAAACGGTTGCCGCGCCACGCCGCATACAGGGCACGCAGTGGGTTCATGGTTGCAGGCCCCGTGCGGCCGACTCCGCGTCGAGCTGATCGGGCCGCAATGTTTCGACGTGCCGCACCTTTTGCAGCCAACGGTAGAACGCACGGCCTGCACGCGGGCCGAGCACACCGATCGCTAGCCAGAACGTGCTGCGCCGGAAAAGGCGATCGCGTGAGGCGGCCCGGGCAAAATGCGCGAGCGCGTCAACATGGTTATATGCGAGCGCGGAGCGGCCGTTGGCGATAAGTGCGTTCACATGCATGCGCCTGCGAAACGCTTGGAAGTCCTGAAGCGAGGACATCGCGGTGCCCCACTTGCGCTCAATGACGGCGAGTCCGCTTAGGCGTTTTTCGATATCCATACTCGTGCGGTCGCCGGCATGCTGGACGAATTCGACCAGGGGCGTTTGCACGTAGCGCAACTCCCCGAAAGCGAGGCAGCGCAGCCACATATCGTAGTCCTGGAAGCTCGGAAGCGTTTCGTCGAACAGGCCCGCCCCGACGAGCACATCGCGGCGCACGAGTGCGAGACTGCTGGAGGCCGGGCACTCGCCGGCCAGCGCCCGCGCGCGCGTGAGCACGGGCTCAAACGGGCGGCATGTGATTGCATGCCCGAACACTTCGTCGATCTCGATATATGAGCATAGTGCTCCGATGCAGGCATTGCCCGATAGTAGGTCAATCTGCTCGGTCAGTTTCTCGGGCAGCCAGCGGTCGTCGTCGTCGAGAAATCCGATCAATTCGCCATGTCCATAGACGATGCCAGTATTGCGCGCGCCGCATGCGCCTTTCGCGCGCGTGTTGCGCAGCAGTGTCACGCGTTCCCCGAATGGCCGGAGCGCGTCGCGCACGCGTTGCTGCTCATTCGCATCGGTGTTGTCGTCGACGACGAGCACTTCGACGTTCGAGTAGCGTTGTGAGAGCACGCTGCTTACCGCGCGCGGGAGCAATTCGGCTCGCCGGAAGGTTGGGATGACCGTAGAGACCAGCGGCCGTACGCCGAGTGGCGGCAGAACGTTTGCATCAGAGGCGAGCGAACGTTCGTCACATGAGGTCTGCATCAGTAACCTCCGGTCAGGATGCTTCATGGCGGCTCGCAAGGTCGGGTTCTCGCGAAACACGACGGAGCCGTAGTGCACCCAGCAGGGAATCGCATTCACACGGGTGGAAGCGGCCGAGGTGCCACAGTCCGTACAGCCCGCCGGCCGAGCCCGCGATGAGCAACTGCGCGAGCGGCGGCAATTGAGCGGGCTGGAGTGCCGAGCCAGCGGCGAACGCGGCGGCGAAGACGCCCGTGCCGAGCAGGATTGGCGCACCTACTGCGTACAGGACCGCCATCGGCTTGAGCGCGAGCAGGCGCGTGATGCAGGCGAAGTAGAACGGCGCTATTGCTAACGTGGCGATCAGATAGCCGGCGGCAATGCCTTGCAGTCCCCAGCGCGCGCCGGCCAGCCAGCACACGATATGTGCGACCGTATTGGCGGAATTGATCCACATCAGCGCACCAGTGCGGCCCTTGACCATGAACGCCGCGGGCGCTGTACAGAGCATCGACTGCACGAAGCCGACCGGCGCGAGCCAGAGAAGCAACTGCCCGAGTTCGATCCAGCGCGGGCCGAGCGCGACGGCGACAAACGGTACACGCAGCGCCATGAGCCCGCCCATCAATGTGGCCGTTAACAAACCGACGAACAATGTGCTGGACAACCAGGTGGTGGCGAGACGCTGCGGTTCCCCTTGCTGCATGGCGAGCACAGGGTAGAGCGATTTCGAAGCGACTAGTGAGACGTTTTGCAGTGGGTAAAGCATGATGCGAAACGCGAGCGAATACGGACCGAGAGCTGCGGCGCCCAACGTCCTTCCGACGATGATCGAATCGGCGTTGCGTTGCAGATACATGAGAAGGTTCGACAGCGTCAGTTTGGACGAGAACGCGAAGATCCGTCGCAAGTGACCGGCATCGCAGCGAAGTGACGGACGCCACGGCGAAGCCAGGAACAACTGCACCGACAATAGGCTCTCTTGCACGATTGCTTGCAGGACGAGGCTCAACACGCCGAGCCCCGCGTGCGCGGCAATCACGGCCGTCATCATGCCGCCGCTGTATGAGACGACTTCGGCGCACGCGGTGATCCAAAAGCGCAAGTCGCGTTCGAGCAGCGCCTGGTGAGCGGCGCCGAAGCTCATGATGGGAAACGTAATCGCGAGCCAGTAAAGAAGATGTTCTAGCGGCGTAGCGTCGAACACGCGCGCGAGTGGGCCGGCGAGCGCGATGACGATGAGCGCCACGACCGTGGCCGCAGTTAGGTTCAACCAGAAAATCGCATCGAGCATTGCGTGGTCGAGATCGCGTGTGCGTATGATCGCGGAACTCGTGCCCATGTCGCGCAGCAAACCCGCCAGACTCGTGACGACCATCGCCAGCGCCATCGTGCCGAAATCCGCTGGACCCAGCAATCGCGACAGTGCGCCGATACCCACCAGCTGCACGAGGATCTTCACGGCCTGCGCGACGCCGAGCCAGCGCGCATTGGCGCCTACCGAGGGCTCATGTCGTCTCATCTAGCGCTCCTCAGCGGTGCGATCGCCACGGGCGGTGTAAAACCCAGAGAGAGTGCGCGGGAATCGGGCGAGAGCCTGAGTGCCGCCAGCGAATCCCGTGCGCTGTTGGCCATCGGTTGCGCGAATCGAACGTCTGCTGCGCCGAATGTTTGCCGCACCTCGACATAGGGCCGCGCATCGCCGTCGATGGCAAGCGCTTGCCCGTCGACGACGACGTTGTGCGCTATCAACGTCCCTTTGGGTGCGCCGGGGACATCGGACATGAGTCGCGCGAGTAACGGATAACGCGTGGAATAGGGAGGCGTGTCGACGCGCACAGCCGCGAGCTGCTTGCGCAAGGTGCTGTTCGGGTTCACGACCTCAGCCCGTTGCCACGACAATCCGCGCGAATCGACCCAAATCGAAGGCGTGCAGTTCGCGAACAGATTGTCTTTGACGAGGTTGTCGCGGCCACCGCCGATAAACACGGCTTGATTGACGCGCGCGAAGACGTTACCGCGAATCGTGATGCCGCTTGCCTGGTCATCGAGATAGATACCCATCGTCGCTTGAGAACGATCGGGCGTGCCGATATCGTGCAGGAAGTTATTCTCGATCACCGTCCCGCGCGCGGTCCAGTCGCGTCCCGTATATATCGCACCCGCGTCGGCGGTTTCCTCGACGACATCGTAGATCGTATTGCCGACGATCCGATGGTCGTTGCCGCTGAAGATGATGGCGGCATGCGGGCCATCATGGATGATGTTGTGTTCAATTCGGTCGCCGACACCCGAGATACGGACGGCGGGGCGGTAGGAGCGCGCAAGCCGCGCGTAATGATAGAAGGTGCTATCGGCGACGACCACATTGCCCGGCACGAGTTGTTTGCGGTCGCCGGCGGTGATTGCGACGCCCCCTTGGCCAGACCGCTCGACGGTCAGGCCGATGAAATCGCTGTCGACTGCGCTCGACACGAGTGCTCGCGCGCCTGCATTGAATATCGCAACGTGTTTGAAATGGATATCATGGCCGCCTTTCAGCGTTACCGCGTCGCCACCCGACATGTCGAACGTCAGATCGCCGACGCTCACACGCACGGCGTTGTCCATGCGCAGCAACTCGTCGGTGATCGATACCTCGAGGTCGCCGTCGGCGACGGGCCCGGGTGGCCATAGATAGAGGCGGCCGGCACGACGGTCTATGTAATATTCGCCGGGGGTATCGAGTGCGGACAGCGCGTTTTCGATTGCTACGCGCTGCCCCGTTTTCATACCGAATCGTGGGGCACGTTCGAGCGTAAGTACGCCGCGTGCGGGATCGACGGCGGGGACGGCTAGCGTTTCGTCCGCCCAGTCGTGCGCCCAATAGCCCATCGCGCGCAAATCGGGCTCGCCGCGCCACATCGCCGTGTCCGCGCCCGTCAACGTGAAACGCGTGCCGTTGGGCCCGTCGGGCAGACTAGCAATTTTTGCGAATCCTTGCTTTGGCCAACGCGCGAGCGCGAGCGGCCGGTCGCGATAAAACAGTTCCGGCGCAGCGGATTGGACCGGAATGTCGAAGCCGTAGGATGCAAACGGCGCCGGAAGGGGGACTCCATTGTTCGCTAGATCGATGACGCGAACGGTCCCGCGTGCCTGCGCGGGCAATCGTGCGAGTACGGCGGGGTCGCGCACCGGTGCGAAGTCGTGAAGCACTTGTGCGCCGGAGATGACTGCCCGCTCATCATGCGGACCGCGCAGCGTAATCGGCGTGCCGGGCCAGCCGGCGCCCAGCGTAACGGTGAGCGGGACCGCCAGCCGATAGGTGCCCGGGCCAAGGATGATGTCGACGCGGCTCACGTCGGCGCCCACGCGGCTCTTGTTGCTGGCGACGAGCGCGAGGGCGTCGCGCAGCGTCACCGGTCCGATCCGTAACCGCTCGCGCGTGCCGGCGGAACTCGCCAACCTCGGCGGTTGTGCGAAGGCCGATGCGTGTGTTGCGGCAAACCGCGCTTCCTGCGCATTCGACAATGCCGCGGATACATCCAGTTCGAGCGCATTGGCGCTCCGATCGCCGGTCGTAGCACCGCTCGTCGCGCAGGCCGTCGAAAGGGCGGCCGCGATGAGCACGGCCGTCATATTCCATGGGCTTCTCATTCGCTTATCCCACGCGTGAGGGAATCCGCCAACGCTTTTCGGGTTGGCCGCGCATAGTGGGACCGGTATCCATATCCGTGGATGCCGGCACGTGGTTGAAACCCATTGAGCACCACGCCCTTGAGCAGCACGCCCGCGCGCGCGAGGCGCTTGGTTGCTTCGGCGAGGCGGGCGACGGTCGTGACGCGGTGCCGCGCGACGATCAGCGCGGTTCCCGCATGCTGGCCCAGTGTCGCGGCGTCGTCGACCGGCAGCACGGCCGGCGAATCGACGATGACCACGTCGTAGTTCGCGCTGGCCGCGCGCATGAGTTCGCCGAGCGGTGCGCCGAGCAGCAGTTCCGATGGGTTAGATGGAATGCTGCCCCGTGTGATCAGATCGAGATTCGGCAGGACGCCGCCATGGACGGCTTGATCGAGCGTCGCTTCACCGCTGATGAGTTCGGTCAGTCCCGGCGCCGGCGCCACGTTGAAATGGCGGCCCAAGCTCCCGCGGCGCAGGTCGCCGTCGATCAAAAGGACGCGTTGATTCGACGCGGCAAGTACCGCCGCGAGATTCACGCTCGTAAATGACTTGCCGACATTCGGTTCAGCGCCCGAGATCAGCACGATGTTGTTGTGTGCTTGAGGCAGCGTGATACGCAGCGCGGAGCGCAGACTGCGTACGCTATCGACAGTGAGCGAGTCGCGTTGCATATGGGCCAGCACGGGGATGCCTGTGACTTTGCCGCGGCGCTTGTCGATGCGAGCCTGTTCACTGCTGAACAGCACGCTTGCGAGTACCGGCAGTCCCGATATCGCCTCGATCTCATCAGGCTGCGTGATGCCGCCGAGCAGGCGCTCACGCAGCCATGCGGTGGCGACGCCGGCGCACAGTCCGATAAGCACAGCCAGAGCGACGACGAGCTTGCGCTTCGGCTTGACGGGGTGATCGGCCACTGTCGCGCGATCGACGACCCGTGCATTGCCCACGCTCGCGCGCGCCAAATCGAGCTGCTGGAAATTGTTGAGCAGGCTCGTATATAGCCCCGCATTGACCTGCACATCGCGTTGCAGCCGGACCTGGGTCTGTTCCAGCGCGGGCAGTTGTCGCGTCGTCGCCTCGATCTGGCCGAGCTGCGCTTGCAAAGCGGCGATTTGGCCGTCAACAGCGATCACTTCAGGGTTTTGCGGCATGAAGCGCACGAGTAGCGCACTGCGTTTTTGCTCGAGATCGGCCAATCGCGTTTGGGCATCCACGGACTGTTGCAGCAGATCCGTATCTTGCGCGTTCAAGTCGAGCGTCAAATGTTGTGCGCGAAACGCGTTGTAGACGTCTTCGGAAACCTCGAGCTGACGTGCCAGTCGCGGCTGTTCCCGGTCCAGGAATTCGATGGACTTCTGGGCCTCTGCGAAACGCCGCTCGGCGTCCTGTGCAACATATTGGTCGCCGATTTCGTTCAATATGTCGGGGATTTCGGGCGAGTCGTAGCCCCATAGCGACGCGCGAATCAGGCCCGAATCCTTGGTTGGCTGTGTGACGTGCATCGCCTGCTCGAGCTCGTCGATTGCCGTCACCTCGGCGACCCGCGACAACCGGAATGCCGCGCCGGGGCGACCGGCCAGTTCAGTCACGACCAGTCGGATCGGGCCGTAAGGAGTCGATACGGTTAAAGGCTTACCCACTTGACCGTGCGCATCGATGTCGAGGTCAATATCGCTGAACGAGCCGAGCAAACGATAATGTCCGCCGTCGCCAGCTACGAGCTTGAACTTTTTGCCGTACAACTCGCTAGGCATGTCGAAGGTGCCGAGCGCAGCGTGTTCTGCGCCCCAGACGAAGCCGCCCCAACCGAGCAGTCCAGGCTTCGACAGCGAGAGGTCATGCGCGTGACCCCGCTGCGCGGCGATCCAGCGGCCGAACAGCGGAAAATAGTGCGGCTCGACGCGAATGTTCAAGCGGTACTTCTTTACGACGCGCGACAAGACCAGTCGCGAGTTCAAAATCTCTATTTCGTCCGATGTCACCGACTTCTGATCGAACATTTGCTGAACACTTTCGAGCAGACTCGGCGCGCGCGCCGTGGTCCCCGTCCTTGGTGCGTCCGAGTCTTGTAGCTGAATCAGGATGTCCGACTCAAACGTGGGCCGGGCGAATACTGCATACCCGATGCCGAGCAGCGTCACGGCCAGCGTCAGGACGACGATTAATGCACGGTTCGCATGCAGCAGATCCCACAGGGGCATAGCATCGAAGTTTTTGCGCGGTTCGTACATAGCGGTCGGAAATGCCGATGTGAAAGGATGGTTCCCGGCTCCCGGGTCGGAGAATGGCTGGGGCGACGGTTCAGGCGGTCGGTCCACTTTCGGCTCCGAATGTGGGTTAACGTCGAGGGCGATGCTGGCGGGGGCAGGCGTTCCATGCGACGCGCAAGCGCGCGGACCCCTTAGCGCGACGAGTTTGCAGACGGCTCGCTATTTAAAGGCGGCGTGCGGCGGCGCATCCGATATTGAGTCGGCGAAACGTGCAGCGTCTGCCGGAAGATCTTGCCCAGGCGATCGCCATTGCCGATGCCGCATCGGCGCGCGATCTTCTCGACAGGCAAATCCGTCTCGATCAGCATGCGGAACACGAGGTCGAGCCGAGCGCGCAGCAGAAATTCGGAGGGTGTGACGCCGAGCTGAAGCTTGAAATGTCGCGAGAAACTGCGGCTGCTCATCATCGCCACCTGCACCGCATCGGCGACCGATATCGGCTCGGTGCAGTTTTCATCGAGCCACAGCGCGGTTGCGCGCACCCTTTCCTCAATGGTCTTGTGGCCGATGTCTCGCAATAATAGATCGACTTTGACTTTGGATTTCGCACCCGGCGATACGCGCTCGGCGATTTCGCGTGCTACGTTCGTGCCGAGGTCGCGTTCGACGAGACTTAACGCGCTGAGTACCGCGTCCGCGCTCGTGTCAACCACGCAAGTCTGCTGCGTCGCGTCGGCTGCGGTTACCGTACACCCGGTGCGAGATCCGTCCGGATCCGAACTACCAAGGCGGCTGCGGGCCGCTAGCAGTTGCGCGTACAAGCCAGAATTGAGACCACGCCCGTCGACGACGAATAACGCGTCGAAAAAGGGGCACTCCTGCAATTGGAAGCGTTCGGTCAACATGTGCGCCGACGAGCCACTAGGCAGGCTGCCGCCGAGCGACGAGAGCATTTTGACGTCATAGCTTACGCCGCTTACGCCGCTTACGCCGCTGACGTCGCGCGGCGAGCATGCGCGCGTATGTTCATTGGCCAATTGGAAAATTTCCACGATTGCTCCGACCCGTAGCAGCGAAAAGCCTTCGGAAAGCACGATGCCGATTCGGCGCGTCATCGGAGGCGTGGAACTGACTGACCGCGTTGCAGCCACGGAAGGATGAATATCCCCGCAGGCCGTTCGTTCGTGCCTTAACGCATTGACAGATAATAGGTCATTGATATTTCTAACAGCCGTCATGGCATCAACCTCGGACATGGGTTCATGTTGCGCAGTTGGTCTGTTAATGGTGCTTGCTTCTGTACGTCGGACGCACGATAGCCGAGTGCAAGGCTCGTTAATACGTCTGACCAAAAAGGCCGTTTAATTGACTACGACGAACCGGATTGGCAAGATTGACCGATCTGCGTTTAAACCTCGGTCTTTTTAAGCACTGTCGCCTGTTCGTTAAAATGCTGCACGTCGCGATCGCTTTGACATTGTAATGTTCGAATATGTCAGCGATTGCGATGTCGACGGCCCCGCCGCTTCCCGATGCAGCCCATAAGCATATCGCTCGTGGGAACTTCCCTGAACCATTTTCCTTTCAGTTTGAAATAAGGTTCTAAAAGGTCACTTCCCTTACGGTTTGAAATAACACCGTTGGCGCTTTGAAAGATTGATTCTTCACAATGCATTGGAAATTATTAAAGCATGCTTCAGATTCACCTGTAACGGGGGTTAACCTTAAATTATCATACAAGCCGATACTTATGCGCTTGGTAAGTGCGTGGCCTTTAGCTTGTTGATTGCGTTTAATCCACAGTCAGCGCCGCCAAGTTACCAGTCGTCCTCGCCTTTTTGCGGCAAAGCACATCATGATTTTGCCATAAACCGAGGACCCGAATCTGGTGCGGGCGTGTTTCGGCGAGCACCCATCAAGCAACGCGGATGCATTCATGCAGAGCGCTTCGAGCATCCGTCTGAATACGATGATAGACTTTCGTTACCCGTCGGCGGCGTTGTCACGTGTATGTCATAGAAGCCAATATAAGCCTTTCAGTTTTTTATCTTCTGACGTTTGCGAATTGGAAGATTTCCTACTCATCGCGTAAACTCTCTCGCGTTTGATTTTGCCACAGGCAATCCAACCCGCCGGGTAATACCTTTAGATACCTATTGATATGGCAACCTCAATCAAATTAGATGCGGCCCTCCGAGACCGGGTTCGGCATCTGGCCGAAAAGCGCCGGCGCACACCACATTGGATCATGCGCGAAGCGATCGCACAGTACGTCGAGCGTGAAGAAGAGCGCGAGTCGTTCAAGCAGGAGGCGATGCAGGCGTGGCAGGACTATCAGGCGACCGGCCTGCATGTCACTCACCAGGAGATGGACGCGTACCTCGCTAAGCTCGAGGCCGGTGAAGATGCGGAGCCGCCCGCGTGCCACGACTAATCTGGACGCGAACTGCGCAACAAGCTGTCGCTCGTCTACACCATTTTCTTTCGGACGAGGACCCTGCCGCAGCTAGGCGCGCGATCCAATCGATTCGCGCCGGCGTCAATGTGCTGGTTCGCCAACCCCAGCACGGCCGCCCTTTTGACGATCTTGATGCGGCCTTTCGCGAATGGCTGATCGACTTCGGCGACAGCGGTTATGTGGGCCTGTACCGTGTCTATGACGAAGCGGTGACCATCCTGACCATCCGGCATCAACGCGAAGCGGGACGTTGAAACGGGGCGAGCCTTCGCGGGTGCTTTAGAGAATGATCGGCATGCGTACCATCATCAAGAATTCGAGCTGAGAGAGGCGCTTCGCTCGATATACGTTGCGCAGTTCAACGCGGTGAAAAGTTGCTTTCGGTCGTTCAACGTCGGCGACATGATGACGCGCGGCTGAGTGACGCTCTCGACGCGATCATCGCGACCCACAAAACAAAACAGGCGACCCCACTGGGTCGCCTGCTCGCATGCGATACACCTGGCATCACTCCACCAGGCACC
>CAYRLJ010000083.1:0-20060 GCA_964425025.1 uncultured Burkholderia sp. | reverse complement strand
AACAAGGAAGTCGTGATCGGCTTCGGGCATCCCGTCTATACGGTTTCGGATCCGCGCAATAAGGTCATCAAGGAAGTCGCGCACAAGCTCTCGAAAGAAGCCGATGACACGCGCCTCTTCAAGATCGCCGAGCGCCTTGAATCGGTGATGTGGGACGTCAAGAAGATGTTTCCGAACTTGGACTGGTTTAGCGCTGTGTCCTATCACATGATGGGTGTACCGACGGCAATGTTCACGCCGCTGTTCGTGATCTCGCGCACGGCGGGCTGGAGCGCGCACGTCATCGAGCAACGCATCGACAACAAGATCATTCGGCCCAGCGCGAATTACACGGGACCGCAGGATCTGAAGTTCGTGCCGATCGGCAAGCGCTGATCGGAGAGCGGGCCTGCTTGCGCGGTGGGCCCTTCGTCGCGGTATCGGAGAGTTGGGCAGACATACCATGAGCACGTCCATGTACGAAGGTGGCCTCGACAAAAACGCCGCCAATTTCGTTGCGCTCGCACCGTCGACGTTCATCGTCCGTTCGCATTCCTAATCATTTCTACCTGCGCTCCGGCAGGACCGACCTTCGCTCGATGCACTATGAACACTGAATACCGTAAAGCATTGCCCGGCACCGGGCTCGACTATTTCGACGCACGCGCCGCCGTCGACGCGATCGGGAAAGGTTCGTACGACACGCTGCCCTATACGTCGCGCGTGCACGCCGAAAATCTCGTGCGCCGCTGCGAGCCGTCGCTCCTCACCGATGCGCTCAGGCAGTTGATCGAACGCAAGCGCGACCTCGATTTCCCGTGGTTCCCCGCGCGCGTGGTCTGCCACGACATTCTCGGACAGACGGCATTCGTCGATCTCGCCGGACTGCGCGACGCAATCGCCGAGCGTGGCGGCGATCCTTCGCTCGTCAATCCCGTCGTACCGACGCAGCTTGTAGTCGATCACTCGCTCGCCGTCGAATGCGGCGGCTTCGACAAGGATGCGTTCGATAAGAATCGCGCGATCGAGGATCGCCGCAACGAAGATCGCTTCCATTTCATCGATTGGACGAAGAAGGCATTTAAAAACGTCGATGTCATTCCTCCGGGCAACGGCATCCTGCACCAGATCAACCTCGAGCGCATGAGCCCCGTCGTGCAGGTAAGCGACGGCGTGGCATTCCCCGACACGCTCGTCGGCACCGATTCGCACACGCCGATGGTCAATGCGCTGGGCGTGATCGCCGTCGGCGTCGGCGGATTGGAAGCCGAAAGCGTCATGCTGGGCCGTGCCTCGTGGATGCGCTTGCCCGATATCGTCGGCGTCGAACTGACGGGCGAGCGGCAGCCCGGCATTACGGCTACCGACATCGTGCTCGCACTGACCGAGTTCCTGCGCAAGGAGAAGGTCGTTTCCGCTTACCTCGAGTTCTATGGCGAAGGCGCTTCGCGTCTCACGCTCGGCGATCGCGCGACGATTTCGAATATGGCGCCGGAATTCGGCGCAACGGCAGCGATGTTCTACATCGACGAACAGACGATCCGCTATCTGAAGCTCACCGGTCGCGACGATGAACTCGTCAAGCTCGTCGAAACGTATGCGAAGGAAGCCGGCCTGTGGGCCGATTCGCTGGCCCGCGCACAATACGAGCGCGTGTTGCGCTTCGATTTGTCGAGCGTCACGCGCAACATCGCAGGCCCGTCGAATCCGCACCGCCGCGTGCCGACGACCGAACTCGCAGCGCGCGGCATCAGCGGCAAGGTGGAGAACGAGCCAGGCAAGATGCCCGACGGCGCCGTCATCATAGCCGCCATCACAAGCTGCACGAACACGAACAATCCGCGCAACATGATCGCGGCTGGCCTGCTCGCGCGTAACGCCAATCGGTTAGGACTCCTGCGCAAGCCCTGGGTCAAGAGTTCGCTCGCCCCGGGATCGAAGGCCGTGACGCTTTACTTAGAGGCCGCGGGTCTCATGCCCGAGCTCGAGAAGCTCGGCTTCGGCGTCGTCGCCTATGCGTGCACCTCGTGCAACGGCATGTCGGGGGCATTGGACCCGGTCATTCAAAAAGAAATCGTCGACCGCGATCTCTATGCGACGGCCGTGCTGTCGGGCAACCGCAATTTCGACGGACGGATTCACCCCTACGCGAAACAGGCGTTCCTCGCTTCGCCGCCGCTCGTCGTCGCCTACGCGATCGCCGGCACGATCCGCTTCGACATCGAGAAGGACGCGCTCGGCGTCGACGCCAACGGCAAGCCGATCCTATTGAAGGACCTCTGGCCGACCGATGAAGAAATCGACGCCGTGGTCGCCTCGAGCGTGAAGCCCGAGCAATTCCGGCGCGTCTACGAGCCGATGTTCGCCCTCGCGGCGCAACAACGCGAACGCGCCGATCCGCTCTACGATTGGCGCGCGCACAGCACCTACATCCGCCGCCCGCCCTATTGGGAAGGCGCGCTTGCAGGCGAGCGTACGCTCAAGTCTATGCGGGCGTTGGCGGTGCTCGGCGACAACATCACGACCGACCACATCTCGCCGTCGAACGCGATCATGCGTGAGAGCGCAGCGGGCGAGTACCTCGAAAAAATGGGCCTGCCCGAGGAAGACTTCAACTCGTACGCGACGCACCGCGGCGATCACCTGACGGCGCTACGAGCGACCTTCGCCAACCCAACGCTGAAGAACGAAATGGTGATCGAGAACGGTCAGGTGAAGGCGGGCTCCCTCGCCCGCATCGAACCCGAGGGCGAAGTCACTCGGATGTGGGAAGCGATCGAAACGTACATGGAGCGCAAGCAGCCGCTCATCATCATCGCCGGTGCCGATTACGGGCAAGGCTCGTCGCGCGACTGGGCGGCCAAGGGCGTGCGCCTGGCGGGCGTCGAAGCCATCGTAGCCGAGGGCTTCGAGCGCATCCACCGCACGAACCTCGTCGGCATGGGCGTGCTTCCGCTCGAATTCAAGCCGGGCACGAATCGCCAAACGCTTTCGATCGACGGGACGGAAACGTTCGACGTGATCGGAGAACGCACGCCGCGCGCCGAACTGACGCTCGTTATCCAACGCAAGAACGGCGAGCGCATCTCGGTGCCCGTCACGTGCCGGCTCGATACGGCCGAAGAAGTGTCGATCTACGAAGCGGGCGGCGTGCTGCAACGTTTCGCGCAGGATTTCCTCGAATCGACGGCAGCGGCATAAGTTTAAGCTAAGGACACCTAACGAATGACGCATTTACCGCAAATCAAGGTGCCGGCCGTCTATATGCGCGGCGGCACCAGCAAAGGCGTGTTTTTTCGGCTGCAGGACTTGCCCGAGGCCGCGCAGGCCCCCGGCGCCGAGCGCGACGCGTTGCTCTTGCGTGTGATCGGCAGCCCTGATCCGTACGGCAAACACATCGACGGTATGGGCGGCGCGACGTCGAGCACGAGCAAGACGGTCATCGTTTCGAAGAGCACACGCCCCGAACACGATGTCGACTATCTGTTCGGGCAGGTGGCGATCGATCAGCCGTTCGTCGATTGGAGCGGCAACTGCGGCAATCTCTCGGCCGCCGTCGGTCCGTTCGCGATCGCGAACGGGTTGATCGATGCCGAGCGAATTCCGCTTAACGGCATCGCCACCGTGCGGATCTGGCAAGCCAACATCGGCAAGACCATCATTGCGCATGTGCCGATGACCGACGGTGCCGTACAGGAAACGGGCGATTTCGAACTCGACGGCGTCACCTTCCCCGCCGCGGAGGTCCCGCTCGAGTTCATGGACCCGGCAGCCGACGAAGACGGCGCCGGCGGCGCGATGTTCCCGACGGGCAACCTCGTCGACGATCTCGACGTACCCGGCATCGGGACGCTGAAGGCGACGATGATCAACGCGGGCATCCCGACGATCTTCGTTCAAGCGCAAGCGATCGGCTACACGGGCACGGAACTGCAAGAGGCCATCAATAGCGACGTCAAGGCGCTGGCCATGTTCGAGGCGATTCGCGCGCACGGCGCACTGCGCATGGGCCTCATCGAGCGTATCGAAGACATCGCGAAGCGGCAGCATACGCCGAAGATCGCATTCGTCGCCAAACCCGCCGATTACCTCGCGTCGAGCGGCAAGACCGTGCGCGCGGGCGATGTCGACCTACTCGTTCGTGCGATGTCGATGGGCAAGCTTCATCACGCGATGATGGGGACCGCTGCCGTCGCCATCGGCACGGCTGCCGCGATTCCCGGCACGCTCGTCAATTTGGCGGCAGGCGGCGGAGAACGCGAGGCCGTGCGCTTCGGCCATCCGTCGGGAACGCTGCGCGTCGGCGCGCAAGCTGCGCTCATCGGCGGCCAATGGGTCGTCAAGAAAGCGCTGATGAGCCGTAGCGCCCGTGTGTTGATGGAGGGATGGGTGCGCGTGCCGCGCTTTAATGACCACGGATGATGTCGGACCGCGACGTCGTATAAACATGTCCCGACGCATCGAAGTGCACGTTGAAGAACGCATCCCCTGACGGCCCGCCTTCCTGCCACTTCCAACTCCACACCGTCTCCGGCTTCAGCCGATAGACGGCTACCTCGCCCGGTTTCCCGAGCAGCGCCCGCACATCTTCCTGCGTCATACCGATGCGCACCTTCGCGAAGTTTTCCGCCGTCAGAACCTGCGTGACGGCGATCAACTTGCCGTGCGCATCGATGTCGACCATATATGTCGTCGTCCCCTGCGGCCCGCGCGGATATTCGAGCCGCTCCGAGCCGTCCGGGTTGTCACGTTCCGTTTCGGGCTGCCCCATTTGATCGCGAATCTGTACCTCGGTCGTCACGCCGGGCGTGAGGCCTTTCAACAATAGCGAGTCCGGTTTAATCGCATTGAAAAACGCTTTGAGTTTACCCATCGCATGCTCGCTCTCACGCTCGTCGCAGCCCGCAAGTAACAGCGATGCGCCCAGGGTGACGATGGCCATCAGTTTGATTCGTTTTTTCATTTCGCATGAACGATTCGCAGCGTCGAATTGCCGATCGATGCGCAAGCATAGCGCATATGGATGCGCGCATTGCACACCAAGCTCTCACGTGTTGGAAGTGGGCTCGCTCACTCGGAGCGGGTATGCCGGATTGTTTCGTCACACCGCTTACGTTTTGTCACCAACTCACCGTCAACTCGTGTCGCCTCTAGGGCGTTAAACCGGCAGCGCTGAACTTCTCAGCCGCCCTAAACAGGAGTCACCTCATGAAGACGATGTTTGCTGCCCTCGCTTCCGCCCTGCTCGTTTCGACGGCTTTCGCCCAAACCACTGCCGCACCGGCACCGTCCACCAACGCCGCGAGCTCGGCTCAAGCCGGCCAGGCCAATCTGAAGGCAAATACCGCGCAGCAAAGCGGCACGACGAAGGCCGATTCGGCGACCAACGAAACCGGCGCGGCTAAGGACAAATCGGCAACGGAAGGCCACGCTCTGAAGAAGTCCGTGCGCACGCACAAGGCCCACGCACACAAGTTGAACAAGAAGAGCGAAAACTCGGCCGCCGATGAGCAAAAGGACACGACGTCCGCAACGACGAACGCGAAAACCGATACCACATCCGACATCAAGGCCGACGCCAAGACCGATGCTGCTACCAAAGCGCAATAACACTACCGGCCTTCGGCCAATCCCAGCCTGCTAAAGCCAGCGCGGGATATGCCGTTCGAGGCGAGCCTTAGGGCTCGCCGCTTTTGCTTGTGGGCTGAGCCTCGTGCGACAGCCGCGCCCGGTCCATTCGCTAGTAGCCGGTAGTGCGCAAACGCCCGCCCCGCTCTACTTCGAAGACAATCCAGCTCCGTTGAGATCACCGCGATACACGTCTAGCAAAGCCTCGATAGGATGCCGAAGCCGCCGCCCTCTCAGTCGATTGACCTGGGACCGGCACGAATAGCCTGTCGCTAGCAGCTCGGAGGTCTCCGTTTGACGAGACTGCGCAGCCTCCGGCGGCGACCACGCGTCGACATGCCGAGCCCACGACTGCTCGAAGATGAGCTTCGATGTCTCCACGTTACGCGCCTCGTGCCCATAGGTGCCCGACATCCCGCAGCAGCCGCTCGCGAGCGTGTTCAGCGTCAAGCTCGCTCGAGCGAAGACCTCGGGCCAAAGCGAAGCGGCGGCCGGCGCGTTCGTGCGCTCCGTGCAGTGCGGCAGCAGGCGAAAAGTCGTCGGCGGGCTTCCTCCGCCGGCAGCGTTCAATGCAACTACACCGTGCTCGGCCGCGGCTACGCGCAGTGCATCCAGCAACCATTCTTGCGGCAGCATTACGCTCGGACAAGCATCGATACCTTTCACCTTTCGATACTCTTGACGGTAGACGAGCGTCATCGCAGGGTCCGTCCCGATCAGCGGCACGTCGAACCGAGCCAGCGCGCTCAGTTGCGCCGCGTTTCGTTGCGCAGCGCGTCCGAATGCGCGTAAGAACCCTTGAACGTGCAGCGGCTTACCGTTGGGCATGTAAGGCGCAAGGAATACTCGATAGCCAAGCCGAACCGCGAGTTCAACGAATGCCGCCACCACCCGCGTTTCGAAAAACTGCGTGAAGGCATCTTGAACGAGGATGATGCTGCGCTTGCGCTGCGCGTCGTTGAGCTTGCTCAGCCGCTCGACGCAAGCCGTTTCGACTTGCCATCGCTGAGCGACATCGCGCCAAGGCGCTTCATTTAACAGCGGGCTGTCGACCAAACCAGCCATTCGCCTCAAGGTCGCCTGCACGGGGCGCGCACGCATCATCGCGTTGTAGATTCGGCGCCCACCTGGGATCGCGGCGACATAGGGCACGCTGTACTCGATCGATCCGATCAGATAATCGCGCAACGAACGGGCGTAGCGCGTGTGATAGTGCGCGAGGAAACGCGCGCGAAAGTCGGGCACATTGACCTTCACCGGACACTGAGCCGCACAGGATTTGCAAGCGAGGCAGCCGGCCATGGCGCCATAGACTTGATGCGAGAAATCGCGCTCGCCACGATCCTTGCGCCATGTATTGACGATCCGAATCGGCCACGCAACCGGCGTCGGCTCTGTCAGCAAATCGGCGCCCGCTTCACCCTGAAGCCTCAGCCACTCGCGCATCAACGACGCCCGACCCTTCGGCGAATGAATGCGCTGTCGTGTCGCTTTCCATGACGGACACATCGCATCGTCGGGATCGAAGTTGTAGCAGGCCCCGTTGCCGTTGCAATGCACTGCATCGCCATTGCTTTGCCAGACGCGTTCATCGATCCGCCGGTCCGATTCACCACGCGTCGGCACTGCATCGATGCGCAGCAACGACGCGCCGCTCTCGGCGGGCGTCGCGATCTTGCCGGGATTGAGTTGATTGTGCGGATCGAACGCGGCTTTGAGCCGTTGCAGCGCAGGATAGAGCGGCCCGAAGTACTCGGGGACATATTCCGAACGCACCCCCTTTCCGTGTTCGCCCCACAGAAGGCCGCCATACTTCAGCGTCAATGCCGTCACGGCGTCGGAGATCGGTCGAATCAACGCGGCTTGCCGCGGTTCGCGCATATCCAGTGCGGGCCTCACATGCAGCACGCCCGCATCGACGTGCCCGAACATGCCATATCGCAATCCCAGCCCATCGAGCAGCGCTCGAAATTCAGCGATGTAGTTCGCTAGGTTTTCGGGAGGCACGGCGGTGTCTTCGACGAACGGCTGGGGCCGGCTCTCGCCGCTCACGTTGCCGAGCAGACCGACGGCGCGTTTGCGCATCGCGTACACGCGACTGACGGCTGCCTCTCCATCGGCAATCGTGACGGCAACTCGGCGGACAGTCTCGTCGGCTTTTAGATATTCGACGAAGGCCGCCACGCGAGCGCCGAGTTCTTGCGCATCGTCGCCGCTGAACTCGACCAAGTTGATGCCGCCCGCGTCATCCTCGGCGCTACCGTCATCGGGGAAATACTCAGCGATGTCCTGCCAAACGATGTCCTTCCGCGCCAGTGTCAGCACAGTCGAATCCACGGTCTCGATCGACAGTGGCCGATGCGCCATCAGCGGCTGCGCATCGCGCAACGCGTCCATGAAACTCGTATAGCGAATGTTGACGAGCGATGCGTGCGCCGGAATCGGCAACACGTTCAGCGTGACCTCGACCACGAAGCCGAGCGTCCCTTCAGAACCGCATAGGACGCTGTTGATGTCGAAACGGCCGCTCTCGTCACGCAGATGAGCGAGATCGTATCCCGTCAGGCAACGGTTCAGCCGCGGAAATCGCTCGCGAATCAACCCGGCATGACGCTCGTTGATATCGCGCGCCGTGCGATACACGAGCCCGATGTTGTCGTTGCGAGCGCACAGCGCATCCAACGCTGCCGCATCCACGGGCGCGCTCGACAATCGATCGCCGCCGATCAAGAACGACTCGAGCGCCAAGACATGATCGCGCGTCTTTCCATAGGTGCAACTGCCTTGGCCACTCGCGTCGGTACTCACCATGCCACCGATCGTCGCCCGGTTTGACGTCGAAAGCTCGGGGGCAAAAAACAAGCCGTACGGCTTCAACGCGGCGTTGAGTTGGTCTTTGACCACGCCCGCCTCGACGCGCACTGTTCTCTTATTCGCGTCGATCGACAAAATCCGATTCATGTGCCTGGATAGGTCGACGACAATGCCGTCGGTCAACGATTGCCCATTCGTGCCGGTGCCGCCGCCGCGCGGCGCGGCCGTCACCGCTCGGAATTGCGGCCGGCCGAGCAGTTCGGCGATGCGCTGCACGTCCGCAGCGTGCCTCGGAAACAGCGCGGCCCGCGGATAACGCTGATAGATCGAATTGTCGGTCGACAGCACCACGCGCAGTGCTTGGCTGTGGTCGATGTCCCCTTCGAAGCCCGACGCGCGCAACTCGGTTACAAAACTCGCGTGTAAGTGATCGACTGAATCGTCGGCGGGCAGGCGGGCAATCGTCATCGGTCTTCGCTCGGTGTCGGTCAATATGGGCTCCGACCAGGTAGACTTCGCATGGTAAGAGGGGCTGGCGTCGGAGGCCAATCCTACACACGATCGATTTTCCGAGGCTCCTTTATCGCCCGCAAGCGGAAGTTCTTCGGGATATTCATGAGATTTTTGAATGAACTATCGCAAGCTCACCCCGTCGATGTCACTGCTCTTGGCGTTCGAGGCTTCCGCGCGCCACCAAAGTTTTACGCGCGCGGCCGAGGAGTTGTCGCTGACGCAAAGCGCCGTCAGTCGCCAAGTGCAAACGCTCGAAGCGATGCTCGGGGTCGCGCTGTTCGTGCGAGACGGTAAGCGGATCGTCTGCACCGATGCCGGACTGGCTTATATGACCGAAGTGGGCGCGGCGTTGACGTTGATCCGCAATGCGACACTGCAAGTGCTGGCGACCGAGGCGTCTGGCAAGCGGTTACGCGTCGCGACGCTGCCGACCTTCGGCGCGAAGTGGCTCTTGCCGAGGCTCCACCGCCTCTATCGCGCGCATCCCGAGTTGGAGATCGACTTGCACTCGAGAATCGAGGAAATCGATTTCTCGTCGCAGCCGATCGATGCCGCAATCACGGTTGGAGACGGACGCTGGCCTAATGTCGTTGCGCACCGGCTCTACGCGGAGGAGTTGGTTTTGATCGGCAGCCCGGCTGTTCTGACAGCCAAAGTTAAGCGGCGGCGTACCGGTGGCGCCTCGGGGCGCACGGATGATTCCACATTACGCCCGACGGTCGCCATGCTCGAAGGACTCACGCTGCTGCGCGTCAGTAGCTTTCCCGATGCGTGGCGCGAGTGGTGCGCGCATTTCGGGCTGCCGCATGCCGTGCTGCGGCTCGGGCCGAGTTTCGAATTGACCTCTCATTTGATTCAGGCGGTCGTTGCCGGCATTGGAGTGGGGCTCGTGCCGCGCATGCTCGTCGAAGACGAACTGAACGACGGACGCCTGAGAAGCCCCTTCGCCCCCGTGCCGAGCTCGCGTTCTTACTATTTCACCTACCCCGAGCGCTTGCGGCATCACACCGCGCTGGCGGCATTTCGCCAGTGGCTGCTGCATGAGCTGACGATCCCTCAACGATAGCCGCGCACCCAGCGCGAAAACCGCGATCTGTATCCGATCCTCGAACGAATGTGAGGCTCAAACGTTTTAAAAAAAAGCGGGCCGCGTCAAAGACACGCCCGCCCAAGTACGACGAGGAGTCGCTTTAAAAGGAATGGCGATGTCGTTCGACATGAACTTCACCGAGTTCGGTAACCGATCCCCGTGCTTTCATGATGTTGGTCTCGTTGTGTCGTTTGTGTTTCAGTGGTTCCCTAGCGCGCTATTGACCGCTTGCAAACCGTTCGCCCCGCTCGCTGTCGTGACCCCGTCGAGCCATGGGCCGATCAAGTCCGGTTGCGCCTTGAGCGCATCGCGCGCGGCGGTATTCACGCTCACTTTGTCCCGCAGCACGTTCGCAATGATTTTGTTTTCGAGGTCGACGTTAAAGGTCATCTGCTTGAACAGGCGGCCAAGGTTCGTGCATTGATCGGCGAAGCCGGTGCGGGTCACGGTGTTCACCGTCGCGCCGCCATAGTTCGGGCCGAAGTACGCATCGCCGCCCGACAAATAGGTCAAATGAAACTCGGAGTTCATTAGATGCGGCTCCCACGCGAGGAACACGATCCATCGCTTGTCCCGAATCGCACGTGAAACCTGCGTGAGCATTCCCGTTTCGCTCGAGGCGACGAGCTTCCAATCGCCGAGCCCGAACGCCTTCTCGCCGATCATCTTCGATATGTTTTGATTCGCCGGCGCGCCCGGCTCGATGCCGTAGATTTTGCCGTCGAATTTGCCACCGTACTTCGCGAGATCCGCGAACGTATGGACGCCCGCCGCCGCCACGTAGTCGGGCACCGCTAATGTGAATTTCGCATTCGTCAGATTCGGGTGCAGTACATCGATCGCATGGCTATCGACGAACGGCTTGACGAGCGGGCCTTGAGCCGGCATCCAATTACCGAGAAAAACGTCGACCTGGCCTTTCTTCAGGCCTTCATACGTGATCGGCACCGATAGGTTCGCAACGTTCTGGTGATACCCGAGCGCGCCCAGCACTACACCGGCGATCGCGTTCGTCGCATCGATGTCCGTCCACCCGGGATCGGCCATGCGCACCTGCATGCAACTGCTCGGCTCCGCGGCGCGCGTTGCCGTCCAGGGCATGACCGCAGCCGCGGAGAGCAACGCGGCCGTGAAGAGAACGGCTTTGTGTGGCTTGCTTTGACTCATTTCCCACTCCTGTCTGGTGGATCTGCTTTTAGCCTGCGTGTAGTGCGATCACATTCAAAGACGATTCCGCCGCCAATTTATTCGCGCGCGACGCGAGGAAAACGCGCCATGGCTTCGAGCGTGTCCAGTTCGATGTGATTGCGCATGTATCGCTGGCTCGCGTCGTTGAACGGCTGCCAGTCCCACGATTGAATACGTCCTTGAGTCGTCGCCAAATAGTGGAAACGCCTGCGACGCTGGCTCGCCATCACCTCCCGATGCAACGCGTCGAGATCCCAGCGTTGCCGGACTTCCGCAATAAACGCGTCCACCGTCTTCGCATGCGCGGGATCGCTTGCGAGATTGATCAACTCTTGCGGATCGGCTTCGAGATCGAACAATTGGTCCGGATCAACAGGCGTGTGAATGAATTTGTATCGGCCGCGACGAATCATGACAATGGGTGCGAGCGCGCCTTCGGCCAGATACTCGCCGAGCGTTTCGTCGTGCCCGCCGTCGCTGCGCAAATGCGGCACGAGACTACGGCCGTCGATGGGATCCGGCCATGTCGTCTCGCGTCTTCCGGTCGCAATCTCGACTAGCGTCGGCAGCAGGTCGATCGTCGACACGGATGCGTCCACGCGATGCGGCGAGAACGTTTTCGGCGCATGCACGATCAGCGGCACACGTGCGGCGTTTTCGAAAAACGTCATCTTGTACCAAAGCCCGCGCTCGCCGAGCATGTCTCCGTGATCGGACATGATGACGACGATCGTATCGTCGTCCAATCCCGTCGCTTCGAGCGCGTCTAGGATTGCACCGAATTGCGCGTCGACGTACGACAACGCTCCGTAATAGGCGCGACGCGCATTGCGTACTTGCTGCTCGGTGGGCGGCGTGCGGTCGTTCTCGCTGACATGACGCAATCGCTTGGAATGGGGATCGGACTCGTCCGACGTCAGCGTCGTGCGAGGCAAATCGATCTCGTCGTCGCGATAGAGATCCCAATACTCTGAAGGAATCGCATAAGGATCGTGCGGATGCGTGAGCGACGCTACGATGCAGAACGGCCGCGCGTCCGCGCCTGCCTGGCGCTCGCGCGCTATGTCGTAGAGCTTTTGCCGGACCGTGAAGGTCACTTCGTCGTCAAAATCGAGTTGATTGGTTCGCACGCACGGGCCCGCGTCGAGCACTGAACTCATGTTGTGGTACCAGCTCGGCCGTACCTCGGGTTGTCCCCAGTCCGGCACCCAGCCGAAATCGGCCGGATAAATATCCGTCGTCAAGCGCTCCTCGAAGCCGTGCAACTGGTCAGGGCCGCAGAAGTGCATCTTGCCTGACAATACGGTCCGGTAGCCGGCCGCGCGCAAATAATGGGCAAACGTCAGCGTTTGCGCAGGGAATTCGGCCGCGTTATCGTAAGCACCGATCTTCGAAGGAAGTTTGCCGGCCATGAAAGCGAAGCGCGACGGCGCGCAAAGCGGGCTCGCGCAATAAGCGGAGTCGAATACGACGCCCTGCGCGGCCAGCGCGTCGATCCGAGGTGTCTTCGAAACCGCATTTCCATAAGAACGCAGCGCTGAGGGCGTCATCTGATCCGCCATCAAGACGAGGATATTTTGTCCGGTGTTGGGCTTCATGAAGTCGGATGATTACAATGCGTAGGAGTCGTTGGAACAGCGCCGGCTTTTTTGCCGCGGTGCAACCACGATCGCGGCGGCCAGAGCGTGTGACATCAATATGTCCACCCACAATTCGCGTGTGAAGACGGCCGCCATTTATGTCCCCATAAGGCAGGCTTATGACTGACCAAGACCGTTTGCCTCCGCTGCAAATGCTGTCTGTGTTCGAGTCCGCGGCTCGGCTCGCAAGCTTCACGGCGGCCGCGCGCGAGCTTGGCTCAACGCAGCCGGCCGTGAGCCAGCGCATCGTGCAGTTGGAAGCGGAACTCGGTGCGCCGCTGTTCGAGCGCGGGCACCGCGGTGTCGCGCTCACCGCGGAGGGCCAGCGTCTTTACGAAGCGGTACGCCAAAGCATGGCGACGATTCGCGATGCAGTCGCCGACATTCGCGCTGTACGTGCTAAGGGCGCGCTGACGATCGTCACCGACGCCGGCTTCGCCACCTATTGGCTCGTCCCTCGCCTGATGGACTTGAGGCGGTTGTTACCCGACACCAACGTGAAGGTCGTGACGTCGCAGCTCGCGTTCGATCCGCGCCGCGATCACGCCGATGTGGCGATTGCGTTCGGCGACGGCGACTGGTCGCCGTGCACCGCAACACGTTTGTTTCAGGAGGAAGTCATCCCGGTCTGCTCGCCCAAGTTTCGCGAGGCTCATCCCGCTATCGCCGAGCCGGCCGATTTATACGGCACGCCTTTGCTGCACGTGCAGCCCGCCGAGCCGGAGCGCTGGCTGGGATGGAACGGCTGGTTCGCGGCGCACGGGCTAGCCGCGCCCCCCGATCGACACGGGTCGACGTTCAATAGCTATGCGCTCGTCATGAACGCCGCGCTGACGCATCAAGGCGTCGCACTAGGATGGATGCCGCTCGTCGACGAGTTGATCGCGAATGGGCAGTTAGTGGCATTGTTCGATGAACCTGTCACCACCGCTCGCGGTTATTTCTTGGTCTGTCCGCCCGCACGTCCCGAGACCCCCGCGGCACCGGCCTTCCGGCGGTGGTTGTTTGCGGCGTGTGCCACGAGTGCCGCGCAAGCGGCATCGTAAGCGCGTAGTCCTTCGTCGCCACCGGATCGGGGGCGATGACGGGTTAGTGTTTTCGCCGCCGAACCCAGTCTGCGAACGCCTCGTCTTCGACGCGGTAGTGCCCGACGCCGAGCCGAGTCACCACGTTGTTCACCTGCAACCGCCTCAGCGCATGGGCAACCGTGTTCTTCGTGGCGGGTTTACCCAGCCCCGATGACAGCGCTGCAAGGCTCTGCGCTCCGTGGATATCGACTTCCCCGCGGGCAAGCAGCGTGACCACAGCGCGATCCGCCGGGTTCATTTCCGTCCATTGCTTAAGGAAGTGCTCATCCGAGAATACGGAAGCCTTGGTATGCGCCAGCGCCGCTTGCATGCCTTGCGGTTGATAAAGCACGTACCGCTCCACGAAACGCTTGAAGAATTCGGGCGTGCGGTGCAGTTCGTCGAACGCCTGCCTGCCCTCCTCCATCGTCAGCTTCTTTTTGATCATGCTATTCATGAGCTTGACTGTGAAACTCACGAACTCGTCGCCCAATAAAGGGAAAGGTTCAAGCGTCGCCCAGTTATAGAACGGCTCCGATGCTCGCGCAAACATCTCTCGCAACGTCGTTTCGGAACTTCCCGCGAAAATCACCTTGATGCGCAGCTTGCGCACGTCGAGCGCCGCACGCAGCGAATGCGCGAAATCGCTGTGTGTCGCACGCGCGAGCACCTGCGCCTCGTCGATCGCCAGCAGGAGCGGCTTCTTTTGACGGTCCAGCTGTTTGAGGATTTCGCGCAACGCTGTGGCGCTATCGGTACTCGGCGCCGCCAGCTCCGCTTCCAAGGAACCCTCGACGCCCGGGATCGCGGCACTGGCCCTCACCCGCTTCACCGGGCGACCGAGGTTGGCCAGCACGGCTTTGATGCCTTGCGGTTCAAGTGCGTCCGAAAGCGCAGCCAATAACGCCGTATCGGGCGCCGATCGGCTGTCCCAGAGATTCGTATAAGCAACGAGATAACCGCGCTCGATGGCCGCGGGCAGCAAATCGCGTCGCAAGAATTCCGTCTTGCCCATGCGCCGGCGAGCGAACAGACCACGGGCGGATGAAAGCTTCAGATCGAACGCGTCGAGATAGGCTCGCGCCAAGTCGGAGCGGGCAAAATGCCATGGGTCTGGCTCTAGAGTTTCACCAAGTATCATCGGATTTGAGGAGTATCACAACTCGTGATACCGGATGATACCACCCCCATCCGCGGCAGTGTCACGGAAGCTGAGAAGTATCAAAATCGGTGATACCTTACGATACCGAACGGCCGAAGTGCGCCAAACAGCCCGACTGCGCCCCTCTTTGCACCGAAGACGCTTGTGCGACCAGGACATCCATGACGAATTGCTGAGCGGAACACTCGATGGCGCGCTCAGTAGCGGGCGGGCGCTCCACGCCGCAGGGCAGTCCGACCGTAAAAAACATCACTCGACAAACGTCATCGTCGCGCCATACAGTTCGTAGCTGAACCCCGCTGAGGAAACCTTCCCGCACGCCGAAGCGAACCCAAGGAGCGAGCAGCATGACAGTAGAAAAAGTGGCACTCATCACAGCCGCCGGCAAGGGCATGGGCGCGGCGATCGCACGGGAATTGGCGGCTAACGGCTACCGGCTAGCGCTGATGTCGCCTTCCGGGAGCGCTGCCGAACTCGCGAAAGAGCTCGGCGGTTTTGGCCTCGCAGGCTCGGTGACCGAGCCTGCCGACATCGATAAGCTGGTACGGGAAACGCTGGAGAAGTACGGCCGTATCGATGCCGTGGTGAACAACACGGGTCATCCGCCAAAGGGCGATCTTCTCGCTATCGCCGACGAGCAATGGCACGCTGGCCTCGATCTCATCGTGCTCAATGTCGCTCGTGTACTGCGTCGGGTGACGCCTGCGTTCCTCGAGCAGGGTGGCGGCGCCGTCGTGAATATCTCGAGCTTCGCTGCCGATGCGCCCGAACAAGCCATGCCGGTTTCGTCGGCACTGCGCGCCGCACTGAGTTCGTTTACGCGTCTGTATGCGGACCGCTACGCCAAAGACAACATTCGCATCAATTCGGTGTTGCCGGGTTTCATCGATAGCTGGCCCGAAACGCCGGAGATCGTGGCGCGCATCCCCGTGGGCCGCTTCGGTAAGACTCAAGAGATCGCACAGACGGTAGCGTTCTTGTTGTCGGACGCCGCGGGTTACATCACGGGGCAAAACATCCGTGTAGATGGTGGGATCGTGCGCGCGCTTTAATGGCAGACAGCCTTGAGGCTGAAAGGTGGAAGATAGGGGACAGGGACAACGTCTGATGGAAGTCGCTAGGGAAGCGGCCGACGCGTTGCCGAAAATTGAGTGAAGCGCGGGTGTGCTCCTTGCTGCTTGGGTTGCGCTTCCCCCGGACGATCTTTCTTCGCTAGTCAAAGCCCATGTTTGCCCATCGCGATAGCGGGAGCGACACTCGCAGCACCGAGCAGACACCCGCGCACTCGTGGGCCGAGGGCTCCGGGCCGGGACTCGCGAGCACGGCGGCCGACAACGATCCGAGCGGCATCGCCACGTATTCTCTGGCCGGTGCGCAATATGGCTACGGCATGCTCGCAACGAGCGTGCTGTCCTACCCCTTTGTCGTCGCATTGCAACTCGTTTCCGCGCACATCGCTGCCGTGACTGGCCGCGCGCTCACGGAAAACCTCAGGGCGCACGATGCGCGGCCTGTGCTTTACTTCGTTGTCGCGCGTGTTCTGCTGGCCAACCTCTTGAACATCGTCGGCAATATCATGGCGATGGGCGTCGGGTTGCAGTTGCTATTTCAAGGCGATGTCGTGCTGTGGGCGGTATTAGCCACGCTGCTGTCGATGGCACTGCAGTGGTTCGTTCGGTATCCACGCTATGCCCGCATCGTGCAGTGGCTTGCCGCCGGCGTGTTCGCCTATGTGGGCGTCATGTGGGTTGGCGACACGCCATGGAAAATCGTGTCGATGCGATCGTTCGTGCCGCACCTCGAGTGGTCCAAACACTTCTTCGAGATGCTGCTCGCTGTGCTCGGTACGACCATCAGTCCTTATCTGCTGTTCTCGCAAGCCGCGCAGGAAGTAGAGGAGTTGCAAGAGGACATTGCGCGGCGGCCGCCCGCCGAGGCCGACGCGATCCGCGAACGCCACTTACGCAAGACGCGCAAGGACATCGTGATTCGCACAACCTGCTCCAATGCAGCCGCCTGGTTCATGCTCGCGGCGACGGCGACAACCCTCCACGCGGCAGGCCGGCCGGTGCCGACCATCGCGAGCGCCGCGAACGCGCTCGATCCGCTCGTCGGCCGCTTCGCTCCTCAGGTGCTGGGCCTGCTGCTGATCGGCACGGCATTGCTTGCTCTGCCGCCGCTTGCCGGCTCCGCGGCGAACGCGGCGGTAAGCGCATTCAACATGCCTCACGGGGTCACGCGCGACCGTCGGATTGCCCACCTCCTGTTGGCACTCATGGCGGTAGGATTGCTCGCGGCCGTGTTGCTGCTCGTCTTTCACTTCGAGCCCCTGCGCATCCTCTACCTGAGCGCGGTGTTCAATGGCGCCACCGTCGCACCCGTCATCATTCTGATCGTGCAGTTGAGCGTCAAACCGCCGGTGGTCGGCGAGCTACACACGCATTGGACGCTGCGCGCCGGCACATGGTTAGCCGCGGTCGCCATCAGTCTCGTGCTATTCGCTTGGCTCGCGGCAGAGGCGCTCTCGTACCATTGGCTATAAGTTGGCATCATCCTTGCGGCGCGCAGGTAGCGACGGTATCGACGAGGAGAAACCCATGAGCACGGAAAAGCCCAATGACGCATCAAGCAGCAACCCGGGCCCGGGCCGCGTGAAGCCCGGCGTTGACGAAGAAAAAGAAAAACCGGAAACCGATCATTCACGCGCGGGCAAGGGCTCGGGCGCCAGCGGCGGCGGATCGTTCGGGAATCTGCCGGGCAAGCCCGAAACGGGCGGCAGTCCCGAATTCGGCCCCCGCGAGAGCCCGTCGCAAGGGCCTGTAACCGATCGAACGACGAGCCATCGCAAGAACGAGAACGATTGATTCCGGCTTGGCCTGCCCCGGCGCATCTACTACGATGAAAGAGCGGCACGCGTTCAGTGCCCAGAGTACCTGTCAGCCATATTCCGGGGCTCAAATGAACGACGAACCCATCGATGTCGAGGTGATCGAGCAGATCGATCACCCTTCCGCCATAGCGATTTCGGAAGGGCTAACGTTTCGATACTCCGTCTTCATCGCAAACATTAGCAGCAAGATTCTCGGCGCGCTCTTTATCCTCATCGCGCTGCTTTGCGCCCTGTCAGCCGCAGTTCTTCCCTATTTCTTTCCCGTGGAAGCAAGGCTCAATGCTGCGGCATGGGCATTCATTCCCTCGCTGTTGGTCATATTGGCCTTCGCAGCAGCCGGTACCGTTCGCTACATTCTTAACCTGAGCGCCGTGTCTTCGGAGGCCCGCGCTGCCCTACGCCTTCAACTCGACGCGCAAAAACGCGCGCAGGCCGCCTGGGCGGAGGAGCGCAAGACATGACCAGCCCCCCGTTCGCTGCGTTTAAATCGCTCGTCACGACAACCAAGGAGGGCTCCCGCGCACTGGGCGAACTGATTCGCGCATCGGCGAAAGCCTCGGCACAGTCGACGTCGACGTTGATGGGAGCGGTTGGCGGTTTTGTCGGCATGGCCGTCGCATACGGCCTGACCTTCGCGGCACCGATATCCCTGCCGATCGTGGGTCCGATCTGTTCCGGCGTAGGCATCGTATTGGCGATATTGATCCATCGCGGCAAAGCACGGATGGTTTTCGAGCGAAAGCTGGAGCAGAATCGGATCGCCGCGGACGAGATCTTAGCGCGAATAAAGGCGTTGCCCAGGAGCACACCGCAACATGTGCGCGATGAGCTTTGGAATACGTACAAGACGCTCAACTCGATGGCCACGATGGCGAATACCGTACCGCTAGTGCTACCGCCCGCCGGCCCTGCCCTGTCGACACCCGCCCCCACCGCACCAACGACAGCGCTTTCAAGTCCCGCGTCCGGTCCTTGAGCGCTAAAGCGTTCAAGCTTTCATTTCGCCTGACGCCCCTCGGCGATGGCCTGCATCGATCGACATACAGCTAGAAGTTAGCGATAACGAACTGCGCCGCCACGCTCCGAGAAAGCACGAGGTCGGCATTCGGCAAATCGTTCGCGTCGAGCTTTTCGCGCACCGCCGCCTCGTCCATCCCATACCCGCACCAGCGGGCGGCGAGGCGGTCGATAAGCACTTCCCTCGGTACGTCGAGCATGATGGTCGCGTCGAAGTACCGTCGCAGCGGAGCCCATGCCGGGTCATCGAGCAGCAGATAATTGCCCTCGACCAGAATCAGTCTTGTAGACGCGGGAATGATTTGGGCCCCGGCGCGGGAGATTTCGATCGATCGGTCGAAGACAGGCACGGCGATATCCTTGCCGTTATCCGTGTTGAGCCGTCCCAACATCGCTTCGAGCCCGCCAACGTCGAACGTGTATGGCGCGCCTTTCCTTGCCCGGTCGCCTCGCGCTTCGAGAATACGATCGTCGAAGTGATAGCCGTCCATAGCTAGGATGTGAGCGAAGCCCGGACGATCGCGATTGAGAGCATCGCGAAGCGTCTCGACGAACGTACTCTTGCCCGCGCCCGGCGGGCCCGCGATGCCAACGAGCTTGCGGGTATCACCCTTCATACCGAGCAGATGCTCGATCAACTGGGCGAGATCGACGCGTTGCGGCTCCGGCGCTTTGATGTTCACGGCAAACGGCTCCATGGGGAGGGCTTCGAATCCGCGCGCGCGATGCGTTAGCGCGGCACGACGCAAGATCGTAGCAGCCTCACCGATGTTCGGGAAGCACGGGCGATGCGCTATGGCAGAACCCCTTGCCGTCGCGTGCTAAAGTAGCCGCGCGTTAAAAAAAAGACTCGGGCGACAAGTACGATGAGCTTCAAGGAGGCAATTCCGTCATGACTGGACCCTATCGAATCGCCGTGATCCCCGGCGACGGCATCGGCACTGAAGTCATGCCCGAAGGTTTGCGTGTGCTCGACGCGGCATGCGAGCGTTTCGGCATTTCACTCGAATACGAGCACATCGATTGGGCGAGCTGCGATTACTACGAGCAGCACGGCAAGATGATGCCGGAC
>CAYRLJ010000082.1:0-20338 GCA_964425025.1 uncultured Burkholderia sp. | reverse complement strand
GATCCGCTGCGCTACAACCTGCTGTTCGAGCGCTTCTTGAATCCGGAGCGGGTATCGATGCCCGACTTCGACATCGACTTCTGCCAAGAAGGGCGCGACCGCGTCATTCAATACGTGAAGGGCAAGTACGGCGCCGATGCGGTGTCCCAGATCGCGACATTCGGCACGATGGCGGCCAAGGCGGCGGTGCGCGACATCGGCCGCGTGCTCGATCTCGGCTACAACTTCACCGACGGTGTGGCGAAGCTGATCCCGTTCAAGCCGGGCAAGCACGTGACGATCGCCGACGCGATGAAGGAAGAGCCGCTCCTACAAGAGCGCAACGACAACGAAGACGAAGTGCGGCAGTTGCTCGAACTCGCACAGCGTGTGGAAGGGTTGACGCGCAACGTCGGCATGCACGCGGGTGGCGTGCTGATCGCGCCGGGCAAGCTCACGGATTTCTGTCCGCTCTACACGCAAGGCGACGACGGCGGCGTCGTGAGCCAGTACGACAAGGACGACGTCGAAGCGGTCGGCCTCGTCAAGTTCGACTTCTTGGGCCTGACGACGCTCACGATCCTCGATTGGGCCGAGCGCTATATCCGCCGGCTCGATCCGTCGAAAGCCGATTGGTCGCTCGCGCAAGTACCGCTCGACGATCCCGCCTCGTTCTCGATTCTCAAGAAAGCGAATACGGTCGCCGTGTTCCAGCTGGAAAGCCGCGGCATGCAGGGCATGCTCAAGGACGCTCAGCCCGACCGTTTCGAGGACATCATCGCGCTCGTGGCGCTCTACCGCCCGGGCCCGATGGATCTGATTCCGAGCTTCTGCGCGCGTAAGCACGGACGCGAGACGGTGGAGTATCCCGATCCGCGTGTCGAACCTGTCCTGAAAGAGACCTACGGCATCATGGTCTATCAGGAGCAGGTGATGCAGATGGCGCAGATCATCGGCGGCTACTCGCTCGGCGGCGCCGACTTATTGCGTCGTGCGATGGGTAAGAAAAAGGCCGAGGAGATGGCCAAGCACCGCGAAATCTTCGCCGAGGGTGCGGCGAAGAACGGCCTGACGCGCGAGAAGTCCGACGAAATCTTCGACTTGATGGAGAAGTTCGCGGGCTACGGCTTCAATAAATCGCACGCGGCCGCTTACGCGCTGCTCGCCTACTACACGGCGTGGCTCAAGGCTCATCACCCGGCTGAATTCATGGCGGCCAACATGAGCTTGGCCATGGACGATACGGACAAGGTCAAGATCCTTTACGACGACTGCAAGACCAACGGCATGGCCGTGTTGCCGCCCGACATCAACTGTTCGGCCTATCGCTTCGAGCCGGTCGCCGAGGCCGACGGCAAGCGTTCGCGCACGATCCGCTATGGTCTTGGTGCCGTGAAGGGCAGCGGCCAGAACGCGATCGAGGAAATCCTGCGGGCGCGCGAGGAAGGGCTCTTCGTCGATTTATTCGATTTTTGCGCGCGGATCGATCGGCGCGTCGTGAACCGGCGCACGATCGAGGCGTTGATTCGCGCCGGCGCGTTCGATTCGATCCATGCGAATCGCGCTCAGTTGATTGCGTCGGTGCCGCTGGCGATGGAGGCGGCCGAGCAGGCGAGCGCGAATGCGATGCAGGCCGGCCTGTTCGACATGGGCGATGCGCCGTCGCGCGGGCACGAGCTCGTGGACGAACCGGCTTGGCACGACAAGCGCAAGCTGCAGGAAGAGAAGACGGCACTCGGCTTTTACCTCTCGGGTCATCTGTTCGATGCCTACAAGGATGAGGTTCGGCGCTTCGCGCGGATGAAGCTGGCCGATTTGAAGGAAGGGCGCGACAAGCTAGTCGCCGGCATCATCGCGTCGTTGCGCACGCAGATGACTCAGCGCGGCAAGATGCTGATCGCGCTCGTCGACGACGGTACCGGTCAGTGCGAAGTGACTGTTTTTAACGAGCAGTACGAGGCCAACAAGGCGTTCTTCAAGGAAGACGAACTGCTCGTCGTGCAAGGGCAGGCACGTAACGATGCATTCACGGGCGGCATTCGATTTACCGTCGACTCGGTGATGGATCTCGAGCGCGCACGCAGCCGCTATGCGCAGGCCGTGAAGGTACGGATGAACGGCAATGCCGATGCGGCTGTGCTCAAGCGGGTGCTTGCAGCGCACATCGCGAAGGGCGAAGCCGAGCTGCCGACGGCGGAAACAAGCGTCGCTCGAGCGGGTGGCCGCGATGGGGGCAACCGGCGCCAGCAGCCGCCTGCGCCCAGTGGGCTCGCGGTCAGGATTGGTTATAGCAACGCCTGCGCGCAGGGTGAATTGACACTCGGAGAGGCTTGGCGCGTGAAGCCGAGCGATGCACTGCTGGCTGAACTGCGCACGGCATTCGATAAGAGCGTCGTCGAAATCGCGTACTGAACAGGACTTCCCCGCCCCTTTTATCGCATCCCGCTCGGCTCAGCTCGCCTTGCCCGGATCCCTCTCAATCCGGATAATCGCTTCTTTTAAGGCGATTACATCAAATATTCGACCATGCTGGAGTTCACCGGAGGGCTGCACGCCGATGCTAAGGCGCGCGCAGACGAGATCCCGCCTCTAGGCGCTCTCGACCTCGTGTCGCTCGTCGTGCCGTTTTATAACGAAGAGAACGGTGTTGAGCCGTTCTTTCGCGAAGTGACGCCTGTCCTCGAGCGCATTCCCGGCATCGACTACGAAATCGTCTGCGTCAACGACGGCAGCGACGATTCGACGCTGGAACGGTTGCTGGCCGTGTGCAAACGCAACGCCCGCGTGCGCGTGGTCGACCTGTCGCGCAACTTCGGCAAGGAGGCCGCGCTGACGGCGGGGATCGACGAAGCGGCGGGCGCCGCTGTCATTCCGTTCGACGCCGATCTCCAAGATCCCCCTGGGGTGATCGCGCGGCTCGTCGAGCGTTGGCGCGAGGGCTTCGACGTCGTGCTCGCCAAGCGTGCGGAGCGCCGCACGGATACCTACCTGAAACGCGGAACCGCCGCGCTTTTCTATCGCGTGCACAACGCGATCAGCGACACCGAGATCCCGGAGAATGCCGGCGATTTTCGCTTGATGTCGCGGCAGGTCGTCGATGCGCTCAAGCAGTTGCCCGAGAATCGCCGGTTCATGAAGGGACTGTTCTCGTGGGTCGGGTTCCGTGCGGCGCAGATCGAATATGAACGGCAGCCGCGCGCGGCGGGCGAGACGAAGTTCTCGACGTGGAAGCTTTGGAATTTTGCGATCGAGGGGCTGACGAGCTTCGGCACTTGGCCGCTGCGCGTGTGGACCTACATCGGCGGCGGCACGGCACTGTTTGCGATCGTCTATGCGATCTATCTTGCATTGCGCACCCTGGTTCACGGCGTCGATGTGCCCGGCTACGCCTCGATCATCACGGCCGTCTTGTTCCTCGGCGGCACTCAACTGATCGGTATCGGTGTTATCGGCGAGTACGTCGGGCGCATCTATATGGAATCGAAACGCCGTCCGGTTTATATCGTGCGGCGAGTTTATCGGCAGGAAGCCTCGTGAGGGGCGGGCGATTCGCACGCTTCGTCGCCTACGCGTGTGTCGGCGCGGCAGGAACGGCGGTGCAATATGTCGCGCTGGCCGTGCTCGTATCGACGGGTACCCTCGGCGCCGTTGCGGCCTCGTGTATCGGCGCGGCGGCCGGCGCAATCGTCAATTACCTGCTCAATCACCGCTTTACATTCCGCAGCGGCAACGCCCACCGCGTCGCGGCGCCTCGATTCTTCATCGTCGCGGCTGTGGGCGTCGCGTTGACGAGCGTGCTGATGGCCGTCTTCACGCAAGCATGGCGGATGCCGTGGCTCGTTGCCCAATGCCTGACCACGGCGTGCCTGTTGGCGTTGACCTACACGATCAATTCGGCTTGGGCGTTTCGGTCCGCCGAACCCAACGGTTGACGCGTCCGCACCCGCATAGGCGACACCGCTTTGGAAATAAAAAAGATGAAACAAGAAATTCCCGCTCTTTGGCGTTGGCTCGTGGTGGCCGCCGCACTTACCTTCGTGCCGAGCCTGTTCTTCCCTTATGTCGGGGAGGAGGGGGTCTATACGATCACGACGCTGGAGATGTGGCACGGCCATTCCTGGATGAACACGTTGCTTTACGGGCGGGCATACGGACGTCCGCCGTTCCTGAACTGGGTGATGATGCCGTTCGCAATGGCCCTCGGCCCCGCGCACATACTCGTGGCGAGTCGGCTCGTCACGGCGCTGGCGACGCTTCTGACAGCGCTCGTGCTGCATTGGACCGCGCGTGGCATCGGCGTAGGCGCGCGCCTAGCGTGGTTCGCGGTGCTCGTCTTTCTTAGTTCCGATGCGCTGTTGTATCACGGGTGGCTCGCCTACGCGGATCCCTTGTTTTCGCTGCTCACATTTGCTTCGATAGCATGCGTGGTTTTGGCCGCGAGGCAGGAGCGCATCGTCCTCTTGTGGGTGGCAGCAGCCTGTGTTTTCGCTGCATTTCTCACGAAGGCGCTGACGGCCTACGTTTTTATCGCGATCGCGTGGCTTGTCGTCATCGTGCGACACCCGCGTACGCGCGTCACGTTGCTCAAACCGTCCGCCATGCTGAGCTATGTCGTCGCGCTTGCGGCGCCGCTGGTTTGGTTCCACTTCAACCATAGCGCCGGATCCACGGGGCAGGAAGGGGGGGCCATGATCGGCGACGTCGTGCACAAACTGCTGCCGCCGAGCGCGGCAGCCTGGTTCCAGCAACTCGTCGCGTTCCCATTCGAGACGTTCTGCCGCTTTTTGCCGATTTCCGCCATTGTGGTGTACGCGCTCGTGCGCGGACGATCGTCGGGCGAATCCGCTGAGCGTTCGTGGGAGTCGACGCTTGGCTGGATTGCGTTCGTCAACTTCCTGCCGTACTGGCTCGCACCTCAGAGCAGCATTCGGTATATCTTGCCTTTGTACCCGTTGATCGCCTTGTATTGCGCGAGCCGTTTAGCCCGGTGCAATGGCGGCATCGAGCGCGTGGCCACCTATGCGATCGCCGGCGTGATTGCGCTGAAGTGCATCGGATTGGCCGTCTTTCCGATCTATCAAACGAAGTATCGCGGCGATGCGCGTGCGGTGGCAAAGGAACTCGCGTCGCTCGCGGGCACAAGTCCTGTCTACACGGACGATACAACTTCAGCGGCATTGTGCATCGTCGGCAATTTGGACGGCTTGAGGTGGCCTGTCGCGCCCGTCACGGCATTGCCAGGCGACGGGGCCACCGAGGGATGGATCCTGACACGCGATTCGAACAAACCGGACACACGCGTTGCCAAAGTGATCCAACTAGGCAAAGAGCGTCTCGAGTTCCTCTGTGTCGGGGCTGCATGCGGCGCCGGCAGTGGGCCGGGGTCTCTCAAGGATTGAAGTAAACTGTCGAACTCCTGCCGCTTCCCCGTTTGCCCCGTGACCGCGCGTTTCTTCTCTTCCCGCCCGCCCCGCAGCATCCTCGTCGTCTGCACGCGACGCATCGGCGATGTATTGCTGACGACGCCGCTCGTCCGTTCGCTCAAGACGCGCTGGCCGGACACGCCGATCGACATGCTCGTGTTTCGGGGCACGGAAGGCGTGCTCGAACATAATCCCGATGTGCGCCGCGTCATCGTCGTTGCTCCGCGCGCGAAGCCGCGCGAGCGGCTGGCCGATGCTGCACGCATTTGGCGGCGGTACGATTTGGCATGCGCGGCGACGAGTGCAGATCGGCCGCGCTTCTATACCTGGTTCGCGGGGAAAAAACGCGTTGGGCTCGTCGATCCCGATCGCGTCACACTGCTCAATCGTTTCATCCTCGACGGCATTGCCTTGAGCCGTCACGAAACAGTCCATACCGTCGAGAGCAGCCTCGAGGTCGCACGCGTGCTTGGCATCGAGCCGATCGCCGAAGTTGTGCCGCCCGGCATCGGCGACGATCCCGCGCGCCGCGCCGCATTCGATGCACGTTTCGATGCCGCGCCGGCCGTCTTTCCAGGGCAGCCGCTCGCGGTGGTGCATCCCGCGCCGATGTTCGTGTACAAGCGTTGGCGCATCGACGGTTGGGCGGAACTCATCCGCTGGCTGCGCTCGCAGGGGTTCGCCGTCGCTCTAACGGGGGGGCCGGCCGCTTCAGAGCGCGAGTATGTGCAGCAGATCGTCGCGGCGAGTGGCGAACCCGTACTGAACCTCGTCGGGCAGCTTACGCTTGGCGAGAGCGCCGAGGTGTTTCGGCGGGCGGAGATCTACATCGGGCCGGATACCAGCGCGACGCATATCGCGGCCGCGACGGGCACGCCGACGGTGGCGCTTTACGGTCCGACCCACACCGTTCGATGGGCGCCTTGGCCGAAAGACTGGAAGGCGGGCAACGCGCTTTGGCCGCTTGTCGGTTCCGGGCGGCGCGGCAACGTTTATCTCGTGCAAGGCGAAGCCCCGTGCGTACCCTGCCATAAGGAGGGGTGCGAGCGACATTTGGAAAGTACGAGCGAATGCCTATTGACGCTACCCGCGAGCCGGGTGATTGCGGCGGCGGCCGAGATGCTCGGATTGCCGGCACCGCTCAAGCGAGCGGGCAGCGCGCCGGGCGATGATGTGGCGGTCATCGATACGTCGGCGTTGGAACGCCGGCGTCCCGCCTAGGCCGCCGGTTGCCTGGGCGGCCTTGGATTTATCGACGTGCCGTTTTGCGAGCAGTCGTGCGATAGCCGCATCCGAGCAGGATGCCGCTCAGCAGTACGAATAGATGGCCTTCGGTGAAGTCGATCAGCAGCGAGTTGGCGGCGCTTCCGATCGCGAACGTGGCCAGCCACGCGAGAAGCAGGTGGCGCGAGCGCGCTTCCAGTCGCATTCCGTAGCGTCCGACTTGAACGAGCAGGTTGACGAGCAGCAAAACGCCGGGCAGGCCCAACTGTACGGCCATCAACAGATATTCATTGTGAGGGTTCAACGTCATGGCGCCCTCGGCGCCCTTTTCTCCTTTGGTCATTTCGGCGAACTGCGCGCCGAGGCCGCCCACGCCGTAGCCCGTGAGAGGCCGCGCGCGCACCAGTTCCACGCTCTTGCGATACCACTCGAGGCGTAGGCCCGTTGAGGTTTTGGCGTCGCTGTGGCGATAGGCTTGTATCTCGCTGACGACTTCTTGGACGCGGCTGCCTTGCACGGTGCACGCGACGACGACCAGCACCGCAACCGCCGCCAGCAACGCGGAGCCGTACAGGATCGGGCGTACCCTCGAGCCGCCACGCGTTTGCCAAGCGAAGCGGGCCGCGATGACGAGTGCGAACAATATGACGATGACTTGCCCCGTGCGTCCTTGCAGCATCACGAGCACGTTGGCCAGCGAGAGCAGTGCGATGACAGCGAATACGATGCGCGAGCGCGTCGTGCGCGCGGCGAGCGCGAAATCGGCGGCTTGGTAGAACAGCAGCGCGCCGAGCAAGCCCGCCGCGATGCGGTTCTTGAAGACCCAGCCCGGTTGGGACGCGGAGTGCGCGGGCCCGATGGAAGTGATGCCCAGGTAGTTCGTCGTCGACAATACGAGTACGGCGCACAAGGTGATGAACAGGCTCCACCGCGCGATTTCATCCCAGCTGGATTCGTCGAAAGCGATCACCGCGAGCGGCAGAAGCAGCAATTTGTGGTATTTGCCGACCCACGACCACGCCTCGTGCGTACCGACGCTGCTATAGCTCACACTCACCGTGAGGGCTGCAAGCAGGAGCAAGGCAGACCACACGGCGCCGTGGCGCAGCATCGAGGGCAGTTTGCGCCAAAACTCGGGCGAGCTCAGAAGGGCGAGGGCGAATAGCCCACAGGTTATGTTCGTGAGCGCCGTCGATATCGGTACGAAGCAAAGAGCGGCGACCGCGAAGATGCGGGCTGCAGTTAGACGATACGATGGACTATTGGCGATCGAAACGTGTTGCAAGTCTGAGCTCCGATGATGGGTGACGTCGTTGTCCGTGACGTCTCAGTGCTGCGCCGGGTGAGCGTTATCGACGAATGAATGACCAGGTTTCGCGGGCGCGCTGCCTAAGTGAGGACCGATCGCTCCTCCAGGCCCTTCTCGGCACGTGTCGTGCCGTCGGCGAGGCGTGCGAGGACTTTAGCGTAATTCGGGCCTTCGCGATCCCGCGCCGCCTCTGCGTGCCACAGGTGCAGCACTTCAGTGGCGAGAAAGCCGTTTTTTCTGCTGACGCCGGCATTGTGGAGCCTGGCAACGAGATCGGCATCTTCGTGTCCCCAGCCCACGAAAGTCTCGTCGAATCCGTTCGCGGCCACGACTTCGCCGCGCCAGGCGCCGAGGTTGCAGGTCTTAATGCCGCGCCAAACGAACCCGTTGACGCGTCTTTGCGCGAAATCCGGCAGTTGAATCAAAAGCGGCAGGACCTTGTTGATTTGCCCTGCCGCACGCTGGCGCATCCAAAACGAGGCCGGCTTCTCCGAGAGAGCGAGCTGCCGCTCGAGCGTGAACGCCGTCAGCCGCTGCCGGAGCAGAACCCGGCTACCCGTTACGAGCATGCGAGGTTCCGCGAGTGCGCGATGGCGGGCGACGAAATTACGCTGCGGGACGCAATCTCCGTCGAGGAAAATCAGGTATTCGCCGCGCGCCCGCACGATCGCGCCGTTCCGGCTGCTCGCGGCACGAAACCCGTCGTCGGGCTGCCACGTGTGCACGATCGGAATCGGCGAGTGCTGCGCGATATGCTGGATGAGTTCGCGCGTCGGCGCGCCGGAGCCGTCGTCTGCGATCACGATCTCGAAATTTCGATCCGTCTGCGCGAGGCACGCGCGGAGCACGAGTTCGAGCGCGTCGGGGCGATTGTAGGTCGTGACGATGACCGAAATAAGCGTGTCATGTTTCATGAAGCCGCCGCGGTGAGCTTGCGTGGCGTTCGCTCAGCAATGCGAGCTTCGCATACCGGTAGTAGGTGCCCTCGGCGTTCGCGACCGCGAGCATGAACCCCATCCGGCCGTCTAGAAAACCGCGCCGCAACACGTAGGTTCGCACGAACGCCCAGAGCCCTTTACCGATCGCCTGTCCTAGCGACGAGCGCCTACCGCTTTCAGCCATCGTCTGCGCCCCGGACGTCGAGTACGAATTCGCCTTGTCCAGCGCTTCGTGCAGATTGCCGATCGCGATATGAATGATGGGCCCGTTAAAGCGCCCTACCGTGCCTTCGATGACGAGATGCGTGTGGGTGCGCACGTCGGTGAAGCGAGCGCTTCCGCGGCGGAACAGCCGCTCGATGCGATCAGGCCACCATCCCGAATGGTTCATGAACCGGCCGCAGAAACTCGAACGACGCGGCGTCGAAAACGCTGCGTGCGTGCTCCCTTGCTCGAGCAGGCTCTCGATTTCGCGCCGCAGCTCGTCGCCGACGCGTTCGTCGGCATCGAGGCAAAGCACCCAGTCGCCCGTTGCTTGCGCCAGCGCGCGGTTTTTCTGCGGCCCGTCGCCGGGCCAGTCGGTCTCGAATACGCGCGCGCCCAGTTCGCGGCAAATGCCGGGCGTGCCGTCCGCGCTGCCGGAATCGAACACGATCGTTTCCATGGCGAGACCGCGCACGGATTCGAGACAATCGCGAATATCGTGCGCCTCATTCATCGCGACGACGATCACCGAAAGCGTGGCGCGATGGGGCTGCGGCGCACGACTATCGTTGGATTCGGAACGTTGATTGGACATAGGGAGTAAGCCTTTCTATCGAGGACGGCCGGACCTTGCCGCTTTCCGCACCTGCTTGCGCGACGCGAATGGGAACGAGCGATGCCCGGGCGGTCAGCGCAACCCGCTATTGTAGTCGAATGTGGGGCCGCGCCGATCTTGCGAGGTTTGCGCGCTGACGAGCGGGCGCGCATGGCCCACAGCGCATCCGGCTTGCCCGGCGCGGTGCCGCAGGCGCTCCCCGGCTTATAATGCGTCGATTTTGTTCATGCGCGGATGAGCGAGCGCGGCGCCGGTGCATTGGCGTGCCGCAGCAGCGCCTCGAGCGTGCGCAGTGACCGCGGTTACTGCAGTCACTGCAGCTACATAAGGAACATCTTGGAACCCCAAGCCACTTTGAGAAAACCGATCGGCGGCGAGCACGCGTCATCGACGTCGGCCGTCATGCGGCGGTTGTGGCCCTATCTGAAGCCCGTTATTTGGGTGCTGGTCCTCGCCGTCGCGTCGATGGGCCTGTCCGCGGCCACCGACGCCGGGATTCCGGCGCTGCTCAAGCCGCTGCTCGATCACGGCTTCGGCCAGCACGCGAGCAATCATGCGGCGTGGTACGTTCCGGCCGCGGTGATTGGTTTGGCGATCGTGCGCGGCGTTTCGCAGTACGCGTCGCAATATCTGCTCTCGTACGTCTCGAACCGCATCTTGCTCCAACTGCGGCTCGATATGTTCCATCGCATGATCCATACGAGCGCGACGTTCTTCCAGCGCGAGACGGCCAGCACCGTCATCAATGCGATCGTCTTCGAAGTCAACCAAATACTGGGTGTGTTGACGAGCGTGATGGTGACGCTCGTGCGCGATTCGTTGTCGGTCTTCTTCCTGCTCGGCTATCTGTTCTATCTGAACTGGCGCTTGACGCTGATCGTCGCGCTGATTCTGCCCGGTATCGGCTGGCTCGTGAGCAAGATCAACCGGCGGCTGCGCCGGCTCGGCCGCGAGCAGCAGACGCTGACGAACGAGCTGTCGTACATCGTCGAGGAAACCGTTGCCGGTTACAAGGTTGTGAAGATTCACAACGGCGAAACCTACGAGATGAATCGTTTTACGGCGATGAGCCAGCGCTTGCGCGGCTACGCTATGCGCATGACGGTCGCGGGGGGGCTCGCGCAGCCGATCACGCAGATTCTTGCTTCTTTCGCGCTCGCGATCGTCATTACGGTCGCCGTCGTGCAATCGGCGCACAACCAGACGACGGTCGGCGGCTTCGTCGCGTTCGTCACGTCGATGCTGCTCGTCATTTCGCCGCTCAAGCATTTGATCGACGTGAATCAGCCGCTGCAACGCGGTGTCACGGCGGCCGAATTCATCCTCGGCCTCATCGATGAACCGCTCGAGCCGGCGGGCGGCACGCGCAAGCTCGACAAGGCGCGCGGGGAAATCGAATTCAACGATGTCACGTTCACCTACGGCGTGGACGATCGGCTGACGCTCGATCACGTGTCGTTCGTGGCCAAGCCCGGCGAAATGATTGCGCTGGCCGGCCCCTCGGGTAGCGGCAAGACGACACTCGTGAATTTGCTGCCGCGCTTTTTCGCGCCAACGAGCGGACGGATTCTAGTCGACGGCGTGCCGGTCGACGAGTACGACGTGCACGATTTGCGCAGCCAGATTGCTATGGTGAGCCAGGACGTCGTGTTGTTCAACGATACGATCGCCGCCAACGTCGCCTATGGCGGCTCGGCCGATCGCGAGCGCGTGCGAGCGGCGCTCGTTGCCGCGAACCTCTGGGATACCGTGCAGGCGATGCCCGAGGGCATGGACACGCACGTCGGCGGCAACGGCATGCGCCTGTCGGGCGGTCAGCGTCAGCGTCTGGCGATTGCGCGCGCGATCTACAAGGACGCGCCGATTCTCATTCTCGACGAGGCCACCTCGGCGCTCGACTCCGAATCCGAGCGGCACGTGCAAGCGGCACTCGAGACGCTGATGCAAGGGCGCACGACGCTCGTCATTGCTCACCGGCTCTCGACGATCGAGCGCGCGGATCGCATCCTCGTCATGGAAGCGGGCCGCATCGCCGAACAAGGCAGCCACGAGGCGCTGTTGCGGCAAAACGGTTTGTACGCGCATCTGCATCGAATTCAATATCAGCAGCAGGCGGCGTGAAGCGCGAGTGCTTGCGCGGCGGGCCGTGCGCGCGGCCGCATCGCCTGCCGCTGCGCTGAGCTGGACGCTCGTTCAAACGCCTCCCGTGACGAGCGGCAGTACGGTCAGGTCGGGGTGAGTGCCGTCGACGATCGTGCGGCCGACATGCATGCCTTCGTCAAGCGCATTGGCGGCGCTCGCATAGCAGACATCGCCGTCCGCGTGGAACGGCACGGCATGGCCGGGTAGCTTCGGATCGGCGCCCGGATGGCACACATAGCCGATGTAGGTGTAACCCTCGCCGGCAGGCGGCTCATGTTCTTCGGGCTCTCGGCGAAGCGGGGCCACATGGATCTCGAAGCCTTCGTATTGCGTCATTTGCCACAGGGCGTCTTCTTCTTCCTCCGGCATGTTGTTCTCCTGGTCTGTGTCAAATGACGCGGCGCGTCAGCGGCGCGCTCGCACATCAATGGCGATGCCTGAGCTTGTCCCAGAGCCGATTGTTGTCCATCCGGTGCAGCCAGCGCGTTCGTTGGCGCTCGCGATGATAGTGCGATGCCACGATGATGAGCACGGCGATCAACAGGATGATGCCGACGACGGAGCCTGAGATCGATTCGGCCATGATGCTCTCCTTGACTAACCCCTACTGACAAAAATTGTAGGAGATTTCACCGCGAGCGGGCCAACCCGCTGTGCCTTCGGCTCCTTGCATGGCGCAATGGGTCATTGTGCGATATGGTCCGAATTACCTATCGGTGTGCCGAAGCGCATTCATCGCTGCCGTATTACAGTGGCCATTACACCTTTTACGCGCTGACACAATTGCTCGTCGAACCCGGCGCGAGCGACGCTCGTCTAATCGGCCATCAGGAGGCGCATCATGAAAAAGTCGTTCGTTGTCCTAATGGTCTCGCTTGGAGCTGTGGCGTTGACCGGCTCGCTGACGGGATGTGTCGTGGCGCCGGCGCAACCGGTCTATGGGTATGGCTACAACTACTACGAGCCGGCTTACCCCTACTATCCGGCCTATCCGGTGTACACGGAGCCATCGGTCGGTATCGGAATCGGCTTCGGCGGGGGCTGGCACGACGACGACCATTGGCATGGGGGTGGCGGATGGCACAGGCGCGGCGGATGGCGCTGAGCGCTAAATGTGCGCAGGGCGGCGAGGCCGCCCTTTTTTGAGCACGGATGGCTTCTAGGCCCGGGCTTGATGTTATACGGGAATCCCGTATAACACAGGCATGCGGACCGTGATCGAAACCCCGACCTTCCAGAAGCAAGCCGAGCGGATTTGGTCTGACGCCGAACGTCTCGACTTCATTGCATGGATTGCCGCGAATCCAGACGCAGGGGACGTGATCCCCGGTGCTGATGGCGCCCGCAAAGTCCGCTGAAGCGCAGGTACTGGGAAGTCCAGTAACGCGCGCGTAATCTATTTCAATCTGAGCAGGGTCGCTTTGCTCCCTCGGGCGCTGTGCTCTGCCTACTGCGCTTGATTACGCGGCATCCCGAGTTGACGGGCGAGCTTGCAGCATAGTTCGGCCATGATCATTTGATGCTTTCTATAGCCAGCCTCGAGCGGGCTTTCTTGTGCCCGAATTGCCCATAGTCAAATGGTCAGTAGAACTACATCAGAACAATATCGTACTGCTCCTGACTCAGATTCGATTCCACCTGCAGTGAAACGGGCTTGCCGATGAAATCGATGAGCATCGCCAAATGCTGGGATTCTTCGTCAAGAAACAAGTCGATGACTTCCTGCGACGCCACCACCCGAAACTCGCGTGGATTGAACTGCCGCGACTCACGCAAAATTTCGCGCAGCACGTCGTAGCAGACGGTGCGCGCCGTTTTCACCTGACCTTTCCCCTGGCACACGGGGCAAGGCTCGCAGAGTACGTGTGCGAGCGATTCGCGCGTGCGTTTGCGCGTCATCTCGACGAGCCCGAGCTGCGAGAAGCCATTCACGGTAGAGCGTGTCCGGTCGCGCGAGAGCGCCTTCTTCAGCTCGCCGAGCACGGCATCGCGGTGCTCGGCGTTTTCCATGTCGATGAAGTCGATGATGATGATCCCGCCGAGATTGCGCAGCCGCAGTTGGCGCGCAATCGTATGCGCGGCTTCGAGATTCGTCTTGAAGATCGTATCGTCGAAGTTGCGTGCGCCGACATAGCCGCCCGTGTTGACGTCGATCGTCGTCAGCGCTTCGGTCTGATCGATCATCAAATAGCCGCCGGATTTCAAATCGACGCGGCGCGAGAGCGCGCGCTGAAGCTCCGTTTCGATGTTGTATAAGTCGAACAGCGGCCGCTCGCCCGTGTAGTGATGCAGCTTCGAACTCACGGCCGGCGTGAATTCGGCGGCAAATTCGGCGAGCATTTGATAGGTTTCGCGCGAATCGACTTGGATGCGCGACGTCTCGTCGGTGACGAAATCGCGCAGCACGCGCTGCGCCAAGTTCAAATCTTGATAGAGCAGGCTGGTGGGCGGCAGACGCTGCGCCTGCGCAACGACGGTCGCCCATGTCTTGCGCAAATAGGCGACGTCGCTCGCGAGTTCTTCGCTCGACGCATCTTCCGCGATCGTGCGCACGATGTAGCCGCCTTTCTCGTCGGCGGGCAGCACCGCAGTCAAGCGCGCGCGGATGGCTTCGCGCTCGGCTTCGCTCTCGATCTTCTGCGAAATCCCGATATGTGGCTCTTGAGGCAAATAGACGAGCGTGCGCCCGGCAATGCTGATCTGCGTCGACAGCCGCGCGCCCTTCGTGCCGATCGGGTCCTTGATGACCTGAACCGTCAGCGTCTGCCCCTCGAACACGATTTTCTCGATCGGTTGCTGCGGGCTCGCATGCTCGCCGGCCAGGCGTGGATGCCAGATATCGGCCACGTGCAGAAATGCGGCGCGCTCGAGGCCGATATCGATGAACGCCGATTGCATGCCCGGCAGCACCCGCACGACCTTGCCGAGATAGACGTTACCGACGCGGCCGCGCGACAGCGTGCGCTCGACGTGCAGCTCTTGTACCGCGCCTTGCTGGATCAGCGCGACTCGCGTTTCTTGCGGCGTGACATTGATCAGGATCTCTTCGTTCATGTCGGCGGCTTCAGAAGTCGACGCGCGCTTGACGAAGCAGCGCAGCGGTCTCAAATAGGGGCAGACCCATGATACCCGAATAGGATCCGTCGATTTGCTCGATGAACTCGGCGGCGCGGCCTTGGATGCCGTAGGCGCCCGCTTTGCCGAGCGGCTCGCCCGTCAGCGCATAGCGCGTCAGCGCGGCGAGCGGTGCTTGCGCGAAACGCACTGTTGAGCGCGAGAGGGCCGGGGGCAGCAGCGTCCCGTCGGCATCGACGACGGCCAGTGCGGTCAACACTTCGTGCTCGCGACCCGCGAGGCGCGCGAGCATCTCGACGGCGTGTTCGACGTCGTTCGGCTTGCCGAGGATCGCGCCGTCGATCGTCACGGTCGTATCGGCCACGAGGATCGGGGCCGCCGGATGGCCGCCCGCGGTAAGCCGCGCGCGGGCCGCCTCCGCCTTGGCCACGCAGACGCGCTGGACGTACGAGGCGGCAGCCTCGCCGGCCAGTTCGGCTTCGAGCGCTTCGGCGTCTTCGTCGGGCCGCGGTAGCAGCAGCTCGAAGCGCACGCCAAGCTGCGCCAGCAATTCCTGCCGGCGCGGGCTCTGCGAAGCGAGGTAAACGTGGGGATATAAAGAAGAAGACCGGCTACTCGGCTGCGGCATTGTGTTGGTTCTCGTTGGGCGCGCCGATCGCGAGAACGGGACGCCGCATCAGACGCGGTGATAGGGATGATTCTGCGTGATGCTCCACGCGCGGTAAAGCTGTTCCGCAAGCAGCACGCGGACCATGCCGTGCGGCAGCGTCAGGCTCGAGACGCGCAGCAGCAGCTCGGCCCGCTGTTTGATCTCCGGATCGAGACCGTCCGCGCCCCCGATCACAAAGGCGACATCGCGCCCTTCGCGTTGCCAATCGGGCAGCGCGCCGGAGAGCTGCATCGTCGTCCAGTCGCGGCCGCGTTCGTCGAGCGCCACGACGCGCGCCGTCTTCGGCAATGCCGCTTCGATGCGCTGGCGCTCCGCTGCCATCACGCTTTGCGCCGAACGGCCGCCCGTCCTCGGTTCGGGCTTGATCTCGCGCAGCTCGAGGCGCAGCTCAGGCGGCATTCGCTTCGCGTACTCGTCGAAGCCGGTCGAGATCCAGTCGGGCATCTTATGACCGACGGCCAGGATATGGAGTTTCATCGTCGAGCAATATGCCGAACGACGTAGCCCGCTCGCGCGGGCCCGTCGTTACTTGCCGCTCGTCTTACGCGCGGCCGGGCTCTTGCGGGCCGGACTCTTACGCGCGGGTTTGGCGGCGGGCACCGCGCGCGCTTCTTCGTCCTCGTCTTCGTCGTCGTCCACTTCGCTCGCGCGGGCACCCGCGAACGGGCTCGTGTTCGTGAGTTTGACGCGCACGGGCTTATCGCCCCAGATTTCCTCGAGGTTGTAGTACTGACGCAAGGCTGGCTGCAGGATGTGAACGACCGCGTCGCCGCAGTCGACCAGCACCCATTCGCCGATATCCTCGCCTTCGGTGCTGACGATGTCGCCGCCGGCTTCCTTCACTTTTTCTCGGACGCTCGAGGCGAGCGCCTTCGTTTGCCGGTTCGAGTTGCCACTCGCGACGACGACGCGGTCGAACAGCTCCGTCAGATGGGTCGTGTTGAAGATTTTGATGTCTTGCGCCTTGACGTCTTCGAGACCGTCTACGATCGCGCGCTGCAGTTTGCGAATATCCATGGTTACGGGTGGTACAAGTGATGTTGAAGAATATAGTCCCATACGGCCTCGGGAATCGGTTCGGGCGCGGGCGCGCTAGCCGAGCCGAGGGCCGCGGTGCCGGTCGCGCCGCGCTGCGCGAGCCGTGCTTTTATATGGGCGCGGATGTCCGTGGCCGAGACGTCGAGCGCGAGCGTGTCGTCGATCAGCAGATGCCCGCCGCTCGTTCGGCACAGCGTTGCGGCGTCGGCTCGGCGCGGGCCCAGTTCGTCCGCCAGCGCCGGCGACAAGCTCGACAAGTCGAACCCGGGCCGCGTCGCTGCGCAAACATGCGCGAACTCGAACAGCCGCCGCCAGGCGCGCCAAGTATCGAGCCGCAATAGCTGATCCGCCCCGATCAAGAGCGCGAGCGACGCGTTCGCGCCTTCGCGTTCACGCCAGCGCGCCAGCGTTTCGACCGTGTAAGTGGGGCCGATGTGTTCGATTTCGTCCGTTGCCACGGTGACGGCCACGCCGGGCAGCGCAAGCGAGGCGGCTGCGGCCCGCGTCATCGCCAAACGATGCTCAGCCGCCGATACGCCCGACTTCTGATACGGCTGGCCGGCCGGCAGCAGCACGAGTTCCGTGAGCGCAAGCTGCTCGGCGAAACGGCGCGCAAGCGCCAGATGTCCGTTGTGAATCGGATCGAACGTGCCGCCGAGAAGGCCGACGCGGCGCGGCAGCATAGGCGGGGCGTCGGGCCCGGGGCGGGACGTGGCGGGGGCAGTCGAGATCAGGTGTCGGTCCTCGTCGGTCGGGCGGCGCGTGGCGGCTGACCTCAAACCCAGTCGCGGGGTTTCAGGAAATCGCTGTAGAGCCGCGCCTCGTGAGAGCCCGGCTCGGGCTCCCAGTTATAGCGCCAATTCGCGCCGGGCGGCATCGACAACAGAATCGACTCGGTGCGCCCGCCGCTTTGCAAACCGAACAGTGTGCCACGGTCGTACACGAGGTTGAATTCGACATAGCGGCCGCGCCGGTATCCCTGGAAAGCGCGCTCGCGCTCGCCGTAAGGGGTCGCGGCCCGTTTCTCCAGTAGCGGCAGATAAGCGTCCACGAACGCATCGCCGATGCTTTTCATCATCGCAAACGAGCGCTCGAAGCCGAGTTCGTCGAAGTCGTCGAAGAAAATCCCGCCCACGCCGCGCGTCTCGTTGCGGTGTTTCAGGAAAAAGTAATCGTCGCACCAGTGCTTGAAGCGCGGGTAGAGATCGGCGCCGAATGGCCCGAGCGCGTCGCGGCACACGCTATGGAAATGGACCGCGTCTTCCTCGAAGCCGTAGTAGGGCGTCAGATCCATACCGCCGCCGAACCAGAACACGGGCGCTTCGCCCTCTTTCGTAGCCGCGAGCATGCGCACGTTCATGTGCGCGGTGGGGCAGTACGGATTGCGCGGGTGCATGACGACAGAAACGCCCATCGCCTCGAAACCACGCCCGGCCAAATGGGGCCGCAGCGCCGTGGCCGACGGCGGCAATTTATCGCCGGCCACGTCGGAGAACCCGACGCCGCCGCGCTCGATCAGCGGGCCGTCTTCAAGAATGCGCGTGACGCCGCCGCCGCGCAGGCGGTCGCCCGCCGGGCGTTGCCAGGCGTCCACGCCGAACGGCGTACCGTCGAGCGCGCCGAGTGCATCGGCGATGCGCGTTTGCAGCCCTTGCAGATAGCTGCGCACTTGAGAGACGTCGTAGGTCGTGTCTGGCATGGTATGACGCACACAAAGGAAACGAAAACCGGGCCCGGTCAAACCAGGCCCGGGTGCATCGAAAGCGTCCGCGCTGCTTGCACCGGCCGCGTCAGTGCTTGCGGTTCAGGGCACGATAACCGATGTCGCGGCGATACTGCATGCCGTCGAACGAAATCTGATTGATCGTCTCGTAGGCGGCCGATTGCGCGCCGCGCACGGAGTCGGACAAGCCGACGACACAGAGCACGCGCCCGCCTGCCGTGACGAGCTTGCCGTCGGCGAGCGTCGTGCCCGCATGGAACGTGACCGCGCTGTCCGTTTCGGGCGGGATGCCGGTGATGCGATCGCCCTTGCGCGGCGTATCGGGGTAGTTGTGCGCGGCGAGCACGACGCCGAGCGCCGTACGGCGGTCCCACGTGAGCTCGACCGTATCGAGCGTGCCGGCGATCGCGTTTTCGAGCACTTTCGAGAAATCTCCCTTCAGACGCGCCATGATCGGCTGCGTTTCCGGGTCGCCCATGCGGCAGTTGAACTCGAGCGTCTTCGGATTGCCTTCGCCGTCGATCATGAGGCCCGCGTAGAGGAAGCCTGTATAGCGGATGCCTTCCTTTTCCATGCCGCGCACGGTCGGCAAGATGATTTCGCGCATCACGCGCGCATGCAACTGCGGCGTGACGATCGGAGCCGGCGAGTACGCGCCCATGCCGCCCGTGTTCGGGCCTTGATCGTCATCGAGCAGGCGCTTGTGATCTTGGCTCGAGGCGAGCGGCAGCACATGCTTGCCGTCGACCATGACGATGAAGCTCGCTTCCTCGCCGGATAAGAATTCTTCGACGACGACGCGCGCGCCCGCGTCACCGAGCTTGTTGTCCGCTAGCATCATGTCGATGGCCGCATGCGCTTCGTCGAGCGTTTGCGCGACCACGACACCTTTGCCCGCAGCGAGGCCATCGGCCTTGATGACGATCGGCGCGCCCTGGCGATCCACGTAGGCGTGGGCGAGGGCAGCATCGGAAAACGTCTCGTATTCGGCCGTCGGAATCGCATGGCGCTTCATGAATGCCTTGGCGAAATCCTTCGAGCTTTCAAGCTGCGCCGCTTCCTTCGTCGGGCCGAACACCTTCAGGCCGCGCTGGCGGAACAGGTTGACGATGCCCGCGGCGAGCGGCGCTTCAGGGCCGACGACGGTCAGCGCGATCTGCTCCTTTTCCGCGAAATCGGCGAGCGCGGTCAGATCGGTGATGTCGACATTGCGCAGGCGCTCGTCGCTCGCCGTGCCGCCATTGCCGGGCGCGACATAGACGCGCTGTATGCGCGGCGATTGCGCGAGTTTCCAAGCGAGCGCGTGTTCGCGACCGCCCGAACCGACGACGAGTAATTTCATATGAGAGTTCCCCGAACACCTAAAAGAGGGGCGGCCGGCGCATAGAGCCCGGCCGCGATGTTTTTGCCTTGCGCGCGAGGCGCCCGCTGTTCACTTCGCGGACGCGGCGCGCGATGCATGTCTTACTCGTCTGCGATCGACGCGTTCGTGTAGACCTCTTGCACGTCGTCGAGATTTTCGAGCGCATCGAGGAGCTTTTGCATCTTCACGGCATCGTCGCCCGCGAATTCGACTTCCGTTTGCGGTTTCATCGTCACTTCGGCGAGCTCGGCCTTGAAACCGGCTGCCTCGAGCGCTTGCTTGACCTTCGAGAAATCGTTCGGTGCGCAGAGCACTTCGATGCTCTCGTCGTCGTTCGTGACGACGTCGTTCGCGCCGGCTTCGAGCGCCGCATCCATGAGCTTGTCCTCGGGCGTGCCGGGGGCGAACAGGAACTGACCGACGTGATCGAACAGGAACGACACCGAACCGTCCGTGCCCATATTGCCGCCGAACTTCGAGAACGCGTGACGCACTTCCGCGACGGTGCGCGTGCGGTTGTCGGTCATCGTGTCGACGATAACGGCCGCGCCGCCGATGCCGTAGCCTTCGTAGCGGATTTCTTCGTAGTTCGCGCCGTCCACGCCGCCCACGCCGCGCTGGATCGCGCGGTTGA
>CAYRLJ010000081.1:16376-20474 GCA_964425025.1 uncultured Burkholderia sp. | reverse complement strand
CCGAAATGCCGGTTGACTTCGTCGAACGTGCCCTGCAGCAATGTGCGCGTTTCCTGGTCGATCTTGCGGATCGCGTCTTCGAGCGTTTCGATGGCGCGCGTCAAGTCTTCCGACTGCGCATCGAGGAACGCCTTGCGCTCCTTGGCCGCCGCGAGCTCGTCTAGCGCGGCCATGTTGACGGGCCCGAGCGCCGTAATGGCGTTGTTGATGCGCGTCACTTCGCCTTGCAGATACGCCGGCTTCATATCGGGCGTGAGCTTCGCTTGCAACGCGCCCTCGTCGACGCCTGCCGCTTGCAACTGCTCGATGAACTGCTCGCCGGCAATGCGCGCGGCCTGCTCCTTGAGCTGCAGCTCGGTAATTCGATCGCGCAGCGGCTGAAGCGAGCGCTCGGCCGTCAGACGCGTTTCGTCGGCCTGACGCAGTTTCGCCGTCAAATCGTCGAGCTCGTGACGCGCCGCCGATAGCGACGCCTCCTTCTGCGCCCGTACTTCGAGCGCGTCTTGCAAGCCCGTATGCGTCGTTTGCTCGTTGATCGTTTCGAGCTCGGCGCGCGCGTCTTCCAACGTCCCGGCGATACGCTCGCTCTGCTCGTGCGCAACTTGAATGCTGCGTTTCAGTTCGTCGATGCGCGTGGCCATGTTGCGCGCGGCGAAGCGCGCATCGGTGGCCGCGCGCTCGAGATCACGCGCTTGCGTGCGCGCCGCCGACAAACTTTCGTCGAGCGATTCGAACGCGAGTTGATTGTCTTCGAAGCGCGCCTGCAATTGGGCGAGTTCGCCATCGTGGCGCTCGAAGTTGGCCTCCGACTCGGCGCGCTGCGCGCGCTGCTCGTCGATTTGCGCCGTGATCTCTTCGAGTTCTTCGCGAATTTGCGTGCTGCGCTGCGTGTAACGCTCGTGCGCTTGTGTGAGCTTCAGCACCTCGAGCTGCAGCGCATGCACGCGCTGCGTCGCGCGCTCGACTTGCGCGCGCGCATCGGTCAAGGCCTGCGACGCATGCGTGTGCGCTGCTTCCGCGCGAATCGCGGCTGTCTTCGCCTCGTCGGCGAGCAACGTCTGCGCGCGCAATTGGCGCGTCAGATTCTCGATCTCCTGCTGACGCGCCAGCATCCCGGCCTGTTCGGAATCGGCCGCGTACAGTTGCACGCCGACGCGCGTCACGACATGGCCGGCCTTGACGACAAGCATCGCCCCTTCGGGCAACTGCGCGCGCATCGCGAGCGCTTGCGTCAAATCGTCGGCCACGTAGGCCCCGCCCAGCCATTCGCTCAGCACGGCGCGCAAGCCCGCGTCGTCGATGCGCACGAGCGACAGCAGCGGCGTCAAGCCAGCCGGCGTTTCGCGCGGCACGCCGGCTGGCGGCGGCGCGTAGAAGGCCAGCTTGGCCGGCGGCGCATCGCTCGCGAATGCGCGCACCCAGTCGAGATTCGAAATCTCGAGCGCGGCCAGCCGCTCGCGCAGGATCGACTCCAGCGCGGCCTCCCAGCCCGCTTCGACGTGCAGCTTCTTCCACAAGCGCGGCAACCCCGCGAGCTCGTGCTTGTCGAGCCAGGGCTGAATCTTGCCCTCGGTCTGCACGTTTTCCTGCAGTTGCTTGAGCGCGGCGAGCCGCGCCTCGAACTGGTGAATCTGCGCGCTCTCGGCTTGCACGCGCGCCTGCGCCGCGCGACGTTCGTCCTCGACGCGCGGCAGCGTTTCCTGAGCGTCCGTTAGCCGGGCCTGCGCTTCGTTCAGGATTTCTTCCTGCTCGGCGAGCTGCATCCGCTGCTCTTCGAGCTGCGTTTCGTCCGGAACGTCGAGGCCGCCTGCCTCGGACTTCAGCCGCTCATGGCGCTGCTGCAACTGCTGCAATTGCTGATCGGCGTTGCGCTGATGCGCGGCCTCGAGCTTGAGCGCCTGCTCCGTCTGCGCGATGCCCGAACGCTCCTCGTTCAACTGCGTCTGCGCGTCGCGCCAGCGCGCTTCGAGCGCGGGCAGTTCATCGTGCTTGGCTGCAGCCTCGTCTTCCGCGAGCGCGGCCTTTTCCTCGGCGAGCGCAAGCTGCTCCTCGGCCTCCTCCAGATCGTCTCGGGCCTTCCCGGCCTGCGCCTGCCACTGCTCGCGCTGCGCCGTGAGCGCCGCGATCTGCGCCTGCACACGGTTGCGCGACTCGATGACGAACTTGATCTCGGCCTCGAGCCGGCTCACCTCGGCATTCGCTTCGTACAGCGAGCCTTGCGCGCCTTGCATCGCATCGCTGGCCGCGTAATGGGCCACGCGCAACGTCTCGAGGTCGGCTTCGACCTCGCGCAGCTTGGCCGTTTGCGCTTCGAGATCGATTTGCGCTTCTGAGACCAGCCGCTGCTGACGGCCTTGCTCGGCGGCCGCCTCGTTCTTGCGCAAGAGCCACAGCAAACGTTGCTTCTCTTCGCCGTCGCTCTGCAGTTCCTTGAACTTCGTTGCAACGATGGCCTGCCCCTCGAGTTTTTCGAGGTTGGTGCCCAGTTCGCGCACGATGTCCTCGACACGCGTGAGATTTTCGCGCGTATCGTGCAAGCGGTTCTCGGTTTCGCGCCGGCGCTCTTTGTACTTGGACACGCCCGCGGCCTCTTCGAGGAACACGCGCAGCTCTTCCGGCTTCGCTTCGATGATGCGCGCGATCATGCCCTGGCCGATGATCGCGTACGCACGCGGGCCGAGACCCGTGCCGAGGAAGATGTCCTGGATGTCGCGCCGCCGCGCGGGCAGGTTGTTGATGTAGTAGCTCGACGTGCCGTCGCGCGTGAGGACGCGTTTGACGGCGATTTCGCCGTACTGCCCCCACTGCCCGGCCGCGCGCCCTTCCGAGTTGTCGAACACGAGTTCGACGCTCGCACGGCTGCCGGGCTTGCGCGCCGTCGAGCCGTTGAAGATGACGTCTTGCATCGACTCGCCGCGCAGCTCGGAGGCGCGCGACTCGCCGAGCACCCAGCGCACGGCGTCGATGATGTTGGACTTGCCGCATCCGTTCGGGCCCACCACGCCGACGAGCTGACCCGGGACCTGGAAATGCGTGGGATCGACGAAGGACTTGAAGCCAGCGAGTTTGATCGAGGTCAGACGCACGGCGATTTCGCTGTTTTGAGGAGGAGTCGAACAAAAACGCGGCCGGCCTTGCACGCGCAAGCGACCGCGGCCGGCGCTCATCGAGCCGCTGCGGCGCATGCGCGGTGGGCCGTCGCCGCGATGCTTTTTGGGTCGCGAATAGCACGCACCCTCGATAACGAGCGCATGCCCCGCGAGCAAGTGGCAATCATACCATCGCAGGCTCGCCGCGCCGCCACGGGCGCGGCCGAGACAGGCGCGAAGAACCCGGCTGCGCGCGAGCGGCGGGCTATAATGACGCCCTTTTCCCGCATGAGGGCCACGCGCAAGCAGCACGCGCGACGAACGCCCTCGCAACCGTGCCCGCCGAGCCCGACGTGAACTCGCTACTCGATCGCCTTCAGCCCTATCCGTTCGAAAAGTTGCGCGCGCTGCTGAAAGACGCCACGCCTCCCGCCGATCTCCCACCTATCAGTTTCGGCATCGGCGAGCCCAAGCATGCCACGCCGGCGCTGATCCGCGATGCCGTCGTCGCCTCGCTGGATACGTTGTCGACTTATCCCGCGACGCTCGGCTCGGCGCAGCTGCGCGAAACGATCGCTGCGTGGGCGATGCGCCGCTACGGCCTGCCCGCGCTCGATGCCGCCACGCAGGTGCTGCCCGTTTCGGGCTCGCGCGAGGCACTGTTCGCGCTCGCGCAGACGGTCGTCGACGGCACGCTGCCGGGCGCCGTCGTGGTCTGCCCGAATCCGTTTTATCAAATCTATGAAGGCGCGGCGCTGCTCGCGGGCGCCGAGCCTTACTTCGTCAACAGCGATCCCGCGCGCAACTTCGCCTGCGATTACGCCGCGGTGCCCGACGACGTCTGGGCGCGCACGCAACTGCTCTACGTCTGCTCGCCGGGCAATCCGACGGGCGCGGTGCTCACGCTCGACGATTGGCGCGAACTGTTCGCGCTGTCGGACAAGCACGGATTCGTGATCGCCTCGGACGAATGCTATTCGGAGATCTATTTCGACGAAGCGAATCCGCC
>CAYRLJ010000081.1:0-16366 GCA_964425025.1 uncultured Burkholderia sp. | reverse complement strand
CTGCAGGCCGCGCACCTGCTCGGGCGAGACTTCGAACGGCTCATCATGCTCTCGAGCTTGTCCAAGCGTTCGAACGTCCCGGGCATGCGCTCGGGCTTCGTCGCCGGCGACGCGGCGCTGCTCAAGCGCTTCTTGCTCTATCGCACTTATCACGGCGCGGCGCTCTCCCCCGTCTATCAAGCCGCGAGCATCGCGGCCTGGGGCGACGAGGCCCACGTGCGCGACAACCGCGCCAAGTACGTCGCCAAGTTTTCGACGGTCACGCCGATGCTCGCTGACGTGCTCGATGTCCGCCTGCCCGACGCCGCCTTCTACCTGTGGGCGAACGTCGAACGCACAGGCCTCGCGGACACCGAGTTCGCCCAGCGCCTGTACGCCGACTATAATGTGACGGTTCTGCCCGGCTCGTATCTCGCGCGCACCGCGCACGGCGTGAACCCCGGCCGCAATTTCGTTCGCATGGCGCTCGTGGCCGACGTGATCGAATGCATCGATGGCGCCAAACGCATCGTCGATTTCTGCCGCGGCCTCGCGCGCTGACCGGCGCGCCGGGACACGCGGCGGCGGCAAATGCCTTGGTGTAGTGTTCGGCGCCATAAGTGCCGATTAGCGCCGGACACTGCACTCGGTTTCGAGCCGCGCCCCGCATGGCCCCGCATTGCCCCTCAGCCGCACCCGTTATCTTCCGACTTCATTTAGCGAAACTACCGACATGTCGCAACAAATTCAGCAGATTATCGACAACGCCTGGGAAAACCGTGCCGAGCTGTCGCCGAAAGCGGCGCCCGCCGAAGTGCGCGAAGCCGTCGCGCATGCGATCGAGCAACTCGACAAGGGCGTTCTGCGCGTCGCCGAAAAGAAGGACGGCCAATGGGTCGTCAATCAATGGCTGAAGAAAGCCGTGCTGCTCTCGTTCCGGCTCGAAGACAACGCGCCGATGCCCGCCGGCGGCTATTCGCAGTTCTATGACAAGGTGCCCTCGAAGTTCGCGAACTATACGGCTGAGGATTTCGCGGCCGGGGGTTTCCGCGTCGTGCCGCCTGCCATCGCGCGCCGCGGCTCGTTCATCGCGAAGAACGTCGTGTTGATGCCGTCGTACACGAACATCGGCGCCTATGTCGACGAAGGCTCGATGGTCGACACGTGGGCCACGGTCGGCTCGTGCGCGCAGATCGGCAAGAACGTGCACCTCTCTGGCGGCGTCGGTATCGGCGGCGTACTCGAGCCGCTGCAGGCCAACCCCGTCATCATCGAAGACAACTGCTTCATCGGCGCGCGCTCGGAAGTCGTCGAGGGCGTGATCGTCGGTGAAAACTCGGTCATCTCGATGGGCGTCTATCTCGGCCAAAGCACGAAAATCTACGATCGCGAAACGGGCCAAGTCACCTACGGCTACGTGCCGCCGGGTTCGGTCGTCGTGGCCGGCAACCTGCCCTCGAAGGACGGCTCGCACAGCTTGTATTGCGCCGTCATCGTCAAGAAGGTCGATGCGAAGACGCGCGCCAAGGTCGGCCTGAACGAACTGCTGCGGGGCGATTGAGTGAAACGCCCCCCACGCTCGCTTTGCTCTCTGTCGACCGCAGTTGGCGCTTCAGCGCTCACTCCGGTCCCATGCAAAGCAGTGCCCCCCGAGGGGGCGCTCAGCCTCCTTTGGGCGGAACCAGCGTCCGAAGGAAGTCCCCTTGGGGCGCGGAGGCTGAGATGAACGCGGCGCGCACCGTCGTGTACGGCATTCCAAACTGCGATACGGTCAAGAAAGCGCGCGCTTGGCTTGAATCGAACGGCGTCGCGTTCGAGTTCCACGATTTCAAAAAGGCGGGGCTCACACCCTCGCTCGTGAAAACGTGGCTCGCGGACGTCCCGCTGGAGCTGCTACTGAACCGCCGCGGCACGACTTGGCGCGGCTTGCCCGACGAGGCGAAGGCAGCCGCTGAAACCCAGCAAGGCGCGATCGCGCTGATGGTCGAGAAGCCCTCCGTCGTGAAGCGGCCCGTCGTCGTGGTGGACGGCCGCGTGAAATCGGTCGGTTTTTCGGCCGACGAATTTACGGCGCTATTCGCTTAGTGCTGCTCGGTGCGACTCGCGGCGCGATGGGTAACGGCGACCTAGCCATTCGGTCGAGTGGAAGTCGAACGCCACATCGCGAGACAATACGAACATCGTCTGCCGGCCTTTGACCGCCGGCATTTTTTTATCAAGAACGCAACGGCCTTAGAACCCATGTCCGGCACCCTTGCCCTCACCGAACAACTGATCGCCCGTGCGTCGGTCACCCCCGACGATCAACATTGCCAAAAGCTGCTGATCGAACGGCTGGAAGCCGCCGGCTTCACCTGCGAGGCAATTGAATCGCATGGCGTCACGAACCTGTGGGCCGTCAAGCGCGGCACGGATGGCACGCGCGGCAAGCTGCTCGCGTTCGCAGGCCATACCGACGTCGTGCCGACCGGCCCGCTCGAGCAGTGGAGCTCGCCCCCATTCGTGCCGACGCATCGCGACGGCAAGCTCTATGGCCGCGGCGCCGCCGACATGAAAACGTCGATTGCCGGCTTCATCGTCGCGAGCGAGGAATTCGTGGCCGCCCATCCGGATCATCGCGGCTCGATTGCCTTCTTGATCACGAGCGACGAGGAAGGCCCGGCCACCGACGGCACCGTGAAGGTGGTCGAGGCGCTGCAGGCGCGCGGCGAAACGCTCGATTACTGCATCGTCGGCGAGCCGACATCCACTCACACGCTTGGCGACGTCGTCAAGAACGGCCGGCGCGGCTCGATGTCGGGTAAGCTCATCGTCAAAGGCGTGCAAGGCCATATCGCGTACCCGCATCTCGCGCGCAACCCGATTCATCTGTTGGCGCCCGCGCTGGCCGAACTCGCGGCCGCGCATTGGGACGAAGGCAACGAATATTTCCCGCCTACGGCCTGGCAGGTGTCGAACTTGCACAGCGGCACGGGGGCGAGCAACGTGATACCGGGCCGCGCCGAACTCTCGTTCAACTTCCGGTTTTCGACGGCCAGCACCGTCGACGGTCTGCAGCAACGCGTGCATGCGATTCTGGACAAGCATGGGCTCGACTACGATCTCGACTGGACCGTCAGCGGCCTCCCGTTTCTCACGCCGCGCGGCGAACTCTCGGGCGCCCTCGAGCGTGCGATCAAGGACGAGACCGGCGTGACGACAGAGCTCTCGACCACGGGCGGCACGTCCGATGGGCGCTTCATCGCGCGCATTTGCAAGCAAGTGATCGAATTCGGCCCGCCCAACGGCAGTATCCACAAGATCGACGAACATATCGAACTCGCTTTCGTCGATCCCCTAAAAAACATTTATCGGCGCGTGCTCGAAGCGCTGATCGCGTGATGCGGCTCGCACCGCACGAGGAGACCGCGATGACTACCCCTTTTCGCACCGTTCGCGACTTACTGCGCTATGCCGTGTCGCGTTTCAATCAGGCTCAGCTCGCCTTCGGCCACGGCAGCGCGAACGCCTATGACGAAGCCGCCTATCTGATTTTGCACACGCTGCACTTACCGCTCGATACGCTCGATCCATTCCTCGACGCACGTTTGCTCGACGAAGAAATCGACGCCGTCTTGAAGGTTCTCGAACGCCGCGCGACGCAGCATGTTCCGGCGGCTTACATCACGCAAGAGGCGTGGATGCACGGGCTGCGCTTTTATGTCGACGAGCGCGTTATCGTTCCGCGTTCGTTCATCGGCGAACTGCTCGCCGATGGATTGCAGCCGTATGTGGCCGATCCCGACGAAGTCGGTGCCGTGCTCGAACTGTGCACGGGCTCGGGCTGCCTTGCCATTCTCGCCGCGCATGCGTTTCCGAATGCCGACGTGGACGCCGTCGATATTTCGCCGGGTGCGCTCGAGGTCGCGCACGTCAACGTCGCCGACTACGCACTCGAAGATCGGATCGCGCTCTTCGAAGGCGACGTCTTCTCGCCGCTGCCCGAGCGCCGCTATGACGTCATCATCGCCAATCCACCGTACGTGAATCGCGCGTCGATGGATGCGCTGCCGGCCGAGTATCGGCATGAACCCGAACTCGCGCTCGCGGGCGGCGAAGACGGCATGGACGTCGTGCGCCGCATCATCAAGGAAGCCCGTAACTGGCTGACCGACGAGGGTTTGCTCGTGGTCGAAATCGGCAACGAGCGCGCCAACGTGGATGCCGCGTTCGGCGGGCTCGATCTCGTCTGGCTCTCGACCAGTGCCGGCGACGACACCGTGTTTCTGATCCAGGCCAGCGATTTGCCAGCCGTCTGAGACCTGAAGCCACCAACCCGACGCCCGCCACCTCTCCGATGTCCGCTCCCGCACCGATGCCCGCCGGCCAAAACGACGACGAAAACGAGAGCGACGATCGGGGCGGCGGCCACAGCGGCACCGACACGGCGGACGCGGACGCCAACGCCGAGGCCGGACGCCACGCCGGTTCGATGGAGAGCGCCGCATCGCAAGCCAAGCGGTTGTTGCTCATTGCGGCCGGCGCCGCGCTCGCCTACGGCGTCTCGCTTCGCGACGCGCCCTATCCCGATCAAGCGGCCGCCAAGGTGCTGATGTGCGCGCTGCTGTTTTTGGCTTGCGCGCGGCATGAACCGATGAGCGAACGGCTGCGCTTGATGGCGGCGCTGGCCGCATCAAGCGTGGGCGATGCGCTGCTCGCCCTGCCGCAGCGCCCGTTTTCGTTCGTCGGCGGGCTTGGCGCTTTCCTCCTCGCACATCTGGCCTATTGCGCGGTGCTCGCACCGCGAGCGATGCGTGCCGGGCGTGCCGGGTTGTGGCGCGGCGTCGAAGCGTGGCGGCGCGCGGCGCTCGGTTTGCTATGGGCCGCCGCCTTCGCGATGTATTTCGTTTTCCTTCCGCATCTGGGCGTGCTCGCGGCGCCTGTCGCGCTCTACATGCTCGCGCTGTGCGCAATGGCGAGCCTCGCGCTGTTGGCGCGGCCGGCTAGCCTTGCGCTCGCACTGGGCGGGCTCGCCTTCGTCGCCTCGGACACCCTGATCGGCATCGAGCGCTTCCTCAGCCCATTTGCTGCCAGCGGCTATGCGATCTGGTTCTCGTACGCGATCGCTCAAGTGTCGATCGCTGCCGGCATCCTATTTTCTGACAACGCCCGATCATAGAACGCTGTGTCCGAGCACAAGCCCCGCCATAAATCGGGAGTGAACTCTGCCCCTAAAACCGGCGCTTCGGTAAGATGCACGTGGGCCGCATCACCCGCAACGCGCATCGGACACACGAAAGACGCCTGACTCTCACCGCTCATGCATATCGATTGGCTTTCTCTCGGCAGCGTGATCTTCGCCGCCCACGTGCTCGGCGTGATCGCGGCCGGCCACGCCATTCTGAATACGCGTACTTCGCAAGGGGCGATCGCATGGGCTGTGTCGCTCGTGGCAGCGCCCTATGTCACGTTGATTCCCTACCTCTTCTTGGGACGCAGCAAGTTCTCGGGCTACGTCGACAAGCGTCGCATCGAAAGAGAGTTGTTGCGCACGCGCGCCCATCCCAACGCGTGGGATACGCATGCTTCATCGATGGGCCGCCCGGCCGAGGCGCTCGGCCATTCCGTCGTCCGCGCGCTCACGCGCTTATCCGGCATGCCGTTTCTGCCCGGCAACAGCGTGCGTACGCTCGTGAACGGCGATGCGACGTTCGCGGCGATCCTCGACGCGATCGAGCACGCGCGCTACTACGTGCTGATCCAGTTCTTCATCGTCCGCGACGACGCGCTCGGCGCCAAGCTGAAGGACCTGCTGCTCAAGAAGGCGGCGCAAGGCGTGCGGGTCTGCTTCCTATTCGACAGCATCGGCAGTTTCGATTTGCCGCAGCGATATGTGTCGGCGTTGCTCGAAGGCGGCGTCGAGATGCATCCGTTCGCGACGAACCGGCGCTTCGTCAACCGCTTCCAGCTCAATTTCCGCAATCACCGCAAGATCGTCGTCGTCGATGGCCAGCGCGCCTTCGTCGGCGGTCACAACGTCGGCGTCGAATATCTCGGGGGCAACCCGCGTTTGTCTCCCTGGCGGGACACCCACATCGAGGTGCGCGGCCCCGTGGTCGCGAGCGTGCAGTTCGTCTTCATCGAGGATTGGCATTGGGCGACGCAGCGCCTGCCGCGGCTCGAGCCGTCGCAGGCGGACGAGCCCCAACAGGCGGATGACGCCGACATGCATTGTCTCGTCATCGCGCCCGGGCCCGCCGACAAGGAGGAAACGGGATCGCTGTTCTTCGTCGAGGCGATCAATTCGGCCCGAACGCGAATTTGGATCACCACGCCCTACCTCGTGCCCGACGAGGCCGTCTTCTCGGCATTGCGGCTTGCCGTCATGCGTGGCGTCGATGTACGCATCTTGATCCCGAGCCGGCGCGATCACTACGTCGTGTTCGAGGCGTCGAAGATTTACGCCTATGACCTCATTCGAGCGGGCGTGCGCATCTTCCGCTATCGGCCAGGCTTTCTGCATCAAAAAGTCGTGCTGATCGACGACGTGGCGGCGGCGATCGGCAGCGCCAACCTCGACAATCGCTCGTTCCGGCTCAACTTCGAGATCATGGTGCTGACGGTCGATCACGCCTTCGCCACCGAGGTGGAAGCGATGCTCGAGCGCGATTTTGCGGAAGCATGGGAAGTGAATCGCCACGAATACCGCAATGCCTCGGCGCTGCACCGCATCGTCATGCATGTAGCGCGGTTGTTTTCGCCGATTTTGTAGACCAACGGCGTTACGGCGGCTCGGATAAAACGGCGACACTTCCGCAGGGATGCCCCCCAGAGGGCGCACCCGTGCGCCCTCTGGAACGGCTCCGTTGTCGCTGTCCGACACATAGCCCCCGGGCGCGCGCACGGCGATGCCTGTCCGACGTTAACACATCCATACGCTAGTTCCGCATCCTATCTCCCTAGATAGGATCGTGACATTTCTCATTCCCTTACCTTTCGTTTGAATTACATTACCAATGACGGCACGAGGTCGTCGAGTATTCTGTCGCTTCGCCAACGCGAACTGTCGCAACGACGAAAGCGATATTTTTCATCGCTCTTGGCACTTGGACGTTGCCGCGTGGAGCCGAGTCACCCGCCTACGGCCTACGCATTCCCAGTCTTGGACGGCCTCATTGCAACGAGGGCATCGACAGCGGGATTGCTCAAGCCGCGCCGTTATCACGACAAAGTGACGAGCGCACCCACGATGCCTCTCTTTAAAATAGAGCGATGCAAAAAATAATGAGAGGAATTTTCCTCAACTGGCATTTAGTGCTGGACACCACGATCACGCAATTTTTGGCAATTTACTTCGCGCACATTCAACGCTTCGATCTCGCCGCCGCAATTGCAATTACAGATTCGGTGATCAAACTCATTTTCACCATACCCTGCGCGACTCTCTCAACGCGGCTTGATCTCTTAACACGCGTAAATATTTGCGCATTTCAGCGCCCCGCGCTAGCGATTTTATGGGCGCTCGGATTTTTATCTTTTAACACGGATACAAATATCGCAATTATCATCGCGATATTTGTTACATTTAAAATATTATCGATATTCGACACAACGCTAAGTTCCGATTTTGTCTTTTTAGCAAAAGACAGCTTTGGACTTGATTTAAGTCAAAGCAATAGCATCCAAAATATCATATCCCGAGCATCGCTTGCCATTGCCCCCGCTTTTTCACTAGCAATACTAGCCCACAAACTTAATATTGCCTGCGTCATCGGCGTCACGCTAGTCACGATTGGCATTAGCACAACAATCTTAAAAATGGTTCTTCGCCCCCAAAAAGACCGTCAGAAAGGGACCGGCCCGACGCATAACGAAAGCCCTTCTATGTTGCGTTTTTCCGGGATTTTTGGGAATGACTTCATGCGCTGGGGACTGCTATATCAAACCTTCGTCAATTTTTCGTTTGGCGGAATCAGTTATTTACTTGTCATTAAAATCAGCAAGAACGTGAGCTTGGCTATAAACGAACTGAGCACGCTATATTTCTTCTTCTTGATCTACAGTGTCGCTATCGCATTTCGAGGCGACTTCATCGTCCCCGCGCGTCGGTTGCAGAATATAGCGCAAACCGTAGCAGCGACCGCGGCCCTATCGATTGCACTCACAATTTCATCTTCGCTTTCGTTCAACCTTATGCTATGTGGAGCAATGGGGTTGCTTTATGCATATGAACTAGCGGCTACTCAAAAGGTATTGACACCAAAACTACGAGGCCCCGCTTATATTCGCTACTCTGCGCTATCGAAAATCGCGGGCCGCGCGGCCTCAGCTTCCGGCGTTGCTGCGTTGGGCGCATGCATAGAGATGGGCATGTCCAGCGCTTCGCTATTTCTTGCATGCGGTTTATCCGGCCTGTGCTGTGCATTCGTTTTATGTCTTTCGAATCCAGAACGCCGACGCCAGTTGTCCGCACTCCGATGAGCTGCAACAATCGCGTACGACGCTCAACCGCAAGCCTCACAGCAATGCTTCGATCTTTCCCGCTATCTCCTCCGGCTTCGTCTTCGGACCGAATCGCTTGAGCACGTTGCCTTGGCGATCGACGAGGAACTTCGTGAAATTCCATTTGACGCTTCTCGTCCCGAGCAAGCCGCGCGCTTCGCCCGTGAGATAGCGAAACAGCGGATGCGCATAGGAGCCCTTCACGTCGATTTTCTGGAACAGCGGAAACGCGACGCCGAAGTTCTTCTCGCAAAAGCTGCCGATCTGCGCGGCGTCGCCGGGTTCTTGCTTGCCGAACTGGTTGCACGGAAAGCCGAGCACTTCGAAGCCGCGCGAGGAGAAGCGCTCGTGTAGCTGCTGCAGCCCGGCATATTGCGGCGTGAAGCCGCATTCGCTGGCCGTATTGACGATGAGCAGAACTTTGCCGCGGTAACGGTCCAGGCTAACCGTTTCGCCGCCGAGCGTACGTGCGGAAAAGGTATAGAGCTTACTCATCGAATGGCCTTTCGAAAAGAAAAACGCAAGTCTATGCGAAAGCGTCACGCCGCGCCGGGCAAAGGCAAGCGGACTTTCGGCGGACGCTCGGCACAACCTATGCGAGCAACCGTCTAGAATAACGCTTTTCCAGCAGCCGGCCCCGTCGTGATCCGTTTCGTCCAATTTACCCTCGCCCGCGGCGTCAAGCCGCTTTTCGACGCCACCTCGTTCACACTGAACCCCGGTGAAAAGGCGGGGCTCGTCGGCGCCAACGGCGCGGGCAAGTCCACGCTGTTCTCCGTGTTGCGCGGCGAGCTGCACCCCGACGCCGGCGACTTCTCGCTCCCGCCGTCCTGGCGCATCGCCCACGTCGCGCAAGAGACGCCCGCAGCCGAAAAAACCGCGCTCGAATATACGCTCGACGGCGACACGGCCCTGCGGGAGATCGAGGCACGCATCGCGCAGGCCGAAGCCTCGCACGACGGCGAAGCGCTCGCGCACGCGCTCGCCGCGTTCGCCGATGCGGACGGCTACACGGCCCCGGCACGCGCCGAGGCCCTGCTGCTTGGCCTCGGCTTCACGCTCGCGCAAACGCGCGAGCAGGTGGCGAGCTTTTCGGGCGGCTGGCGCATGCGCTTGAATTTGGCGCAAGCGCTCATGTGCCGCTCCGATCTGCTGCTGCTCGACGAGCCCACGAACCACCTCGACCTCGACGCCATCGTCTGGCTCGAAGACTGGCTCGGCCGTTATCCGGGCACGCTCGTCGTCATTTCGCACGATCGCGAATTTCTCGACTCGGTCTGCAACGTGACGCTGCACCTTGAAAACCGCCAAATAAAGCGCTACGGCGGCAACTACTCGCAGTTCGAAATCCTGCGCGCGCAGCAGCTCTCGTTGCAGCAAAGCGCCTACGAGAAGCAGCAAAAGACGGTTGCCCATTTGCAAAGCTTCATCGATCGCTTCAAGGCGAAGGCGACCAAAGCGCGCCAAGCGCAGAGCCGGATGAAGGCGCTCGAAAAGATGGAACTGATCGCGCCCGCGCACGCGGCCTCGCCGTTCACGTTCGAGTTCCGCACGCCCGACGCAGCGCCGAATCCGATGCTCGTCATGGAAGACGTGCGCTGCGGCTATCGAGGAGACGACGGCATCGAGATTCCGATTCTCGACGGCGTCACGCTGTCGGTGCAGAACGGTCAGCGCATCGGCTTGCTTGGCGCCAACGGCCAGGGCAAGTCGACGCTCGTCAAAACGCTCGCGGGCACGCTCACCCCGCTCGGCGGCATGATGCGCGCCGGGCGCGGACTCGCGATTGGCTACTTCGCGCAACATCAGCTCGAAACGTTGCGGCCCGACGATTCGCCGCTCGCACATTTGGCGCGCATCGCCCCCGAGGCGCGCGAGCAGGAACTGCGCGACTTCCTTGGCGGCTTCAATTTTTCGGGCGATATGGCGAGTTCGCCGATCGGTCCTTTCTCGGGTGGAGAAAAAGCGCGGCTCGCGCTGGCGCTGATCATTTGGCAAAAGCCGAATCTGCTCTTGCTCGACGAACCGACGAACCACCTCGATCTCGAAACGCGGCACGCGCTGACGATGGCGCTCGCGCAGTTCGAAGGTACGCTGATCCTGGTCTCTCACGATCGCCACTTGCTGCGTGCCAGCACCGATCAATTCATGCTCGTGGCCAAGCATCGGCTGCAGCCGTTCGACGGCGATCTGGACGACTACCGCGATTGGCTGCTGCAACACGCGGCCGAAACGCGCGCCGCGGCGAAAGCCGCGAGCCAAGCGCAATCGGGGGCATCCGGTGCGAACGGGCGCGATGGCGAGGGCTCGAGCGGTAATCGCAAGGATCAGCGTCGTCAGGAAGCGGAAGCGCGCCAGAAGGTCGCTCATCTGAAAAAGCCGCTGCAAACGCGCATCGCGAAGCTCGAAAAAGAAATGGACGCCCTGAACGCGGAAAAGGCGACGCTCGATGCATTCGTCGCCGACCCGGCAAGCTACGAGTCGGCCATGAAGGGCAAGCTGACCGACGCACTCAAGCGCCAGGGCGAAGTCCTCGCACGCCTCGAAGCGCTCGAAGCGCAATGGCTCGAGGCGCATGAGGAACTCGAACAGATTGGCTAGCGAGCGAGCAGCACGGCGAGGGCACAGGCGGCCCTGCCGAGCCAAGGCCGAACCGTCACGATCGACAGGAGGTGTAGGTTGACCACCGATGCTCCGCTGCAAGGCCTGCGCGTACTTGACCTCACGCGCCTGCTGCCCGGGCCGCTCGCGACGTTGCGGCTCGCGGAGCTCGGCGCGGACGTCCTGAAGATCGAGGAACCGGGCGCTGGCGATGGCGCGCGCACCATGATGCAAGCGCCGGCTGATCGCGCGAGCGGCATTCCGAGCAGCTTCTATCGTCTCGTCAATCGCGGCAAGCGCGAGACGCGGCTCGATCTGAAGTCCGAAACGGGACGCACTGTCTTGCGCGCGCTCGTGCGCGAATCGCACGTGCTGGTGGAAAGCTTTCGCCCAGGCGTGATGGAAAAGCTCGGGCTCGACTACTTGAGCCTTACCCAGATCAATCCGAAGCTGGTCTACTGCGCGATCACGGGCTACGGCACAACTGGCCTCTTCTCGCAGCGGCCCGGCCACGATCTGAACTATCTCGCGTATGCGGGTGTGCTCGATCAAATCGCGACGCCCGATGGGACTCCCGTTATCCCCAACATCCAGATCGCCGACTTGCTCGGCGGTGCGCTGCCGGCCGTCACGCGCATCCTCGCGGCGCTTTGGCAAGTCTCGCGCGGCGGCGACGGGACGTTCATCGACGTGTCGATGACGCATGCGATCCACGCCAGCAACGTCGTGGCGCAGTCTACTCTGGACAATGCCGATCGGCTCGCCCCGGGCAGCCGCGAGCAATTGCATGCAGGCCACGGGCTGCTCAACGGCGGCGTGCCTTGCTATAACGTCTACCGGACGGCCGATGGCCGATGGCTAGCCGTCGGCGCACTCGAATTGAAGTTTTGGGAGCGCTTGTGCCGTGCGCTGGGCCGGCCCAATTGGGCATCGCGCCACTGGAGCCTCGGCCAAGTCATCGGCGGTCCCGATGCCATCGCGCTGACGCGTGAACTCGCCGAGCACATCGCCACGCATCGGCTGAGCACGTGGGTCGAATTGCTCGAGCCGAGCGACTGCTGCGTATCGCCGGTGCTGACGGTCGAAGAGGCACGCGAGCACGCACTGTTTCGGCGGCCCGTCGCGAAAACGAAAACGAAACGGGAGACGGACCGGCGAACGGACGACGAAACCTGACGGCCTGACCGTCGTCCCCACCGCCGACGCTCGCCGGGCGCCCCTACGCCGGGCGCCCCTATTCGAGTTCCTTGATCCGATCGATCGCCTGCTCGATGCGATCGACGGCCAGCACCTGCAGCCCCTCGATCGGCTGCTTCGGCGCGTTCGCTTTCGGGATCAACGCCGCCGTGAAGCCGAGCTTGGCCGCCTCTTTCAAACGTTCCTGCCCGCGCGGCGAGGGCCGGATTTCGCCGGCCAGGCCCACTTCGCCGAACACGATCAAGCCCTTGGGCAGCGGCTTGTTGCGCATCGACGAATGAATCGCGAGCAGCACGGCGAGATCGGCCGCCGGCTCGGCGATCTTCACGCCGCCGACGGCATTGAGAAACACGTCCTGATCGAAACAGGCGATGCCCGCGTGTCGATGCAACACGGCCAGCAGCATCGCCAGCCGATTCTGCTCGAGCCCGACGGCCAGCCGGCGCGGATTGGGCACTTGCGCCGTATCGACGAGCGCCTGGATTTCGACGAGCAGCGGCCGCGAGCCCTCTTGCGTCACGAGCACGCAAGAGCCCGGCACGATCTGCTCGTGCTGCGACAAAAATAGCGCAGACGGATTGGCCACGCCGCGCAGCCCGCGCTCGGTCATCGCAAACACACCGAGCTCGTTGACGGCGCCGAATCGATTCTTGAACGCGCGCACGAGCCGGAACGAGGAATGCGTGTCGCCCTCGAAATACAGGACCGTGTCGACGATGTGCTCGAGCACGCGCGGGCCCGCAAGGCTGCCCTCTTTCGTCACGTGCCCGACCATGACGACGGTCGTGCCCGATTGTTTCGCAATGCGCGTGAGTTGCGCGGCGCATTCGCGCACTTGAGCGACCGAGCCCGGGGCGGAAGTGAGCGCGTCCGAGTAGATCGTCTGGATCGAATCGACGACAGCCACATCGGGCCGCTCCGCTTCGATCGCCGCTTGGATCTTCTCGAGCTGGATCTCGGCGAGCAACTGCAAATCGGCCGCCCGCGATCCGGGCTCGAGCAGCGCCAGACGCTGTGCGCGCAGGCCGATCTGGGCCGCCGATTCTTCGCCGCTGATATAGAGCGCGCGGCGCTCCTCGGAAAGCGAGGCGAGCGACTGCAACAGCAGCGTCGACTTGCCGATGCCCGGGTCGCCGCCGATCAGAACAACGCCGCCCGCGACGAAGCCGCCGCCCAGCACACGATCGAACTCGCCAATGCCTGTCGAGAAGCGCGGCACGTCGGCCGCCTGGATATCGGCGAGCCGCTGCACGGGCGCGCTTTTGGCCAGCGATTGAAAGCGATGGGCGCCCGCGCTCGGCGCGACAGTTTCGACGAGGGTATTCCAGGCGTTGCACGCGGGGCACTGCCCTTGCCACTTCGGCGATTGACCGCCGCATTCCGTACAGGTGTAAGTCGTCTTCTGTTTTGCCACGCGCGGTCCTTAGCCGTCATTTTTTCGATCGCCGATCGACGCAGATGAGCGCAGATAGGCGTAGATGTACGCAGCCGTGCTCGGCTGTGCGCAGATCCCCTCAGCCATGAAGCGAGGCGCCGAGCGCTTACTCGGCGAGCACCGGTACGCGCTGCGCCACGGCGCACATGAGCTCGTAGCCGATCGTGCCGCAGGCATGCGCCACGTCGTCGATGGGCAGCTGCGCGCCCCACAGTTCGACACGCGATCCGACATTGGCCGTCGGGCACGGCGTTAGATCGACGGTCAGCATGTCCATCGACACTCGTCCGACGAGGCGCGTACGCACGCCATCGACGATGATCGGCGTGCCCTCGGGCGCGCAGCGCAGGTAACCGTCCGCGTAGCCGCAAGCGACGACACCGATGCGCATCGGTGCGGGCGCCGTGAAGACCGATCCGTAGCCGACGGACTGTCCTTTTGCAAGCGTTTGCACGCCGATGAGTTCGGACGCGAGCGTCATGGCGGGCTGCAGCCCCACGCCGTCGATGTCGGCGGGGACCCCGGACGGCGATGCGCCATACAGAATAATGCCCGGACGCACCCAGTCGAAATGGGCACGCGCATGCCAGAGCGTCGCCGCCGAATTCGACAGGCTGCGCGCGCCGGCGATACCCTCCGCGCCGCGCTCGAAAGCATCGATTTGGTGTTCGATCCCGCGATCGCCGTCCGCATCTGAAAAATGGGTCATGAGCACGATTTGACCGATGCCGGGGCAGGCGCGGGCGCGCTCCCACGCCGCGCGGAACTTCTCGGGCGTATAGCCGAGCCTGTTCATGCCGCTGTTCATCTTCAGCTGAATGTTGACCGGTTTGGACAGCCGCGCCATTTCCAGCATCCGCAATTGCTCATCGCTATGCACGGTCGTGGTCAGGCTGTAGCGGTCGATGACGTCGATGTCGGTCGGGCGGAAAAACCCTTCCAGCAGAAGAATCGGGCCGGCCCAGCCGAGTTCGCGCAACTTGACGGCCTCCTCGAGGTCGAGCAAGCCGAAGCCGTCCGTCGCCCGAAGGCCTGGGAACGCGCGAGCGAGCCCGTGGCCGTATGCGTTGGCCTTGACGACGGCCCACACCTTGGAATTCGGCGCGCGCGTGCGGACAACGGCGAGATTATTGGCTAGAGCGGCGGTATGGATGGTGGCGAGAAGCGGGCGCGGCATGGCGGTTTTATATAAGGCACGAGGCGAATCGGGATGGGATGGCGCATTTTCGAACGCGAGGCGGGTAGCCGCACGCCATCCGGGCGGCGCGCCGGCCGTCCGAAGGCACCTATTTTCGTGATATAAAGCCGTGCGCACAACCCATTTCGAACGGCCTAAGTCCTAACGCGTCACTCGCGTCCGGGGAGGACGCGCCGCAAAGGACCGCACCGCATCAGATGAAAAAAGGTTTTTACTCCATCATGGCCGCGCAGTTTTTCTCGTCGCTGGCCGATAGCGCCCTTCTGATTGCCGCCATTGCACTACTGAAAGACCTCCATGCCCCGAATTGGATGACGCCGCTGCTCAAGCTGTTCTTCGTCCTGTCGTACGTCGTGCTCGCCCCGTTTGTCGGCGCTTTCGCCGATTCGCGGCCCAAGGGGCGCGTCATGTTCGTGACGAACACAATCAAGATCGTCGGCTGCTGCGTCATGATGGTCGGAGCCCACCCGCTCGCCGCGTACGGCATCGTCGGCTTCGGCGCCGCGGCCTACTCGCCGGCCAAGTACGGCATCTTGACGGAACTGCTGCCGCCCGAGCGCCTCGTCGCGGCCAACGGGTGGATCGAAGGCACCACCGTCGCCTCGATTATCCTCGGCACCGTGCTCGGCGGCGCGCTGATCAGCCCGCATATCGCGGCGCATATACTCAAGCATCACGTCCCTTTCGTCGGCACACCGGCCGAAGCGGCAATGCTCGTCATCATGGGCATCTATGTCGCAGCTGCCATATTCAATTTGCGCATTCCCGATACGGGCGCACGCTACCCGAAACAGCAACACGGGCCGATCCGGCTCATCGCCGATTTTGCCGATTGTTTCGTGGCACTGTGGCGCGACAAACTCGGCCAAATTTCGCTCGCCGTCACGACGCTGTTCTGGGGCGCGGGCGCCACGCTGCAATTCATCGTCCTCAAATGGGCCGAAGTCTCGCTCGGCATGTCGCTGTCCGAGGGCGCGATTTTGCAGGCGATCGTCGCCGTCGGCGTGGCCGGCGGAGCGATGTACGCCGCAGCGCGCGTCCCGCTGAAAAAATCGCTCTCGGTGCTGCCCGTCGGCATCCTGATGGGGCTCGCCGTCATGTCGATGGCGTTCTACTCGCGCCACCTCATACCGGTCAACTGGGGCTTTTATTTCGGCCGCGTGCACGTGCCCGGCTATCTCATCATCGCTTATCTCTTCTTGATGGTCGTCGGCGCGCTGTCGGGCTTCTTCGTCGTGCCGATGAATGCGCTGTTGCAACATCGCGGACACGTTCTGCTGTCGGCCGGCCACTCCATCGCCGTGCAAAATTTTAACGAGAACCTGTCCGTGCTGGTCATGCTGTGCCTGTACGCCGCGTTGGTCTGGCTCGACGTGCCCGTCTCAGTCGTCATCGTCTTGTTCGGCACGTTCGTCTGCCTCACGATGTGGCTCGTCATGCGCCGCCATCAAGCCAATCAGCGCGCCTTCGATTCG
>CAYRLJ010000080.1:0-20766 GCA_964425025.1 uncultured Burkholderia sp. | reverse complement strand
CGCGATCCTGATGATCATCAACTTCATGGTGATCACGAAGGGTGCCGGCCGTATCGCCGAAGTCGCCGCTCGCTTCACGCTCGACGCGATGCCCGGCAAGCAGATGGCGATCGACGCCGACTTGAACGCCGGCCTCATCAACGAAGAGGCCGCACGCAAGCGCCGCCAGTCCGTGGCGCAGGAAGCCGAGTTCTACGGCGCGATGGACGGGGCATCGAAGTTCGTGCGCGGCGATGCGATCGCGGGCCTCATCATCATGGTCGTCAACGTATTCGGCGGCCTGATCGTCGGTGTCGCGCAGCACGGCCTGGATTTCGCAACGGCGGCCAAGACGTACACGCTGCTGACGATCGGTGACGGCCTGGTTGCACAGATTCCCTCGCTCGTCATTTCGACGGCGGCCGGTGTGATCGTCTCGCGTGTCGCAACCGACGAAGACATCGGCACGCAACTGACGGGGCAGCTGTTCACGAACCCGCGCGTGCTGATGATCACGGGCTCGATCATCGTCATGCTCGGCCTGATTCCGAACATGCCGCACTTCGCGTTCTTGGTGCTCGGCGGCGGTGCGATTCAGCTCGGCCGCACGATGAAAAAGCGCGCCGAAGCCGCCAAGAGCGGGGCTTCGCTCGTCGACGTCGCGCCGTCCGTCATCACGCCGGTGGAGAATGCCGAAGCGAGCTGGGACGACGTCATGCTCATCGACACGCTGGGCCTCGAAGTGGGCTATCGCCTGATTCCGCTCGTCGACAAGAACACCGACGGCGAGCTGCTCAAGCGCATCAAGAGCATCCGCAAGAAGTTCGCGCAGGAAATCGGCTTCTTGCCGCCCGTCATCCATATCCGCGACAACCTGGAGTTGCGTCCGAACGGTTACCGCATCGCGCTCAAGGGCGTCGAAGTGGGCGTGGGCGAGGCTTATCCGGGCCAGTGGCTCGCGATCAACCCGGGGCAGGTCACGGCCGCGCTGCCGGGCCAGCCGACGCAAGATCCGGCCTTCGGCCTGCCGGCGATCTGGATCGACACGAATTTGCGCGAGCAAGCTCAGGTGTACGGGTACACCGTCGTCGATGCGAGCACGGTCGTCGCCACGCACCTGAACCATCTCGTCGTGCAGCACGCTGCCGAACTGCTCGGCCGCCAAGAAGTGCAAGCGCTCATCACGCGCACCGGCAAGGACGCACCGACGCTCATCGAAGACCTCGTGCCGAAGACGCTGCAGCTCACGACGCTGCAAAAGGTCCTGCAAAACCTGCTCGAGGAAGGCGTGCCGATCCGCGACATGCGCACGATCCTCGAAGCGCTCTCGGAACACGCGCCCAAGCTGGCCGACGCCTACGATCTGACCGCCTGTGTGCGCCTGGCGCTGGGCCGCGCGATCACGCAGCAGTGGTACCCGGGTGCGAACGAGATGCAGGTCATGGGACTCGATTCGAACCTCGAGCGTGTGCTTTCGCAAGCGCTTTCAACGGGCGCGAACCCCGGCCTCGAACCCGGCCTCGCACACACGCTCATGACGGCGACGCAAAAGGCGATCAACCGTCAACAAAATGCCGGGCTGCCGCCGGTGCTGCTCGTGCAACACGCGCTTCGCGCGATGCTTGCTCGATTCCTGCGCCGCAGCCTGCCTCAATTGAAAGTGCTCTCGTATGCCGAAGTGCCCGAGACCCGCACGATCAAAGTCGTTAACCTCATCGGGGGTCAAGCTTGAACATTCGTAAATTCATCGGCGCAACGAGTCGCGACGCGCTGCGTCTCGTGCGCGAGGCTCTCGGTGCTGACGCAGTCGTGTTGTCGAGCCGGACTAACGACGACGGTAGCGTGGAAATCGTCGCGCTCGCGGACAAGGACTTCGCCCAGATCGCTCCCGATGCGGGCGATGCCGCTTCGCACGGCGCGCTGCACAGCCTGCCGGCCCCGGCCGCCAATCCGTACGCGGCCGGATCGACCGGCACGCAGCCGGCCGGCTCGTTCGCGAGCCCTGCACCCGGCGTGATGCCGTCCAACCCGTACGCGAACGGCATGCCGGACGTGTTCTCGGCCGTGTTCGGCGCGAGCCCCGAAGTGGGTGCCACGGCGTCTGACGAAGGCCGTTCGCCCCTGCTTGACGCCGCATCGATCGCGGCGCCGAGTTTGCACGAACGTGCCCCGTTCGCGGCGCGCAAGGCTGCGCCCAGCATGCCGGCAAGCCCGGCCCCGGCGGCGTCCACGGCTTCTATCGGCAACGTTGCCGATTCCGATGCGGCGCAGACGATGGCCGACTCGAATCCCTGGCTGATCGACCACGCCCGTCGCATCGCGGCGCAAAACGAACGCGCCGCGCATACGGCGCATAGCTCGCGCGCTCACGCGGTGACCCCCGCCGCGGCAGCCGCCAAGGGCGTCGGCTCCTCGGGGCGCGTCCTGTCGGACGACGACCTTGACCCAGCCCAACTGCCCGAGTGGGCGCACGAAGCCGCGCGCGTCGCGGCGCGTCGTGCGACGCCGCCGCGCGTGAGGCCGGCGGCGTTCGAAGGTTCGCCTGAGCAAGACGCCAAAGCGATGGCCGAGACTGTGCGCGCGCGCGTGGAAGAGATCGTCAACCAAAAGGTGATGAGCGAACTGGCGGCGATGCGCGGCATGATGGAAGAGCAGTTCGCCGGCCTGAGCTGGGGCGAGCGCCAACGGCGCAGCCCGGTGAACGGCGAGATCACGAAGGCGCTGTTCTCGGCCGGCTTCTCCGCGCAGCTCGTGCGGATGGTCGTCGAGCACATGCCCGAGGTCGAAAACTTCGATGCGGGGATGGATTGGGTGAACGAAGTGCTCGCCTCGAATCTGCCTGTGCTCGAGAACGAAGACGCGCTGATGGAGCGCGGCGGCGTATTCGCGCTGATGGGCCCGACGGGCGTGGGCAAGACGACGACAACGGCCAAGCTCGCCGCACGCTGCGTAATGCGTTTCGGCGCAAGCAAGGTGGCGCTGCTGACGACCGACAGCTACCGGATCGGCGGCCACGAACAATTGCGCATCTTCGGCAAGATTCTCGGCGTATCGGTGCATGCCGTGAAAGACGCGGCCGATCTGCAACTCGCGCTCACCGAGCTGCGCAACAAGCACATCGTGCTCATCGACACGATCGGCATGAGCCAGCGCGACCGGACGGTGTCCGACCAGATCGCCATGCTTTGCGGTGCCGGTCTGCCGGTTCAGCGGCTGTTGCTGCTGAACGCGACGAGCCACGGCGACACGCTCAACGAGGTCGTGCAGGCCTATCGCAGCGCGCCGGGCCAGCCTGAATTGGCCGGTTGCATTCTGACCAAGCTGGACGAGGCGACGAACCTGGGCAGCGTGCTCGATACGGTTATCCGTTACAAGCTGCCCGTGCATTACGTGTCGACGGGCCAGAAGGTGCCGGAGAACTTGTACGTTGCAACGAAGAAGTTCTTGATCAAGAGCGCGTTCTGTATTCCGCGCGATGGTTCGCCGTTCGTGCCGCACGACGACGAGATTCCCGCCTTGCTCTCGGCTTTGTCGAGCCGATCGAGCGCCGAGCTGCATGAGGTTCACTTTGGCTAAACAAGTCACCGATCAAGCAGAGGGGCTGCGTCGGCTGCTCGCGAAGAGCGGTTCGCGCGTCGTGGCGATCACGGGTGGCCCAATGGGCATCGGCTGTACGTCGACAGTGGTGAATTTGGCGGCGGCACTGGCCGCGCTTGGCAAGGATGTGCTCGTCATCGACGAGCGCCTCGGTGCGAACTCCGTCTCGGCGATGCTCGGCGGTGTGCTGGGTGCGGGCGCGCTGCGCGCGCTGATGAGCGGCGAGATCGCGCTCGAGCAGGCGTGTGCGCGTCACGAACTCGGATTTTCCGTGTTGGCCGCGTCGCATGAGAACTGCGCCGGCTACAGCGCGTCGCAGCTCGCTGTGCTGCTCTCCGGCCCGTTCGATGTCGTGCTCGTCGATGCGCGGCTCGATCGTCAGGGCACGCTTTCGTCGCTCGCGGCGCAGGCGAACGACGTGATGATCGTCACGCGCGTGGCCGCGGCGGCGATCACGGAGGCCTACGCCTGCATGAAGCGCTTGCACTTCGAACATGCGATCGCGCAGTTCCGTGTGCTTGTCAATCACGTGTCGAGCCTGGCGGATGCGCATACCGCGTTCGAAAACCTCGCCGAGGTGGCCGCGCGTTATCTGACGGTGTCGATCGAGGATGCCGGCTGCGTGGCGGCCGATCCGCTGATGGAACGGTCGTTGGAGTTGGGGCGGTGCGTCGTCGACGCGTTCCCGTCGGCTCAGTCGGCGCGGGACTTTCGGCACGTTGCCGCGGAAATGTTGTATTGGCCGATGCGCCCGGCGATGTCTTCGCCGCGGCCTGAAGTCGCGGTTCGCACGGCCATGTCGGCGTCGGCGCATGCCGACTCGGGCACGGTGCGCGAACATGCTTTGAACAGTTAGGGACAAGGAGAAGGTGCCCTCGATGTATAACGCTCAAGGGAAAATGTCCCAGTCGGATGTTTTGACGCAATACGCGCCGCTCGTGCGCAGGCTGGGTTTGCAGCTCGTGGCGAAGATGCCGGCGAGCGTCGATCTGGACGACCTGATTCAAGCCGGCATGATCGGCTTGCTCGACGCGGCTAGCCGCTACAAGGAAGACCAGGGCGCGCAATTCGAAACCTACGCGAGCCAGCGTATCCGTGGCGCGATGCTCGACGAGCTGCGCAACAACGACTGGTTGCCGCGCAGCTTGCGCAAGACGTCGCGAGAAGTGGAATCGGCGGTGCATAAGGTCGAGCAGCGGCTCGGCCGGTCCGCGAGCGAGACCGAAGTCGCCGACCATCTGGCGATGCCGCTCGACGCTTACCAGTCGATGCTGCAGGATTTGCACGGCAGCCAGCTCATCTATTACGAAGACTTCGACCGCTCGGCCGACGACGAACCGTTCCTCGATCGCTACTGCGTCGATCACACCGATCCGCTTTCGACGCTGCTCGACGATAGCCTGCGTAGCGCGCTAGTCGAAGCGATCGAGAAGCTGCCCGAGCGGGAGAAGCTGTTGATGTCGCTGTATTACGAGCGTGGGATGAACCTGCGCGAGATCGGCGCCGTCATGGAAGTGAGCGAATCGCGGGTTTGCCAGTTGCATAGCCAAGCGGTGGCTAGGCTGCGCGCGAAGCTGCGCGAAATGGCTTGGGCCAGCGTGGATTGAGCAACGGCGTCGAACTCAATTGCGCGGGCAGCGAGGGACGATGACCGTCAGGCCATCACTTCGTGCTCGATTGCCCGTTCGATGAACTGGTTGAGGCTGATGCCTTCCGCTGCGGCTGCCTCGACGGCGCGTGCATGCAGACGGGGATCAATGCGCGCGTTGAAGCGCCCGGAAAAATGGCGCAACGGCTCGATGCCGTTTTCTTTGCAGACTTCGAGGAATGCGGCTAGGGACTTGGCGCCCTCCAGCTTGAGAGAGGCAATGTCGTTAGCGTAAAAATCCGCGCCACCGTTCAAGCCTACGAATTCGCCCCTCAACATGTCCGTATCGGGATCGTAGGTCACCACTGCGCGTTGATTGTCGATGGTCAAGAGATTCATGGGTTCACCCCATTGGACTCGAGCCATTTGTCCAACGAACGGCCAGGGCCGGATCAAACCGCCGCCATCCGCCCATCCGGCCCATAAACGCTGGCCGCAGCGCGCGACGTGGCGCCGCGCAGAATAGCAAGCGCGTTCTGGTTGTAGTTCATGCGGATTCGGATCATGAGGCCGTTCGTGGCATTCGCGCGGCGAGCGCGCTGCACCACTTCTTGCAGCAGCTTCCATTGCTTGGAAAGCCGCGTATCGTCGGAGATGGCCAACTCCATGCCTTTCCAGCCCGCAGGCAGGCCCATCTGGCGCAAGTGGCCGTCGCGCGCTTTCTCGAGCGACGACAATTTCTCGGTCAGCTCGTTTTTCTTTTCGACGATGCCGGGCAGCGTCTCGAGCGGCGATACGGCCGCGAGCGCCTTTTCCTCGTACATCAACAGCGACGCGAACGCTTCGAGCGCTGCGTGTTCTTCGGTCACGGTGGCCAGTAGGGCGTCTCTCATTTCATCCGCCAAAACTCAAATGCGCGTGCGCGCTCAAACAAAACCGACGAGGCGCGCAACTAGCAAGCGGGAAACGCCGCTCAGCCGCCCGTCGACGGATTCTTCAACAGGTCACGAGCCGTCGCGAGAATACCGTCCGCGATCTTGCCCGCATCCATGGTCAGCGAACCGTCGGCAATCGCTTGCTTGATCGACTCGACTTGCCCGACATCAATATCAGCCTCGCCCGATGCAGCCAACGAGCGCAGTTGCGAAGACAGCGCGGACAGGCTGACATCGGCGCTGTAAGCCGTTGCCGCGCTGACGCCCGCTTGTGCGGCGTCGGCCGCGCCCTGGCCGCCCTGACGGCTACCCTGCACGCCGCCCTTGGACGAGGTCAGGCTCGAAGTGGAGGTTGAGTCGACTTTCACGATGGCTTCCCGAACGATTGCGATTTGAGTGTGATAACGGCGACACTCAAAAAAACTTTAGCGCAATCAGGGAACAACACCTGTCGGCGATCCTTTCTTCACATTGCCGTCACATCTGTACCTTTACGGTCGCGCCATCCAGGACGATGCCGGAGATGATCTGCCCGCCGCCCATCTTGACCCGAACTTGCTGCCCGGGCGCCGCGTTGTTCATGGCGCTGCCGTCGGACGAAATCTGAAAACCTTCCCCTTTCGCGACCACGTGCACGGTCTGACCGATCGTGACCGCGCTCGCGCTCTTCAGGAGATCTTGGCGCAGCGGCATGCCCGCGCCAATCCGGACGGTCGCGGTGGCACCGATCGCTTGTTGCGGGTCGGTGATGATCGCGCGGGGCAAATTCGCCAAGTTGCCCTCGCGGGCGAGCAAATCTTGCGTCGTCACGACCGTACCCGGCTCAATTTGGCGAGCGGCGAGGTAGTAGGTCGATTCGATCGCGATGCGCGCCTGCAGATAGAGCGTCCACGGCCTGGCGCCGGCGCAGCGCACGCCGACCGACGTGGTGCCCCACAGGCGAGCGCCCGTCGGCATGAACGGCTCGAGCGTCGCACAGGCGGCGAGGCCGCGCGGGAAGGTCGGTGCGACCGTAATCGCGATCTTGCCCGGCAGGCCGAGCGTCTGCTGTTGAAGAAAGGCGAGCGCCGCGCGGCGAATCGATTCGCCATCTTGTTGGCCGGCGGGCACGTTTGACGCCGGGGCCAGTTCGGCGGCGGCAGGCGTTGCAGAGGGAATCGGCGCCACCGGCGCGACCGGCGCCACCGGCGCTTGCGCGGCGGCGCGGGCTGGCGCTCTCGCGGCTGCTGCTTGAGGGGCGAAACGGGAATTGGCCGGCTGCTCGACGGCGATCGGCTGCGCGGTGCCGGTCGCGCGCTGCGGCGCCGTGATCAGGACGGGCATGACGCGCCCCGGGATGACGATCGTGCCGTTCGTCGCGGCGCTGTTCGGCGCACTCGCTGCCGATGCGGCTCCCTGCGATTCGCCGGGGCCAGGAATCGCGATCATCGCGCCGCTCGATTGCGCGGCATGCGTCTCGCCCGGGCCGGGAATATAGATCTGCCCGTTCGATGCCATCGTCTGAGCGCGCGCCGCGCCGAACGGCAGCATCGCGGCGGCCAGCAGCAAGAGCGTCAGCGTGCGCACGAGGTGCACGCACCGCCGGCCGAGGGCACGCGGCGCTGGGCAGCGCGCGGAATCGGAAGCGGCGGACACGGACATCGGTTTCTCCATCGAGACAATTTCTGACGACGAATCGAATTCTAGGGCTCGCGCGAGACGTGCAAACGTTGAATAGAGGGTGGCTTCCCCGGTTATTCGTCCGATTGGCTCTTGCCAGCCGACCCTAAGATGCACGTCATGCAAAAAAGCCTTCCCGATGCACCTTGTCCCGAACCAAGGCGCAGTCGAGAAGCGGCACCAAGCGGCCGACGCTTGAGTTACGGAGAAATACCGATGCTGGACAAACTCGATGCCGAATTCGCCTTCGGCCGCCAGTCGCTCGATGTACGCGCCTATCGGCAGGAGTTGCTGTCGTCGAACATCGCCAACGCCGACACGCCCGGCTACAAGGCGCGCGACGTCGATTTCGGCTCGTCGCTCGCGAGCGCCCTGAAGCGCAACGGCGCGCAACAGGGCACGAGCACGGTGGCGAGCTCGGGTGCGGCGCAACTACCGATGGCCCAACCGGCCGGCGTCACGAGCGGCATGACGATGGCGTCGACGGAGGCCGGCCACATGACGGGCCACACGCAGCTCATTGCGACGGGCGGCCAAAGCCAGGACTACGGCAAGCTGGCCTATCGCAACCCCACGCAACCGTCGCTCGACGGCAATACCGTCGATCTGGACTCCGAACGCGTGCAATTTGCCGACAACACGCTGCACTACGAATCGAGCATGACCGAAGTGACGAACCAGCTGAAGGAATTGCTTTCGGCGATCACCTCGGGCGGCTAAGCACCGCTCAGCATTCGAGTTCGAGTAGCGGCACCGTTTTTTGTTTATGAGTTTTCGCATCGATCAAGCGTCAATCGAAAGAGGCAACTGAGCCATGTCACTGATGAACATTTTCACCGTCGCGGGCTCGGCGCTGTCGGCCGAATCCCAACGGCTCAACGTCACCGCGTCGAACCTCGCGAACGCGGATAGCACGACGGGCCCCGACGGTCAGCCGTACCGCGCCAAGCAAGTGGTATTCGCGGTCAAGCCGCTCGGCGGCGCGCACACGGAAAGCGGCCAGCAAGTGGGCGGCGTGCAGGTGAAGAGCGTCGTCGACGACCCGACGCCGATGAAGACCACTTACGACCCGACCAACCCCGCGGCGGATTCGAACGGCTACGTCAAGATGCCGAACGTCGATCCGGTGCAGGAAATGGTGAACATGATCTCGGCCTCGCGCTCGTACCAGGCCAACGTCGAGACGCTCAACACCGCGAAGAACCTGATGCTGAAGACATTGACGATCGGCACCTAAGGAGAATTTCTGTGACGTCATCCAATACCACCATCAGCGGCAGCGGTACCGTCTCGCAGCAACTGCTCAACACGGTCAACGGGACCTCGTCGAGCAGCGGCACATCGAGCACGAGCGGCGCGTCGTCCTCGAACTCGAGCACCTCGTTGCAGGAAACCTTCCTGAAGTTGCTCGTTACACAGATGAAGAACCAAGACCCGACGAACCCGATGGACAGCTCGCAAATGACGTCGCAGCTGGCCCAGATCAACACGGTGACGGGCATCAGCCAATTGAATACGACGCTCACCTCGCTGGCCTCGCAGCTTTCGGCCGGCCAAAGCCCGCAAGCGTCGCTCTTGATCGGCCAGAACGTGCTCGTGCCGGGTTCGACGACGACGGTATCGAACGGCGCGTCGTCCGGCTTCGGCGTGTCGCTGTCGTCGGCCGTCACGGATCTGAAAGTGACGGTCAAGGACAAGTCGGGCAACGTCGTCAACACGCTCGATCTCGGCGCGCAACAATCCGGCACGCTTCCGGTCAGCTGGAAGCCCACCGATGCGTCAGGCAGCACCTTGCCCGACGGCACATACTCGATTTCGGCTGCCGGTACGACCAGCTCCGGCGCCACCGCGACCGTCACGACGCTCGCCGGCGCGCAAGTGCGAAGCGTCGTTCAGCAAAGCGACGGCAGCACGGGGCTCTTGCTCAACAACGGCAGCACGGTCGGTATGACCAGCGTGTCCGCCATTCTGTAACGAACCAACGAATTTATCCGAAGGGAGACCGCTAAATGGGCTACCAACAAGGCTTGAGCGGCTTGTCCGCGTCGTCGAACGACCTCGACGTCATCGGCAACAATATCGCGAACACGAACACGGTCGGCTTTAAGCAAAGCACGGCACAGTTCGCCGACTTGTACGCGAACACGATCGCAACGTCGGTCAACAACCAGATCGGTATCGGTACGCAGCTCGCGGGCGTGCAGCAAGATTTCAAGCAAGGCTCGTTTAAGACGACGGGCCAAGCGCTGAACGTCGCGATCAACGGCACCGGCTTCTACCAGATGTCGAATAACGGCACGCTCACGTACTCGCGCAACGGCGTGTTCCAGATGGACAAGAACGGCTACATCACGAACGCGCAAGGCCTGCAATTGATGGGCTACGCGGCAAACGCGAACGGCATTATCAACTCGGCGCAAACGGTGCCGATCCAAGTGCCGACGACCAACATCGCGCCGATCGCCACGCAGAACATCACGGCGCAGTTGAATTTGAACTCGCAGGATGCGATCCCGAGCGTCACGCCGTTCTCGTCGACGAACTCGCAGACGTTCAACTACTCGACGTCGATTCAGACCTACGACTCGCTCGGCGGCTCGCAGCAGGTCAACATGTACTTCGTGAAGACGGCCGCGAACGCGTGGGATGTCTACTCGGGCGCAGCCGCGGGCGCGATCGGCAAGGTCGGTTCGGTCGGTTTCAACACGGCGGGCGCGCTGACCACGACCACGGCCACGGCGCCTGCGACGAGCCCTGGCTCGGGCCAATTCACGTACACGATCTTGAACTCGGATGGTAGCGCGAGCCCACAACCGGTGACGCTGAACCTGACGGGCACCACCCAGTACGGCGGCTCCGACGGCGTGAACAACCTGAAGCAAGACGGCTATGCCTCGGGCCAGCTCGCGAACTTCTCGATCGGCGCCGACGGCACGATCTCGGGCACGTACTCGAATGGCCGGACCCAATCGCTCGGCCAGATCGTGCTCGCGAACTTCAACAACCCGAACGGCCTGCAAGATCTCGGCGGCAACGAGTATTCCCAAACGTCGGCCTCGGGCGTGCCGCAAATCTCGGCACCGGGCAGCACGAACCACGGCACGCTGACGGGCGGCGCGGTTGAAAACTCGAACGTCGATTTGACGAGCCAGCTTGTCGATCTGATCACGGCGCAGCGCAACTACCAGGCGAGCGCGCAGACGATCAAGACGCAGCAGAGCGTCGACCAAACGTTGATCAACCTGTAAGCGCAACGCGTAATACGTACCGCAAGGGCAAGGCGAGTCATGGACCGACTGATCTACACCGCGATGACGGGCGCCGCCGGGGCGCTCGAACAGCAAGCCGTTGTCGCGAACAACTTGGCGAACGCGTCGACGACGGGTTTTCGCGCGCAACTCGCGAACTTCCGCAACGTTCCGATGAGTTTCGGCGACGGCTCGACGGTCAATAACGACACGACGCGCACCTTCGTGGTGCCGGCGACGCCGGGCTCGGACTACGCGTCCGGCCCGATTTCGCAGACGGGCAACCCGCTCGACGTGGCGATCACGGGGCCGGGCTGGCTCTCCGTGCAGACGTCGGATGGCAACGAGGCCTACACGCGTGCAGGCAACCTGCATACCGATGAAAACGGTCAGTTGGTCACGGCTGCAAACTTGCCTGTGCTCGGCACGGGTGGTCCGATTTCAGTGCCGCCCGGCGCGACCGTGACGATCGGCAAGGATGGCACGGTGTCGGCGCTCGGCGCCGGCGACTCGCCCTCGCAAATCGTCGTGCTCGACCAGCTCAAGCTCGTCAACCCCGACGCCGCCACGATGACGCGCGGCGACGACGGCCTGTTCAAGACCGCCGACGGCCAGCCGGCCGAAGCGGATCCGAACGTCACCGTCGCGCAAGGCGCGATTGAAGGCAGCAACGTGAATACCGTCGCGGCGATGGTCTCGATGATCGCGAACGCTCGCCAATTCCAGATGCAAACGAAGCTGTTGCAAACGGCTGACCAGAACGACCAGACGGCCAACCAGCTGCTCTCGTTCACCTGATTCGGTTCTAGAAGACTAGAGCCGGATAGCCATTCACCAGGAGATTCAACATGAACCGCTCGCTTTACATCGCCGCCACCGGCATGAACGCGCAGCAGTCGCAGATGGACGTCATCTCGAACAACCTTTCGAACGTGAGCACGAACGGCTTCAAGGGCTCGCGCGCGGTGTTCCAAGATCTCATCTATCAAACGTTGCGCCAGCCCGGCGCGAACTCGACGCAGCAAACGGAGCTGCCCTCCGGCCTGCAAGTGGGCACGGGTGTGCAGCAAGTCGCGACCGAGCGCCTGTACACGCAGGGCAATCTGCAGCAAACGGGCAACTCGAAAGACCTCGCCATCAACGGCAACGGCTTCTTCCAAGTGCAGATGCCCGACGGCACGACGGCCTACACGCGCGACGGCTCGTTCCAGACGAACGCGCAAGGCCAGCTCGTGACCTCGAGCGGCTACCCGGTCATGCCGCAGATCACGATTCCGCAGAACGCGACGTCGGTCACGGTCGGCAGCGACGGCACGGTCAGCATCACGCAGGCCGGTTCGACGGGCAACCAAACGATCGGCACGATCCAGCTCGCGACGTTCATCAACCCGGCCGGCCTCGAGTCGAAAGGCGAGAGCCTGCTGCAGGAGACGACTTCGTCGGGCGCGCCGAACGTGACGACACCGGGCCTGAACGGCGCAGGTACGCTCAATCAGGGCTACGTCGAAGCATCGAACGTGAACGTCGTGCAAGAGCTCGTCAACATGATCGAGACGCAGCGCGCGTACGAAATCAACAGTAAGGCGGTCCAGACTTCGGACCAAATGTTGCAGACCTTGGGCCAGATGTCGGTTTAATAGTGCCCCCAAGACCTGTCGCTGCGCGACAGGCCCCCCGAGGGGGTCAAGATAACTTGGGACGGCCCGGCGTTTTCTTGAGGCGAGTAGGACAGTAGGACTTTGACGAGCAGGCGGTAGACGAAGATGTTGCAGACGAGCCGGATCCCTTTTCGTGTGCGCGGGTTGCGCGCGGCAGCCACGCTGACCTATGCGAGCGCGCTCGCCATGGTGGTTGTGGGCCCCTTCGCCGGTTGTGCGCAGATCGAGCACCGCCAGCCGATCACGCAACAGCCGATGACGGCGACGCCTCCCGTGCCGCCGCAACTGCAGCCGCCCGGCTCGATTTACAACCCGGGCTATGCCGGCCATCCGCTGTTCGAAGACCAGCGTCCGCGCAACACGGGCGACATCCTCACGATCGTCATCCAGGAAAACATCAACGCGACGAAGTCGTCGGGCGCCAACGCCGGCCGCGCTGGCAGCACGAGCGCGACGGTTCCGACGGTCGGCTTTCTGAAGGGCTTGATCAATCACTTCAATGTCAACGCGTCGGGCTCGAACAAGTTCAGCGGCTCGGGCGGCGCGAACGCATCGAATACGTTCAACGGCACGATCACGGTCACGGTCACGAACGTGTTGCCCAACGGCAATCTGGTCGTGAGCGGCGAAAAGCAGATGCTGATCAACCAAGGCAACGAGTTCGTGCGGTTCTCGGGTGTCGTCAATCCGAACACGGTGTCGGGCGAGAACACGGTGCTGTCGACGCAAGTGGCCGACGCGCGCATCGAGTACTCGGCGAAGGGCTACATCAACGAAGCGGAATCGATGGGATGGCTCCAGCGGTTCTTCCTCAACGTAGCCCCATGGTGATCGCGATGATGACTTGCCTCCAACGCGCCTTGCTTAGCTTGCGCCGCTCGCTCGTCCTCGTCGGGTTGCCTGTCATGCTGGCGTGCGCCGGAGTCGCCCACGCCGAACGACTGAAAGATCTCGTGCAGATCCAGGGCGTGCGCGACAACCAGCTCATCGGTTATGGCCTCGTCGTCGGTCTCGACGGCACGGGCGACCAGACGACGCAAACGCCGTTCACGACGCAGACGCTCACGAACATGCTCGCTAACCTCGGCATCTCGCTGAAAGGCGCATCGAACATGCAGCTCAAGAACGTGGCGGCCGTCATGGTGACGGCGACGCTGCCCCCGTTCGAGCGTCCGGGCGAAGCGATCGACATCACGGTCTCATCGCTCGGCAACGCCAAGAGCCTGCGCGGCGGCACGCTGCTGCTCACGCCGCTCAAGGGCGCCGACGGGCAGGTCTACGCGATGGCGCAAGGCAACGTCGCCGTCGGCGGCGCGGGCGCCAGCGCCAACGGCAGCAAAGTGCAAATCAATCAGCTCGCAACGGGCCGGATTCCGTCCGGGGCGATCGTGGAGCGCGCGGTGCCGACGCAAGTCGCGCAAGCGGGCGGCACGATGCAGATGGAGCTCAATGAGATGGACTACGACACGACGCAGCGCGTCGTGGCCGCAGTCAACAACGCGTTCGGCGAGGGCACGGCGATGCCGCTCGACGGCCGCACGATTCAATTGCGTGCGCCGGCCGATCCGGGCCAGCAAGTCGCGTTCATGGCGCAACTGGAGAATTTGGACGTGCATCCCGCACAAGCGGCCGCGAAGGTCATTTTGAATTCGCGCACGGGTTCGATCGTCATGAACCAGATGGTGACGCTGCAAAGCTGCGCGGTGGCGCACGGCAACCTGTCGGTCGTCGTCAACACGCAGACGGCTGTTAGCCAACCGGGCGCGTTCTCGAACGGCTCGACCGTGGCGACGCAGCAATCGCAGATTCAATTGAAGCAGGACAACGGTTCGCTCAAACTCGTGACGGCGGGCGCGAACCTGGCCGAAGTGGTGAAGGCGCTGAACGCACTTGGCGCGACGCCGGCCGATCTGATGTCGATCCTGCAAGCCATGAAAGCCGCGGGCGCGTTGCGTGCGGACCTCGAGATCATCTAAAAAACAGGCGCGGCGATGAATTCCAACACCACCTACTCCGGCACGGTCGATTCCGGCACCGACATTTCGCAGCGCTTCGCGCTTGATGTGCAAGGTTTCGACGCGCTGCGCGCCCAAGCGGGCGCCGATCCGCAGAAGGCGTTGAAGAGCACCGCCCGCCAGTTCGACGCAGTATTCATGCAGATGATGCTCAAGAGCATGCGCGAGGCGACGCCGCAAGACGGCATCCTCGATTCGAACGACAGCAAGCAATACACCGCGATGCTCGATCAGCAGCTCGCGCAGCAGCTCTCGTCGAAGGGAGTCGGGGTGGCCAACCAGCTCATCACGCAGCTTTCGCGCAATATTGGCGGAGGCGGCGCGGCGGGTGCCGGTAGCGCGGGCGGCGTCGCGGGCATGATCGCGGGCGGCGGTTCGATCGGCGGCATGCTCGGCGGCGCGGGAGCGGGAGCGGGAGCGAGCGACGCCGGCAATGCGGCCATGATGAGCGCACTCGCGCGCGCTTACGCGAACGCCCAAGCGAACGGCTCGCTCGCATCGGGGAAGGGCTACACGGCGCAAAGCGCGCTGACGCCGCCGCTGCACGGCAAGGGCGAATCGTCGAAGGTCGACGCGTTCGTCGAGAAAATGGCAGCGCCGGCGCAAGCCGCGAGCGCGGCCACCGGCATCCCGGCGCGTTTCATCGTCGGCCAGGCCGCGCTGGAGACGGGTTGGGGCAAGGCCGAGATCAAGAACGCGGACGGCACGCCGAGCCACAACGTATTCGGCATCAAGGCGACGAGCGACTGGACCGGCAAGACGGTGTCCACGGTCACGACCGAGTACACGAACGGCAAGCCGCGCAGAGTCGTCGAGAAATTCCGCGCCTATGGTTCGTACACCGAGGCGATGACCGACTACGCGAATCTCTTGCGCGACAACCCGCGCTACGCATCGGTGCTGTCGACCTCGCACGATGCGGCGAGTTTCGCGCACGGCATGCAAAGGGCCGGATACGCGACGGATCCGCACTATGCGAAGAAACTGATTTCGATCATGCAAAAAATGACTTGACCGGCTTTGACCGGCATCAAGAATAAAAGAAGAGCTCACGGGGGGCGCATTCGAGCGCGACGGGGCCAGCAGTGAAAAGACGGCATGAAGGCCGGCCGCTTGAGAAGGCGGCCGGCCAAGCCGCGACGGACAGCGTCCTCGATGGACAGAGTCCTGCCGGACACACCATAATGGCGCGGCTCATCGGCGATGAGGGAGGAAGCACGGTTGACGGCATCGGCCGAAAACCGGGCATTCACTCGAAAACTAAAAAAAATATTTCGAGTGCACCTCTAAACTTTGCACGGCCGATGCCGCTAATTCAGACGACACCCTGTTCGGTTCACCGCAAGGTAGCCGAAAGCTTTGGCGCCGGCGCATGTCTTACGCGCTGCGCAAGTTTGCATATCCGAGCCCATGGAAACCAATCAGCCGAATGGCCCGACGGAGGATCCCGCCGAAAGCGATCGTGATTTCGCGCGTCGTAATCCGCTCGAAATCGGCGTTCAACTCCGCAATCTGGCCAATCGCGGCGACTTTCTGACCGTTCAGTACAAGAACGGGCAGCTTGTCACGAAGATCCTCGACGTCGACGTGCGTGCACGTACGTTTTCGTTCGACTGGGGCGCGCTGCCCGAGCAGAACAAGGGCGTGCTGGCGTCGGAAAGTTGTATGTTCCGCGCGTCGCCCGACGGCGTGCGTGTCGAGTTTTCCACCGCCACCCCTCAAGAGACGAAGTTCGAGGGATTCCCCGCATTCGAGGCGCCGTTCCCCGAAGTGCTGTTTTACGTGCAGCGCCGCGAATACTTCCGTGTCGACGCACCCGTGCTCGATCCGTACTTCTGCAAAGGCCGGCTGCCCGAGGGCGATACGTTCCGCTTCGAAGTGCATGATCTTTCGCTTGGCGGAATCGGGCTGCGCACGACGGATGAGCGTGTCGCCGAGTTGCCGCTGGGCGCGATGCTGCCCGACGTGGAAGTCCATTTGAACGGCTTCGGCATGCTCGCGCTCGATCTCGAGCTCGTTTCGATGCGCGCCACCGCGCTGCCTAACGGCGGCCGGCGCTTCCAACTCGGGATGCGTTTCGCCGCGCTGCCGGGCAGCGCCGAAAACACGCTGCAGCGCCTGATCACCCAACTCGAAATGCGTCGGCGCTCGCTGGTCAAAGCGTAAAAAATTGGGGGCCAGCCTATGCGGCCCCTTAAATTTTCGTCTGAGCGGCCGTTATACATGTGTTCCCTCAACGCGGCGGACAGCCTCATGGCGTCGCCCTTCAGGAAGACGCATGTCCAACGATATTTTCAACATCGGCTTGTCCGGTCTCAATGCCGCCCAATGGGGCTTGCAGACGACCAGCCAGAACATCAGCAACGCATCGACGGCGGGCTACACGGTCGAGAACCCCGTGTACGCCGAAGCCAGCGGCCAGTACACCGGCTCGGGCTATCTCGGCATGGGCGTCGATACGGCCACCGTCCAGCGCAATTACAGCCAGTATTTGAGCACGCAGCTGAACACCGCCACGTCGACGAATAGCGCGCTGTCGGCCAACTACTCGATGGCATCGCAGTTGAGCAACCTCGTCGGTAGCCCGACGGCCGGCATCTCCTCGGCGATCACGGCGTACTTCACCGGCATGCAGAATGTCGCGAACACGCCGAATAACGTATCGATGCGCCAAACGGCGCTCAGCGCCGCGCAAACGTTGGCTAGCCAACTGAATGCCGCGGGCGCGCAGTACGATCAGATGCGCACGAGCATCAATCAGCAACTGCAGACGTCGGTCGCGTCGATCAACACGTACTCTTCGCAGATCGCCAGCTTGAACGGCCAGATCGCCGCCGCATCCGCGCAGGGCCAGCCGCCTAACCAGTTGCTCGATCAGCGCGACCAAGCAGTCGCCAACTTGTCGAAGCTCGTCGGCGTTTCCGTCGTGCAAAATTCGAGCGGCTATAGCGTGTTCATCGGCAATGGGCAGCCGCTCGTCGTCAGCAACAACAGCTTCCAACTCGGCACGGCCGTTTCCCAAAGCGATCCGAGCGAACTGTCGGTGACCTACGTCGGTCTCGCCGGCTCGAGCACGCCGCCGCCGGTGGGATTTCTGCCGTCCTCCGCGCTGACGGGCGGCTCGGTCGGCGGTTTGCTGCAGTTCCGCACGCAGACGCTTGATCCGGCCGAAGCACAACTGGGCGCAGTCGCGACGAGCTTCGCCGCGCAAGTGAACGCGCAAAACGCGCTGGGTCTGGATTTGACGGGCGCGAAGGGCGGCGACCTGTTTACCGTCGGCTCGCCAGCCACCTACTCGAATCTCGCCAACACGGGTAATGCGCAGCTTTCCGTCAGCTTCGCGAACAGTAGCCAGCCGACGAATGACGACTACTCGCTGACGTTCGCCGGTGGCACTTACACGCTGCGCGATACGACGACGGGCACCGTCGTCGGCACCACCACATCGGCCCCGAACGGCACGACGTCGATGGGTGGGCTGAAGTTGAACATTACCTCGGGCGCGATGAACTCCGGCGATTCGTTCACGATCCAGCCGACGCGCAGCGCGCTCGACACGTTCGCGCTTGCCACGACGAGTACGTCGGCGATCGCGGCAGCCGCGCCGGTTCTCGCCTCGGCGCCCAGCTCGAACACGGGCACGGGCTCGATTACGCAAGGCACGGTGACGGCGGGCTATCAGATCGCCAGCTCGACGACGCTGACCTACAACGCGTCGTCGAATACGCTGAGCGGCTTTCAGCCCGGCACGACGATCGCGGTGGCCGGCACGCCCACGACGTACATTCCCATCACCGCGCCGACGGATACCGTCCCGTACAACCCGTCAACGGGTGCGACGCTGACGATCAACAGCACGGTGCAGCCTCCGCCGGCCGGCGTCACGAACGGCGTGACGGTCTCGCTCAGCGGCGCTCCCGCGAATGGCGATACGTTCAAGATCGCGCCGAACACGGGCACGTTCGACGGCCGCAATGCGCTGATCATGTCCAAGCTCGTATCGAATGCGTCGCTGAACGGCGGCACCTCGACATTGACGGCCGCTTACGCGTCCTACGTCAACAACGTCGGCAACGCGGCGAGCCAGCTCAAAGCGGCGAGCATGTCGCAGTCGGCGCTCGTGACGCAAATTACGTCGGCGCAGCAAGCCGTCTCGGGTGTGAACCTGGACGAAGAAGCGTCGCATTTGATGCAATATCAGCAGGCTTATCAGGCGAACAGCAAGGTCATTCAAACGGCCGAGTCGATGTTCTCGACCCTGATGGGCATCTTCCGGTGAGGTAATGAGCGATGATGCGCATCTCGACTTCGCAGTTCTACGATCAGAACATCCAGACGATGGATAACCAGCAGAGCCAGCTGAGTACGTACTATCAGCAGCTCTCGAGCGGCACGGCGCTTACGACGCCGGCCGACAATCCGCTCGGCGCCGCGCAAGCGGTTCAGCTGACGATGGTGTCCGCCACCTACACGCAGTACACGACGAACCAGAATTCCGCGCTCTCGTCGCTGCAGCTCGAGGATAAGACGCTCTCGAGCGTGACGAGCGCGATGCAGGCGATCACCTCGGAGATCGTGCGCGCGGGCGACGGTACCTTGAACGACTCCGATCGCGCGTCGATCTCCAAGACGATCCAGGGGTATCGCGATCAACTGCTGACGCTCGCGAACTCGAGCGACGGTGCCGGCAACTATGTGTTCTCGGGCTTTCAAGCGACGACGCAGCCGTTCACGAATAACCCGGCGGGCGGTGTCATCTATCAGGGCGACAACGGCGTGCGCGAAGCGCAGGTAGCCGACACGCGCCAGATCCCGACGAACGATGCAGGTCCGAACGTGTTTCAGAGCGTGCCTGCGGTTGGCACCTCGCCGATCGCGGCCGGCGCTGCCGCTAACACGGGCACGGGAAAAATCTCGACGCCGTCGATCACGAATCCGGCCATCGCGTCGAACGGCCACAACTTCACGATTACGTTCGGCGGCACGCCTTCCGCGCCGACTTACACGGTGAACGACACCACCGCGGGCACATCGACGCCGGCTGCCGCGTACTCCGCAACCACGCCGATCGCACTCGGCGGCGGCATGCAGATCGCGATCACGGGCGCTCCGAACCCGGGTGACACGTTCAGCGTGTCGCCCGCCACGGCGCCGCAAAACAGCAGCCTGTTCTCGACGCTCGATTCGATCATCTCGGCGTTGCAGCAGCCGGCGAACAACAATCCGACCGCGACGGCGACGCTCGCCAACTCGCTGTCGACGGGCATGGCGCGCTTCCAAAACTCGCTGACGAACGTGACCGTCGTGCAGGCATCGGTCGGCGGCCGCGAGCAAGAATTGCATGCGTTGCAAACGACGACGCAGACGAACTCGACGCAAGTGCAAAGCGATCTGTCGAATTTGACGGGCGTGGACATGGTGACGGCGATCAGCAAATTCGAACAGACGCAGAGCGCGTTGCAAGCCGCGCAGCAGACGTTCGTCAAGATGCAAGGGATGTCGCTGTTCCAATACATCGGGAACTGATCGATCGCCATGCGCTAACAATTTGACGAAGCCACACGCTCGCAAGGGCGTGTTGACAAGGCCGAAGCCCCACTCTCCTCGGGACTTCGGCTTTTTTTTATCCGCGAACGAAGAGTGAGTAGAACGGCGCGGATCTGACGCCCCTCTCGATGTTGTTCCCTCCCGCCAAGCCTGCGGTTCACGCAGCGTGAACGCTTCGCATCAAATTCGGAATTGTCTGATAGGCAGGGTTCAAAGGCCCTGGTCTACTCGCGAGCGAGCCTGAGGCGCCGCATGCCTGGGCTTCTAGATGGCGACTGCGTCAGCCCGAATCCTCTCAAATCTTGGGCCTCGAGTGCGACCGCGCTGGCGCTTAGCGCGCGTACTGAAGGCACGCGCGCAGCGCTTCATTACGAGTCAATCGAAGTCACCGAGGGAAGGAAGATCCGATGAGCCTGCCAACATCCACACCGGTCGCGTTTTTTGAGCACGAGCAACCCTATGTAAAGGGGCGGCAACTTGGTTTCGCGTTGACGAGAAAGGAGCCCAATAACATCGTGGAATGCACGGTGTCGTGTGAGG
>CAYRLJ010000079.1:0-20833 GCA_964425025.1 uncultured Burkholderia sp. | reverse complement strand
GGCCAAACTTGCATCGGCCAACCTGTAGACACCGGCGCGCGCGGACATGCGGCCAATCAGGCCATTCGTTGTCCGTGGCGCGCCGCTATGCCTGAACGGGGGTCCGCCTCGCATCATAGGCCTCATTGGCGTGGCTGCGCCGCACTTCTCGCCACGCCGCGATCATCGAATCGGCGGCCCGATCGATATCCTCTGCCGTCGTTGGCCACGAGATCACCGACATACGCATCACCTCGCGTTCGCGCCAGCGCGCGCCGCCGACATGGCACACCCCTGCCGCCCGGATCCGCGCAATCGTTTCGACGGTCAGCGCGTCGCGCTGCGGTGCCGCTTCGCCCGCGCCGAATTGCACGACGAACTGATTCAATGCGACTTCGTTGAGGATCTCGATGCCGGGTTCCGCGGCCAAACGCTGCGCCATGCGTCCCGCCAGCGCGCAGTGCCGCTCGACCATCTGCGCAATACCCTCTCGGCCGAATGCGCGCAACAACGCCCATAACGCAAAGCCGCGTGCCCGCCGCGACAACTCGGGCGCATAGTGCAGCGGATCGCGGATCGCATCGCCGGCGTCCGGCAGGTAGCTTGCGCCGATCGTCATGGCCCGCCGATGCGCGTGCGCATCCCGTACGAATGCGCAACCGCATTCGTACGGCGCCTGGAGCCACTTGTGCGCATCGAGCGCCCACGAGTCCGCACGGTCGAATCCCTCTGCGAGATGCGCGCGCGCCGGCGAGGCTCTGGCCCACAAACCGAATGCGCCGTCGACGTGCAGCCAGCCGCCGCGCGCCTGCGTGAGCGTCGCGATATCGTCGATCGGATCGAATGCGCCCGTCATGATATGGCCGGCCTGTGCGATCACGATGGGCGGCCCCGGACAACGAGAAAGCGCCGCGCGCAAGGCGTCGACCTTCATGCGCCCGGCCTCGTCGGTCGGGATCCTGACGACGCGGCGCTCGCCAAAGCCGAGATAGCGCAGCGAGGCCAGCACGCTGGCGTGCGCATCGTCGCCGATATACACCGGGATCGGCGGCGCGCCGAACATGCCATCCATCTCGACGTCCCAACCCACGCGCCGCAGCAATGCACCGCGCGCGGCTGCGAGGCACACGAAGTTGCTCATCGTCGCCCCGGTCGTCAAGCCCACGGAGCATTCGCGCGGCAGGCGCAGGATATCGACCAGCCATTGCGCCGCGACCTGCTCGGCCACCGCGCCGGCGGGCGCCCCTTGATAGCAGCCCGCGTTTTGCCCCCAGAGGCTCGTGAGCCAGTCCGCCGCGACGCCCACCGGATGCGAGCCGCCGACGACCCAGCTGAAAAAGCGCGCGCCCGCCGTTCCCATCAAGCCGGGTTCGGCGGCCGCGACCAGACTGTCGATGACCTCGGCGGGCGGCGTGCCGGTTTCGGGCGTGGGGCCGCCAAAGGCTTCGAGCAAGGCGTTGAAGTCTGCCGGGGCCGCGGGCGGTTGCGAATGGCGCGCCTCATGAAAGCGCAGCGCATGCCGATAGGCGGTTTCCAGCGCGACGCCGCAATGGCCTAAATCGCTCGCACCGCAAGCGTTGCCTGAATCGCCGAATTTGCGGGACACCATGGTTTCCGCCCTGCCTGCGGAGTCAACCCAGCTCGCCGTCATGTTCTGACCGGCTAACGCGCGCGCACTTGCCAGAACGGCTGCGGCGGATGAAACGCCAGACCGTCCGCAAAGCGCTCCGCCGAGCGCAAGGTGTTTTCGATGAGCATCGTCACCGTCATCGGGCCCACCCCGCCCGGCACCGGCGTAATCCACGCCGCACGCTTGCGCACCCCTTCGAAATCGACATCGCCGACAATCCGCCCGTCACCCACGCGGTTGATGCCGACGTCGATCACGATGGCCCCTTCCTTCACCATCTCCGCCTTGATGAGCCCGGGCTTGCCGGCGGCCACGACGAGGATGTCCGCGTGAATCGTATGGTGTGCCAGATCGCGCGTTTTCACGTGGCAGACCGTCACGGTCGCTTCTTTCTGCAACAGCATCAGCGCCATCGGTTTGCCGACGATATTGCTCGCCCCGACCACCACGACGTTCTTGCCCGCCACGTCGATGCCCGTCGTTTCGAGCAGCAGTTGCACGCCATACGGCGTGCACGGCGGAAAGACCGAATTGCCGATGACGAGCGCACCGACGTTGTACAGATGAAACCCGTCCACGTCCTTATCCACCACGATGCTCTCCAGCACCCGCCGCACCTCGACCTGAGGCGGCAGCGGCAACTGCACGAGGATGCCATGTGTGGTGGGATCGACATTGAGCGAGGCGATCCGGTCGAGCAGGCCGGCTTCCGCGCAATCGGCGGGGAAGCGGTGCATGAACGAACGCACACCGCTTTCCTCGCACGCCTTTACCTTGTTCGCGACATAGACCTGCGACGCGGGGTTATCGCCAACCAGGACGACGGCGAGTCCGGGCACGATGCCGCGCGCCGACAGCGCGGCGACGCGCTCCCGGAACCGTGCGCGCAGCCGCCGCGCAAGATGCTTCCCATCGATGATCTGCGCCGTCATCGCGATCAGGCCACGCCCGGAATCCAGCTGGTTCCGGCCAGCGGCACGTGCGCCATGGCTGCGGCTTCGACGGTCAGCGCGACGAGATCCTCCCGCTCCAGGTGGTGCACGTTCTGCTTGCCGCACGCACGCGCGATCGTGGTCAGTTCCATATTGAGCGTCTTCAAATAGTTCCTCAGACGCTTCGCGCCGACATCGGGCTGCAGACGCTCCTGCAACACCGGATCCTGCGTCGTAATACCGACCGGACACTTGCCGGTATGGCAATGGTGGCAATAGCCCGGCGCCGTACCGAGGTTCGCGTAATCGTCGAGCGCGGACACATGCTGGCCGTTTTCCATATACGTGGAGCTATTGCAGCCCAGCGATACCAGCACGCCCTGGCCGATCGCCACCGCATCCGCGCCCATCGCGAGCGCCTTTGCGACGTCGGCCCCGCTGCGAATACCGCCCGAGACGATCAGCTGCACGGTACCCTTCATGTTCAGGTCTTCCAACGCATCGACCGCCTGGCGCAATGCGGCCAGCGTCGGAATGCCCACGTTCTCGATGAAGCAGGTTTGCGTCGCGGCTGTGCCGCCCTGCATACCGTCGACCACGATCACGTCCGCGCCGGCATGCACGGCGAGTTTGACGTCGTTGAAGGTACGTGTCGCGCCGACTTTGACGTAGATCGGCGTCTGCCAATCGGTGATCTCGCGCAGTTCGTGAATCTTGATCAACAGGTCGTCCGGTCCCGTCCAGTCGGGATGGCGCGATGCCGAGCGTTGGTCGATGCCTTCGGGCAGCGTACGCATCTTCGCGACGCGCGGCGAGATCTTCTGCCCCAGCAACATGCCGCCGCCGCCCGGTTTCGCGCCCTGGCCGATCACGACTTCGATTGCATCGGCGCGGCGCACGTCGTCCGGATTGAAGCCGTAACGCGACGGCAGGCACTGATAGACGAGCGTCTTCGACGAGCGGCGTTCTTCCGGCGTCATGCCGCCGTCACCGGTGGTGGTCGAGGTGCCCATTTCGGTCGCGGCGCGGCCGAGCGACTCCTTCACGTTGGCCGACAACGCGCCGAAGCTCATGCCCGCCACCGTGATCGGAATCGCCAGTTCGATCGGCTTTTTGGCGAAGCGCGTGCCAAGCACGGTCTTCGTCACGCACTTCTCGCGATAGCCTTCGAGCGGATAGCGCGACAGCGACGCGCCGAGAAACAGCAGATCGTCGAAGTGCGGCACACGCCGCTTGGCGCCGAGGCCGCGGATCTCGTATAGGCCGTGCGCCGCCGCGTTCCGGATGTAATCGATGGTCTTGCGGTCGAAACCCCAGGATTCTTCGGTGGCGATTTGCTTCATGTAGACGGGCTTGATTTCCATGGCGAGGATCCTTGGTCAATATTCCTGGTTCGCGTCCGCGTTCCAGTGATACAGAGAACGGGCCGAAGCGATGCGCTTGAATGACTTCGGATCGATGTCCGCGAAGCCCGGGCCGGCTGCGTGCAATAACTGCGCGACCGCCTCGACGTCGGCGCCGGTCATCGGCTCCTCGCGGGCATCGGCGCCGAGCGACTTGATGCTGCCGCGCACGTAGAGCACCGCCTCATAGAGCGAATCGCCGAGCGCGTCGCCCGCGTCGCCGCACACCACGAGGCGTCCCGCCTGCGCCATGAACGCCGAAAAGCTGCCGACCGAACCCTTGACGACGATATCGGCGCCCTTGAGCGAAATGCCGCACCGCAGGCCCGCATCGCCATCGATCACCAGCAGCCCGCCATGCGCCGACGCGCCCGCTGCGTTCGACGCGAACCCCTTCACGTGCACCCGGCCGCTCATCATGTTCTCGGCGACGCCGGTACTCGCGCTGCCGCTGATCGTCACCTTCGCTTCCTTGTTCATGCCGGCGGCGTAGTAGCCCGCGTGGCCGTCGATTTCGATCTCGATCGGCAGATCGAGTCCGACCGCGATGTTGTGCGCGCCGTCGGGATTCGTGACGCGCACCATGCGCGTGCCCTTGTCTGCGGCGTCCTTGTGCAGGAACCGGTTGAGCTCGGTCACCGACGTGGTCGCGAGGTCAAAGTTCAGACTTTCCATACGTACATCTCCTCGGGAGCCGGTTCGAACACGCGTGCATGCTTGATGTCGGGCAGATGCGCCAGCGAGCGGAACTCGGAGGCGATCGCCACGTAGTCGTCGGTTTCGGCAACGACGGCCGGCTTGCAGGCGAACGGATCGCGAATCAGCGCGAGTTTGTCGGGCGTGCCCATCAGGAACGTGTAGAACCCGTCGAGCTGCTCGAAGCCCTTTTGCAGCGCGACTTCGAGATCGTCACCTTCGCGCAGGCGGTATTCGAGGAAACGGCACGCGGCTTCCGTGTCGTTGTCCGTGTCGAAGAGAATGCCGTGCGGTTCGAGCATCCGGCGCACGCCGTAGGGATTCGACAGGGAGCCGTTGTGCACGAGACAAAAGTCCTCGCCCGCCGTGAACGGGTGGGCGCGATCCGGCGTGACCGCCGATTCGGTCGCCATTCGCGTGTGGCCGACGAGGTGCGTGCCCGTCAGGCCGCTGAACGCGTACCGGTTCGAGACTTCCTCCGGCGTGCCCACGTCCTTGTAGAGATCGATCGTGCGACCGGTCGACAGAATGTGCAGCTCCGGATGATGTTCCTTGATCCAGCGCTTGACCGTATCGGGCGCCACCCCGACGTTCAGCACCGCGTGGTTTCCCTTCGCATGCACGGATGCTTTGGCGCCCACACGGTCGTTCAGTTCGTGTACCAGCCCTTGCCAGTCGAAGTCTCCGCCGTCATCGGTGAGACCTGAATAGAGGCTGATTTTGCGGGTGCCTTCGCTCACCGGTTCGGTGAACACGGCAAGGCCCGCCGAATCGGGGCCGCGCTCCGTCATACCGAGCAGCATGGGCACCATCAATTCGCCCAGCCGCTCGCGCAGCTCGGGCTGCTTGACGAGTAATCCGACAATTCCACACATGGTTTCGTTCTCCTGCGCACAATCCTGCGTTCAAATGATTTTTTGGCAATCGGCGAGACATTAGAAAAATTCGAGGTAGGACTTCTGCTCCCAGTCCGAGACATGGCGCATGTACTCGATCCACTCCATATGCTTCAGACGGACGAATTCCCCCCCCGCCGGCCCCAGGGCCTCGAGCATGATCTCGTCGCGCTCGAGCGCGTGCAGCGCATCCTGGAGGTTCTGCGGCAGAATGCTGATGCCGTTGTCCTTCAACTCCTGCGCGTTCAGTTCGTACAGGTTCAGATTGCACGGCTTGCCCGGATGCAGCTTGTTGTTCACGCCGTCGAGACCCGCGGCGATCACCGCCGCGGTCGCGAGATAGGCGTTGCAGGCCGCATCGGGCAGACGCAGCTCGATCCGGCCGCCCGGAATGCGCACCATCGACGAACGGTTGTTGTCGCCATAGCTCACGTACGCGGGCGCCCACGTTGCGCCCGTCAGCGAGCGTCCCACCACCAGCCGTTTGTACGAATTCACGGTCGGCGCGCAGATCGCCGCCAGTGCCGCGGCGTGCTTGAGCAAGCCGGCCGTCCAGTGATAGGCGAGCTTCGAGAGACCGAGCCCGTATTCGTCGCGATCGTCGGCGAACAGGTTGCTCTCTCCGTCCGAAATCGACATGTGCATGTGCATGCCGTTGCCCGGCCGGTTCGCGAACGGCTTCGGCATGAACGAACAGATCAGGCCGAGGTCGTTGGCGATCTCGGATGCGGCCATTTTGAAGAACACGTAGTGATCGGCGGACTTCAGACAGTCCGTATACGTGTAGTTGATTTCGAACTGGCCGTTGGCGTCTTCGTGGTCGATCTGATAAACGTCGATGCCTGCCTTGATCAGCGATTCAGTCAGGCGTTCGAGGAAGACACGCGAGCGCGACAGGCCTTTGTAGTCGTAGCAGGGTTTGGGCAGTGAGTCCGAATCGTCGCAGGGCACAATGCGGCCATCTTCCGTGCGCCGCAGCAGCGAGAACTCCGGTTCCAGCCCGGTGTTCAGAATCCAGCCGTGTTCAGCCAGACGCCGGACCTGCTTTTTCAGCGTGACGCGGCTTTCGAAAGCCCACGGCTGCTTCTTGACATGGCCATCGCAGGCTATGCGTGCATAGCCCGGTTGCCACGGCACCAGTGCCAGCGTGTCGAGATCGCCGACCGCCATGAAGTCGGGGCCCTGCGGATCGATTCCGAGGCCCCAGACCGCGAAGCCCGCGAAACCGGCGCCTGCGGTCAGGATGCTGTCGAGGTGCGCTGCCGGCACGGACTTGGTCTTCGCGACCCCGTGGATGTCGACGAACTGCGCGAGGATGTATTTCACATCGTTGTCTTCAAGGAATTTCTTGGCTTCTGCGGGGGTCATGTCGATTGTCCTCAAGCGTCATGGTGCGATGTCGGAGAAGCGCCCGGCACGCTGTGACAGCGCGTAGCCAGCCTGAACGGGCCTTCCTGCCAAGTGCCTACCGGGATGCTGCCTGGTCGATTTCGGTAATCGTGGCGAGACCGACCGGCCCGCCGCCCAACTCGGCAGCAATGCCGACGAGGGTCTCCCACAAGTACGTGCCGTACGTGCCGTCGGCCCACAGACGGTAGTACGGCCGGCCTAGCCGCTCGCCCGGCAGCACAGTGACGGCGACACCCGCCATCGACGTGAGCACGACGGGTCTTGCACCCAGGTCAAACGCGCGAAAGTTGACATTGCAGGTCTGCAGCAGCAACTCGTGCAGGGCTTCCCCGCACAGGGCCAGCGCCAGGTCCTGGCGCAGCACCGGGTAGACGCGCAATGCCGGCTCGCGATGGGCCAGCTTCGCCGAGGTCCGGCCACTGAGGCCATCCTCGATCAGGTATTCGGTCAAACCAAGACGCGCGACGAAACCGCTTTGCGCGAACGGCTGCCATGTGTTGGGCGTCTCGGGCACAGGGACGTCCTGCTCGGCGAGCCATGCCGCCACGCCCTGCCCCTTGAAGCCGATGCGGTGCAGATACGACACGTCGGCGATGCCGAGCGTCCGGGCCAAGGGGGCGTCGCCGGCGCCAAAGCGCTCGGCCACCTGCATGTTCTCCAGCACAGTCCACTGCGCGTGGGGCGCCTGCTGGGCACTGCGCGCGGGACTGGCGCGCAGCGCCATGGCTGCGTTCGGCGCTTTCATGCGGCCTCCTTCTTCGGTATCGCGGTCTTCGACGGCACGGTCTCTTTTTGCCGCAGGTTCTCGGGGTCGTAGAACGGTGTCGGCGTCACGATGGCCGGCACCATGCTGCCGTCGCTCAAGCGAAACGCGATACGGGTGCCGGCTGCGGCCAGCGTCGGGCGCACAAAGGCAAGACCGATCGTCTTGCGCAGCGTCGGACTCCACGCAACGCTCGTCACGCGACCGGCGATGTCGCCGCCATCGATCACGAGATGGCACTCGCGCAAGCCGGCATTCCTCACGCCGTCATCCAGCGTGAAGCCGACGAGCCGCTGTTGCTGGGACTGCTTGTCGATGATCTTCAGGCTGCGCTGACCCACAAAAAACGGCTTATCCATTTTGACGGCCCATTCCATCCCGGCATCGCGGGGTGTAGTGAGACCATCGGTATCCTGACTGACGATCACGTGGCCTTTTTCGAGCCGCAGAAGCCGTTGCGCTTCGACGCCGAACGCACGGATGCCATATTCGGCGCCCGCTTCGACGAGCGTCGTCCACAACGCTTCGCCATATTCGGCGGGAATATGAATTTCATAACCCCATTCGCCGACGAAGCCGACCCGCATCAGCCGCGCAGGGACGCGATGCGTGCCAAGCGCGATACCGGTGACCCGAATGCCGAGATAGGGAAATGCTTCGGAGGACAGATCGAGATCGACCAGCTTTTCGAGCACGGCCCGCGCATGGCTGCCCGCCAGGTTGACCGCCGCATAGCCGCCCGTCACGTTGAGGATGCCGCAGTCGAGACCCCAGATCGTGTTCAGACGCGACAGCTCGCGATAGATCGCAGCCGCGCCCGATGTCGTGGTGGTGAAGTAGAAGTGATCGTCGGAAAGGCGCGCGATCACGCCGTCGTCGATCACCACGCCCGATTCGTCGCACATCAACGCGTAGCGCGTCATGCCGGGCTTGAGGCCGGCATACTTGGACACATAGACGCGCTCGAGGAACTCCGCCGCCTGCGGCCCACGCACTTCGAGCTTGCCGAGCGTGCCGACGTCGATGATGCCGACGCCGTTGCGCACTGCCGACACCTCCTCCTCGATGCACGTCGCGCGATCCTTGCCCGCCACCGCGTAGTACTCGGGACGCTGCCAGACGCCCGCAGGCATCCACTGCGCGCCGAGCCTGTCATGTTGCGCGTGCAACGGCGTGCGCCGCTCGGGGTTGAAGCCGCGTCCGGCCAGTAACGACATCGGCACAGGATGGAAGAACGGACGCGCCGTGGTCGTGCCAACCTGCTGCGGTTCCTTGCCGGTCAGTTGCGCGAGGATACGCAGGCCGTTCATGTTCGAATGCTTGCCCTGACTCGGGCCCATGCCGTTGGTCGAAAAGCGCTTGAGCAGTTCAATATTGTCGAAGCCTTCCTGCACGGCGTTGGCGAAGTCTTTTAGCTGCAGATCTTCATCGAAGTCGACGAAGTTTTTGCCTGCCGCGTGCGGGACGATCGGCCATGCATGCGATGGAGATTCCGGCTCCGGCGCGACGATCACCGCGTATTCCCCGAGCGTTGCCGCGCTCGATGCATGACCGCTGTGTACCGCGGCGAGTTCACCCGCGCGGCGGCCGTCCTGAAGTTTGCTATCGAAGGTGAACACGCCGTTCACACGGCCGCAGGCGAACACGCCGTCGGGTAGCGCGTCAGGAACGAACTGCTCGATCGGCTTCGCATAGCGCATCCTCGTGCCGGCCTGATACAGCAGGTTGGCCGCGGGCGCCCAGCCGACGCTCATCAACAACGTATCGCACCGGATCTCGCGCGTCTGCGCGGAAACAGCCTTCATACCGACGGGAGGCACCGCGCCGACCCTGACGGCCGCCAGCCGGTTGCCTGCCCCATTCGGTACAGCCTCGAACACGCAACTGGAGGTCATCACTTCGACCCCGCGCGCTTCGAGTTCGCGGGCGAGTTCCGTAAAGCGGTGCGATACGCGCAGGTCAACCACGGCCGCGACAGCCATACCGCGCGCAAGCATGTCGAGCGCGGCGCGGTAGCCGTCTGCGTTGGCAGTGAGTACGACCGCGCGCTCGCCCGGACGTACGGCATAGCGATACGCCAGCCGCTGCGCGGCGGACGCGAGCATCACGCCCGGCAAATCGTTGTTGTGAAACACGGCAGGTTGCTCGAACGCGCCGCTCGCCACCACGACCGCCTTGGCGCGCATCTTCGTGATCCGCTTGGCATCGACGAGCGGGATCCAATGATCGGCGTAGTAGGCTGCGGCCAGCGTGCCGGTCAGCATACGAATGCGCGGATGGGCGCGCACGGTCTGGTCGAGCTTGCGCACCGCCTCGAAGCGCGCCTCGTCGCCACCGAGTTGATACGTGCCGCTGCCGCCCGAGCGGGCGTTTTCGTCGACGATCACCACGTCGGCGCCGCGTTGCGCCGCCGCCAACGCGGCAGCCAAACCGGACGGCCCCGCGCCGATCACCAGCACGTCGCAAAAGCCATACCGCTTCGGCGTGCGAATATGCGGCGCGTCGAACTCGACTGTGCCCAGCCCGGCCATATTGCGGAACATGCGCTCCCAGCGTGGAAACCAGCGCTTGCTGTAGAACGCCTTATAGTAAAAACCGACCGGCAGGAACGGCGCGAGCTTGCCGATCCAGCGGCCGCGGTCGCCGGCGACGCCGCCGACCGTATTGACCGAATGCCAGTTGGCACCCGCAATGAGTCCCGTGACGTCAGCCCGCACGTTGATGCGCGCACCGTCCTGCACCATCACGTTGACGTCGTGATTGGCGAGCGACAGCACGCCGCGCGGCCGGTGGTATTTGAAACTGCGCCCCAGTACCGACACCTCCGACGCCCACAGCGCACTCGTGATCGTGTCGCCGGCGAAACCCTGGTAGCGCTTGCCTTCGTACGAGAAATCGAGCGTCGTAGTGCGATCGATCCATTCGCCTGCGTGCTTTGCCAAACGCATTTACGCCCCCTCGCCACTGAGATAGGTTCGGACGACACGATCTTTCGCGGTGTCACGTTCAGCGATAAACCATGTATTGCTCGGTGTGTGGCACCACCACTCCCGCTTGAGCGCCGCAGCGCCGTTGCGGCAAAACACGTAGTCCGCCCATTCGTCGTCGGTGGCTGCCGCCGGGTCGGGAATCTCGCGGATTTCGCCCCAGTAGACGAACTCGGACACCGGTCGCGCGCCGTTGACAGGACAGGTCATGATTTTCATTGCCGTCGCTCCCCGATCAATGGCCAACCGACGCCGCGCCCTTCTCGCCCGTCAAGGAGAACTGACGGAAGCGATCGAGCGTGAAGCCGGTGATGAGCGGATGGTTCGTATCGTTCACCACGGTGTGCGACATGGTCTTGCCGCAAATCGGCGTGGCCTTGAAACCCCACGTGCCCCAACCGGAATCGAGGTAGAAACCCTCGACCGGCGTCGTGCCCATCACCGGCGCAAAGTCGGGCGTCATGTCGGCCATGCCGGCCCACTGACGCATCACCTTCACTTGCGACAGGAACGGGAACATCTCGAGCATGTGCGACGTCAAGCCTTCGACGAAGTCGAGCGTCGAGCGTGTGGAATGCAGTTCATACGGATCGAGCGAGGCGCCCATCACGAGTTCGCCGCGCGCCGACTGGCTGATGTAGACGTGCAGGCTGCCCGAGACGAGGATTGGATTGAGCCATGGCTTGAGCGGCTCGCTCACCATCGCCTGTAGCGGATGAATGTAGATCGGCGTGCGCAGCCCAACCATATCCGTCACGCGCGGCGTGGAACCGGCCACGGCGCATAACACCTTGTTGGTCGAGATGTAGCCGCGCGAAGTCTTCACGCCCTTCACCTTGCCGCCCACTACATCGATGCCGAGCACTTCCGTCTGCTGGTGGATCTCGACGCCGCGCTGATCGGCGCCTCGGCCATAGCCCCACGCCACCGCGTCGTGCCGCGCGACCGAACCGGGCGCGTGATAGAGCGCGCCGAGAATCGGTGCGACGCCGCCGCACGATAGGTCGATCATCGGCGCGGACTGCTTCACAGCCTTTGGGCCGACGACTTCGGAGTCGACGCCGTAATGCTTGTTGACTTCGGCGCGCCAGCGCATGGTGCGCATCGCCGAATCCGTGTGGGCGAGCGTGTAGTGGCCGCGCGTCGAGTAAAACAGGTTGAGGTCGAAATCCTGCGCCAGGTCCTGCCATAGCTTGACGGAAGCGTCGTAGAACTGCACGCCTTCGGGTGTCAGGTAATTCGACCGGATGATGGTCGTATTGCGGCCGGTGTTGCCGCCGCCGATGTAGCCTTTTTCCAGCACGGCGACGTTCGTGATGCCGTGTTCGCGAGCGAGGTAGTAGGCCGATGCCAAACCGTGACCGCCCGCGCCGATAATCACAACGTCATAAGAACGACGCAAAGTGTCATGCTGCGTGAACATCCTCGGTTCGGGATGCTGCTTCGACATTGCGAAACGCGCGAGACGCCACGGCATAGTTTGCTCCTTGTGCGGCCTCTTGCTGCCCGTTGCAGCGCAAGGCCGGGACGATCCTGATCAGGGTTTTGACTACCCTTCGATTACCGCAGCACCACGGTCTTATTGCCGTGAATCAGCACGCGGTCTTCAAGGTGATAACGCAAACCCCGCGCCAAGACAGCCTTCTCGATATCGCGGCCGAGACGCACCAGATCGTCAGGGCGGTCCGAGTGACGCACGCGGATCGTGTCCTGTTCGATGATCGGCCCTTCATCGAGGTCCTCCGTCACGTAATGGCAGGTCGCGCCCGTCAACTTAACGCCGCGCCCATACGCCTGGTGATACGGCTTCGCACCGACGAAGCTCGGCAGGAACGAGTGATGGATATTGATGATGCGGCCCGGATACATCGAGCACAGCTTCGGCGATAGCACCTGCATGTAGCGGGCGAGCACCATGGTGTCGGCGCGCGCGTCATCGAAAAGCCGCTGCACTTCGTCATAAGCGTGCGCCTTGTTGTCGGGCGTAACCGGCACGTGGTGAAACGGAATGCCGTGCCATTCGACGAAGCTGCGCCACGTGTCGTGATTCGAGATCACGCAGGGGATGTCGATGTCGAGCTCACCCGCTTTCCATCGGGCAAGCAGGTCGTACAGACAGTGTTCGAGCTTCGACACCAAAATGACCACGCGCTTTTTCACCGAATGGTCGGTGACTTTCCAGTCCATCGAGAACTCGCGCCCGATACGCGCAAACCGTTCGCGGAACACGTCGATACTGAACGGCAACGAATCGGTCGCGATCTCGTGGCGCATGAAAAAGCGCTTCTCGATCTCGTCGGCGTGGTGCGTCGCCTCGATGATCCAGCCATGGTGTTCGGCGAGAAATGTGCTGACCGCGGCAACGATCCCGATCCGGTCAGGACACGATAGAGTCAGCGTAAAGCGGCGAGGTGCTGGCATGTGGGCGTCCAGTTCTCAACAGGAATAAATGTTTATTCAGAGTAACCATGGAACAACCACAAGTCAATATGGATAAACTTTATTTCCCACCAAGAAACACCTACTAGGTACCACTTTGGGGATAGGGTTCGGCTGGGGGCGGCGCGTCCGCGCTACAGCGAGGGGGCGAGCCGGCGCTGTCTGAACAGCTCCCACCGATAGCGCGCGGTCAAATAGGCATCCATGACGGCGATCGTATAGACGAAGAACCCGCCGGCGTGCCGGCCGATAAACGATCGTCCCGGGGCGGCAAGTTCCATCGTGACGAACCCGAGGGAGAGCATGAAGAAAATCATGATCAGCCCGCGCGTGGGCATCCGGTTGAGCACCTGCCCGGCGCCCGGCAGGATCAAGCCGGCAGCCAGCACGAGGTAGGGATGCAAAGGGCGCCGCGGGCGCGGCGGCGATGCGCTCTGTCCAGACTTCGGTTCCGGCTTCGAAACATTGCCGCGCGCGGAAGGTGGCATCGGTTTACCCGCGCGCATGAGTACCTCCTGCCGCGAGATCGGCGCACACGGCCACGGCCTGATCAAGCAACGACCTGAGCAGCGCCGCTGGCACGCGCGCCCCGCGAAACGCCGCGGAACGCATCACCAGATATTCACTGCGATCCCCGCTACTCGCCTGATACACGATTCTTACGCCGCGCCGCGTGACCACCAGCTCCTTCGATCGAGGATCGGCGAAGAGCGTCCTGACATGCGGATCCAGTATTTTCATGGATAACTCAGCGGCGGGATGGTCAGATCGGAGCGTCGTATGGCGGGGCCATGTGTCCGGGGTGGCGATGCGCTCCGGCAGGCTATCCGCGGGCGAGTAGAACTCGACGTTTTGTGCGCGCGCAAGCACGTCGAATGTGCCGTCCACCGTCAACCTGTGTTTAACGGTCACGAGCAGCCACAACGAGGGAATTTTGCGAAAAGCCACGTGATCGGCCAGGGGTTCGATGCATACGTCGAATCCGCCGTACGATCCGGTGAGTACCGGGAAATTCACGGCATCCTGGGTTAGCCGGTGATGGTCGAATAGCGCGAGACACGCTTCGAATAGCGCGAGGCGCCGTGCTTTCAGCGCGCGCCGGTCGCGCCAGTAGATGAATCCGAGCGCGATGATGAGTAGCGCGGCCAATACGGTGCCGGCGAGGTGCATGGTGTACCACTCCGTTCCCACGGCGCCGCTTCGTCCACAGTCGCAGCGGCGCCGTACGGGTATCTAGTAATTTTTCGGCCGGGGCCAGTCCATCGTGAATTGATCCCCACGCTTGACGAACTTGTAGCGATGCAATGCGAACCAGATGGAGGCGACGATGTAGAACGCCATGATCGACAACAGCGAAGTGCCATAGCCCAGATAAGTCGCGAAATAGGTCGCAACGCACAGGACCAACAGCACAATCGCCGGAATCGGGTGAAACGGGTGGATATAGCCTCGGTTGATACTGCCAAGCGGCCACTGCCGGCGGAACTTGACGATGTTGATCGACATGAACGTGTAGCCGAGCAGGCCCGAGAGGATCGAAAACGTGATCACCTGGTCCAGTAAGTTCGTGAAGGCAAACGAAATCGCAATCGGCACGAGAAAGATGATCGCGCGGTATGGCGTGCGATAGCGCGGGTGCACGGCGCCGAACCACATTGGCATGTAACGATCGCGCGACATCGAAAACCACGCGCGCGATGCGTCGTTGATGCAGCCATTGGCCGACGCGACCGCGGAGAACAGCGTGCCGACGAACAGCAGCGTTTGCAAACCCTTACTGCCGGACAGGCGCGCAGCGTCGTAAAGCGGTGTCACCGCCTGGCCGAGGTATTCCCACGGCATCAGTCCGCTCGCGATGTACCAAGTTATCGCGGCGGCGATGAGAAGCGTAATCATCCCGGACATCGTGCCGAGCGGAATCGAGCGGCCCGCCGAGCGCACTTCCTCCGCCGCCTGGCACGTGCCTTCGATGCCCAGGTAATACCACATGCCGAATTGCAACGCGGCGACCACCCCCAGCCATCCGTAAGGCAACGGCGTCAGCAATTCGTGATGCAGCAGCGTATGCCCGGGGTTCCAGGGCTGCACGCCAAAAAACAGCACCACGATGGCGATGAATGCGATCGCCGTGATCACGAAATTGACCGTCAGGGTGACAAACACACCGCGGTAATTCAGCCACGCCAGAAACGCGATGGTGACAAGCGCGAACGGTCGCGAATCCAGACCCGCGAAGCCCGAATCCGCGGCGACCGCCTTGATCAGGTCACCGACCACCAGCGCATCCGCCGCCTCGAGCATGGTGTAAGCCATGACGAGATACAAGCCGACGTTGAACGCCATCAGCGGTCCGATGATGTGTTTCGCCTGCGTGTACTGGCCGCCCGCCGCAGCAACCGTCGAGGTTACTTCGGAATCGATCATCGCCACGCAGGTATAGAGCAGCCCGATGATCCAGCACGCAATCAGCGAGCCATACGCGCCGCCTTTGGCGACGGAAAAATTCCATCCCATGAATTCGCCGACCAGCACGATACCGACGCCTAGCGCCCATACGTGAATCGGCCCAAGTACTTTCAGCAACGCGATCCGCTCGCGTGGCTGTCCTGTTACCGCGGTGTCACTCATGAGCTGCTCCTTAACGTCCCGAACGGGTTGAGCACGATGGCGCTGCTATTCCTTTCCTTCGGTTGAACTCATCAGGAAATCGTCGTTATATTGGCGACGGACCTTGAGCGCATCGACCAGAATCCATAGGAACAGCAGGATCGACAGGCCCCAGGCGGCATTACTCAATAATTGCCAGAAATTCATCGGTTCACTCCGAAAATTTTTCGGCGATGACCTGCCGGTATTGCCTGTCGGACACAAACAGGATGAAGCCGAAATAGCCCGCAATGACGAGAACCGTCGCGATCAACGAGACGGGTTCGATCTCATAGTCGAACTTGCTCGTGATGATCGGCTTGGCCTGCTCGCTGTCGTAGCCGAGCTTTTGCCACTGCGCCTGCATCGTCGGGTTCTGGCCAAGCTCGTGCCAGGACACTTGAGTCTTCGCCGCCGAAACGTCGGCCGGCTTTTCCGGCGCTTTCAGAAAGAGCGGCGCGAGTAAGCTGCAATACACGAGCACAAGCAGAAACAGGCTATCGACCAACTGGCCGAAACCTTTCTGCACGGGGGGAACGTATTTGGCTGCCATGGGGCACTTCCTCTTCGGTGGGTGCTTCAGGGGCAATGCGCGGATGCCGCGCCTCAGGGTTGCGCGGGGACCTCCTCTTCAGTGGAAACGAGTTCGGCCTTGCGCGCACGATTTTCATCGAGGTGGCGAATGTCGAGACCGTAGATATGATTCTTGTCGTCCTTGTAATGCCGGACCATCGCCAGAATCGAAGCCGTATTGAACACCAGCACGCCCGCCACCCCGATCGAAAGCGCGATCCGCACAGCGGGATCGGTCGCGGAAGCGGTCACAGCGATATAGACATAAACGAGTGCGACCCACAGCAGCAGCAAGGCGACGTACGCCATCCAGCGATCTCGGGCGAACATCTGATCGATGCGCTTTTGCATTCCATGTTCCATCTTCAAACCCTCCTCGGTCTCGGTCGTGCCGACAGGTGTCGGCGGGGTGAGTAGTTCGGGCAGAAAGACAAGCCTGATACTGATACGTGCTTCGCAAAAATGAAGTTAGGAGATTCCCTATCGGCAACAAAGTTTCTTGTTGGTATTTATCGTGTGAAGCCCCCTTCCTGTCAACACGCTCGTGTAGGTAGACGCGGACATGCTCGAACGAAAGCCGTTGATGCAGCGCGGTAAATCGCAACGCGCCGCGGGTGGTTCGCATCAGGCGGTGCGGCCGGTAAAAAGCGCGGGGGAGAGAGGCCAGCGGCCGTTGCCTCGCGGCCTGTCGATGCGGCACGAGCGAGTCGTGGCCGAGCATGCCGGTCGAACGTCTTTCGATGATTAGGGGAGGCCCACGGACCATTCTCGCGGCCGCGCATCCCCTATGCTTGGTCTGTTTGACCGTCATGTCGCAAAGCAACATGAGGCCGACTTTCCCCCCGACAGCCTCGAGATGTTGTCACCGCTCCCCGGGGTAAACGACAGGATCGATGAGCGGCTGCCACATCAATGACATGCAAAGCACCCTGTCGCTGCTTTGCGGCGGCCGTTACTGCGGCGGTAGTCGGCACGCCAGGTTCGGTAACTCGCTAGGACGTGTTTTTAAGCGCCTTCGCCGAACGAGTGAAATGCAGCATGAGCTTTTCGTGCACACCCGCATCGAATCCCAGTTCGTTGATGGCTTTCTCCATGCACGCCAGCCATGCATGGACTTCAGCAGAACCGATCTGAATGTGCTCATGCATGGCTCGCAGATTCGCGTGCCCCATCCGCTCAGCGTAGTACTGCGGGCCGCCAAAAAAACCCGACAGAAATTCGAATTGAGCCAGACGGACGTGGCTTATTCCGAATCCTTTGAGATGAAGAGCGTGAATGATTTCTCCGTCTGGATCCGTTTCGATGATGTCATAAAATTTTTCGACGAGCCGTTCGAGCGCCTGCTCGCCGCCGATCATCTGATAGACAGTTGGACGTGGTGCTTCCATAGTCCCGGACCTTGACGGTCATACCCTTCAGAACGAATGCCGCATCCCTACCCGCACATCGGCCTGAGTCGTTGTCGTGGACGGCGTAAAGCTGTAGCCGATCACGGCGTTCACACCGCTCGACGCCTTGAGGTAGTCTCCTGACACGTACACGTCGGTACGCTTGGACAGCAGATAATGCAGCCCCAGCGTACCCTGGTTCCAGTGATGGCCTTCGAACGACGTGTACTGATAGCCACCGATCGCGCTGAATGCCGGTGTCACCTGCCAGATCGCGCCGCCCTCCCCCACGTGCATGTGCGATGAACTGCCGAATGCCTTGATCGTCGTGTACGAGTAGTTGCCGTTGAGTGTGACGGTGCCGATCGCATAACTCGCACCCACCCCGAACGTGCCTTGCTTGTCCACCGCGAACGGGGTGCTCGCATAGAGATCGGTGATCGCGCCCGTTGCGGGATCGACGCTGATCGTCGGCCGGCCGAGGAACGTTTTCGTGCCAATCATCGCGTACGGATCGAACGCATAGATGCCGAACGGATTGTTCAACTGGGTATACGCCACACCCATCGTGAACGGGCCGTGTTCATAGTGCGCGCCCAAACTGTACGCGCTGTTCTGATGGAAATTTCCTGCCTGATTGCCGAATGAATACATGGCGCCGAACACGAAGCCGCCAAACTCGTTCGAAAGGAACTTCACGGAATTGGGCAGCCGATCGCCATTGAAGCGATCGAAATCGCCCTGATGGATCGCGTAGCCGCTGCCCCATGCCGAGATGTTGTACAGGAACACCATTTCCTCGGTCATATCGAGCTGATTGCCGAACGACAGAGTGCCCCACGAATTCGCCAGCCCTACATAGGCCTGGCGGCCGAACTCCGCTCCGTTGAAGCCAAACGTGCCGTTACCGAGGTGGAATCCGTTTTCCAGCGTGAACACCGCGGACAAGCCGCCGCCGAGATCTTCGGTACCTTTGAGACCCCAGCGGTTACCGTAGGAAATGCCATCGTCGAACTTGACGACGTGCGAGCCGCCGGTGTTGCTCACATACGTGACACCGGCGTCGATGATCCCGTACAGCGTCACGCTGCTCTCGGCCTGGCTGGTAATCGGGACGCTCGCGATCGCGAGGGCTACGCCCGACAGTGCTGCGGCATTCAGTTTTTTCATTCTCTGCTCTCCCTAGACTTGCTGAAGTCTTGCCGAATAGATAGCGAGTTTCACGCGCTCCGATGCGCAAACCGTCGGATACTGCGTGGCTAAAGGCTACTTTAATGAAGCTACCGCGTCACACTGGCCCAAACAGGACGGCCTCAGCGTCACACGCCAAAAAAGCTTGAGCAATAAAGAGAGGCCTGAGCGTTATGAGTCCGCGACTCGCCCGATGCGATGCGGCATAGGGCGATCGCGTCTAGACGCGACAACGGAAGCGATGCACGCGCTTTATGCGAAGGCGTGGCCGTTCGAGCTCCGGCGGCCATTCGACGTGCTCGTCCGGCTTCTCGCTCAGTCCCGCATCGAATTGCACCTACCCCCTCCTCTACATTGTCGACTACCCCTTTATTACGGAGGGAGTAGGCCTTTTTCTACCTCTTCATCGCGCGGCACGTAACGCCATTTTTGTCGTCTTTTTTCACATCGCATGTTGATCGACGACATGCGCTATGGGGCCGCCTCCATCAGAGCCGTCACCCGCTTCAAAGACTCGGCGCTTTCACCGCTGATCTCACACGTGAAAAATTCCAATAACACGCGTTCGTGGTCATATAGCCAGCGAAGCACAGGTTGATCGGCCGCTTCCGCGCTTTCCGCCAGGAGGCGGTATCGGGCCACGTAGGGAGGCAGCTCCCGTGCAAAGGCCGCTGCGAATTCAAGCCAGCTCATGGTGCAGTACGCTTCAGCGCGCTCAATACCCTCTTGCCGCTTGGCATCAGGTTCGTCCGTGGACATTCCCCATTGAACAAGCAACGTCTTTAGCCTTGCTCGTGTCTCACTTTCGAGGCGTGCGAGAACCATCAGCTTCTCGTGCTCCCTCGCGAACGGTCCGTGCTCCGCCAGCTTTCGGAATACCGTCTCCCCCCAGATTTCATCGTGATATGCAGCAAGAACGCTTGCCTTGGTTTCCTGCGAATATCCCATCGTGCCGGAAACGTGTTCTCCGCAGCCGTGATCGATGCTCATTCGGCATCCTCCCTCCGTAAGCTTTCCTGTTCGGATCGATTCGTTTCGCATCGCCCGCGTCGCATCGCCAGCATAGCCAGCGAGTCATTCGACTTTTCGGTCGACCGACTGTACCAGTAGCAGTAGCGACGTCGACAATACCTAAGGTGAGGTAGGGCAGCGAAGAATGGGGCTGCGGCTAACAGATGGGTTTCGCGGGTTTCGCGATACGCACCGCGCTGAGAATAGCCATGAGCCCACGCGCGAACGCGAGCGCGAACCCTTGCCAGGCTGCTGCCGGTGGTTGGCGTCTGCGTCGGCGGTTCTCCCCGAATACGCGTAAAATGACGAAGCCCGATTGCGCCGCTGGCCGCTTTTCACCGAGCCGCCCGTGTCTAGTCCCGCCGCGATCACCCGCACGAGGTCGTACCATGAATCCAACCCCTGCTTCCCCCGGCCGCCGCGCCAGCCCCATGCGCTACGTCGCGTGCGCCTGCGCGGCCGTCGCCATCGCGATCGCCGGCTACTTCACGTTCGGCCGCAGCCAGCAAGTCCCCGCCGCGACGTTCACGCTGCTCTCCGGGCAAAAGCTGTCGACGTCCGATTTGAAGGGCAAGGTCTACCTCGTCAATTTCTGGGCGACTAGCTGCGAGACGTGCATGAAGGAAATGCCGCAGATGGTCGACACGTACAACCGCTTCAAGGGCCGAGGCCTCGAATTCGTCGCTGTCGCGATGCAATACGACGCGCCGATGTACGTCGTCAATTACACCAACACGCGCCAATTGCCTTTTAAAGTGGCGATGGACGACGGCACGGCCGCCAAGCAGTTCGGCAACGTCCAACTGACGCCGACGACCTTCGTCGTCGACAAGAACGGCACGATCCTCAAGCGCTATGTCGGCGAGCCGCAGTTCGCCGAACTCGATCA
>CAYRLJ010000078.1:16335-20940 GCA_964425025.1 uncultured Burkholderia sp. | reverse complement strand
ACTCACAGGCCATCCCGCTCTATGGCGAGTGGCGCTACTGCGTCGAACAGGATTTCGGCCCCCGCGCGACCGGTCCCGCGGAACCCCAGATGCCGAATGGCGCCAATACCCCGACGGCGCTGTTCAACGGCATGCTGCACCACATGGTTTGGGAAGGAGCGATCGATCCTGCGTACATCGCGGAACATACGAGCGGCTTTCACGAACTCAAAGCGTTAGTACGCGCCTATAGCCCAAGCATGGCCGCGCAGATCTGCGGCATCGCCGAACACGATCTGCTGCAAGCGGCCGAATGGTTCGCTGCGAGCCCGGCGGCGCTGTCGCTCTATTGCATGGGCCTGAACCAATCGAGTCACGGCACCGATAAAAATCTAGCGCTCATCAACTTGCATCTCGCGACGGGGCAGATCGGCAAGCCAGGCGCGGGACCGTTCTCGCTGACGGGACAGCCGAACGCCATGGGCGGACGCGAGGTAGGCGGCATGGCGACAATGCTCGCCGCGCATCGGGACATCGACAATGCCAATCATCGCGCGCAAGTCGAAGCGCTGTGGGGCGTGAGCGGATTGTCGGCACGGCCAGGGTTGCCCGCCGTGGACATGTTCGATGCCGTCGCCGAAGGAAAGATCAAAGCGATTTGGATTGCCTGCACGAATCCAGTTCATTCGATGCCCGACATCGAGCGCGTGCGAAACGCATTGCGTACGGCGCAGTTCGTCGTCGTGCAGGAAGCATTCGAGCAGACCGATACCGTGCCGTACGCCGACGTGCTGCTGCCCGCATCGAGTTGGGGCGAGAAATCGGGCACCGTCACGAACTCCGAGCGAAGGATCTCGCGCGTGCGCGCGGCCGTCAAGGCACCCGGCGACGCGCGGCCGGATTGGTGGATCGCTAATGAAGTGGCGCGCAGACTCGAAGCTCGCCTGTCCCCGCAACGAAGCGACGAAATTAAAAAGATCGGCGCGAGCTTGTTTCCTTTCACCTCCCCGGAGGACGTATTCGACGAGCACCGCGCACTCACTGTCGGACGCGACCTCGACATCGGGGGACTTTCCTACGATCGCCTAGAAAGCGACGGGCCACAGCAATGGCCGTTTCCGTCCGAGGCGAAGACGGGATCCCCCCGCCGCTTCACCGACGGCCGCTTCGCCACCGCCGACGGTCGCGCCCGCTTTCATGCGCCGCGCTACTTGCCCGTCGCCGAGCCCGTCGATGCGCGGTACCCGTTCCGTTTGCTGACCGGACGTCTGCGCGATCAATGGCACGGTATGAGTCGCACGGGGCGCGCCGGCACCCTTTTCAATCATGCCCCCGAGGCGACGTTGTCGATGCGTCGCGAAGATGCGGCACGCCGTGGACTCAAGGAAGGGGAGCTCGTGACGATCGCAAGCCGACGCGGCCGGCTCGTGCTACCGCTCGAAATGAGCGAAGACTTACCACCCGGCACGGTGTTCGCGGCGATGCATTGGAGCGGACAGTTCCTCGACAGCGGCGGCATCAACGAAGCAACGATCGGCGCCGTCGATCCGGACTCTAAGCAGCCCGAACTGAAGCATGCGGCCGTGCGCATCGAAGCGGCGAGGCTGCCGTGGCGGCTCATCGCAGCGAAACGCGGCGATGCCCTCATGTTGCGTGCCGCCGTGCAGCCGCTGCTCGCCGAACGCGCCTATGCGTCGATCCGCGTGGAGGCGGACGATCTCATCGTCGTCACGGCAGCCGATCTCGATATCGATGAGTCTTGGACGGAGCGATTGCACGATGCGCTCGGTCTCGCTCGCGGTGACGATCTGCTCGAGTATCGCGGCGCGCGTCGCGGCCGTGCACAGCGCGTCGCTTGGAACGCGCGGTTCGTCGATGGGTTCTTGCTGACCGGTGAAACGAGCGCTGCTTCCGCATTCATCGAGCAAATGCGCACCGCGTCGCCGTGGGAGGGGCCGCGTCACGCCATCGTCCTGCTCGGCGGCGACGGCTCGCACCGTACGCGCGCTCCGCGCGAGCGCGTCGTCTGCAATTGCAAGCAGGTGACGCAATCGCAGATCGAGCAAGCGATCGCAAAAGGCGCGGCGCTCGACGTACTGAAATCGACGCTCGGATGCGGCAGCGTCTGCGGCTCCTGCGTACCTGAAATCAAGCGATTGCTGAGCGCGACGACGCCCGCTTAAATGCTCCGCATGTGCGCGGAGGTTCGTGCGCAAGACTCGCGCACGAACTAACGATCGATGCCGGATTGCGCGCTTGAAACGACGCTCGCGGCGTTGGCGAAGCAATCGATTAGTAATAAGTTTATAGCCGAGCTTATTGCCCCCCACCATTCGAATACCTTTCGATAGGCCCCGCGCGCCCGTCGCTGCTCGACGCATCTCCCCCCTTCATCGCCCATTTATACAGCGGATTTGCGGTTTAGCCGCGACAGTGCCGCCCTTTCGCGATGGCGCTGTTATATCACGTTGACATATAATCGCCCCCTCTCGCGGCGATCAAAGGCGATCAAGCGTCCGTTCGCCGCTCTTCCATCATGTCATTCGAAGATTAATCGCCGTGCTTAGCCAAGCCATGTTGCGCTGGTTCGCCAGCTTCGCCCCGCACCCTATCGCCGTCTCTTCGCGCGAGCGTGTTCGTGCTTGTTTTGGTGCATTGCTCGGCATTGCGGCGATGGGCGCATCGGTGCATTGGCTGCTCGGCCCGCAAGCCGAAATCCCGTATCTGATCGCACCGATGGGCGCGTCGGCGGTGCTGCTCTTCGCAGTGCCCGCAAGCCCGCTCGCGCAACCGTGGTCGTTCGTCGGCGGCAATCTCGTAGCGGCCACACTTGGCGTACTCAGTGCCATGTTGATCGGCAATCCGATCATTGCGTCAGCGGTCGCGCTCGCCGCGGCCATCGGCGTCATGTTCGCGCTGCGCTGCATTCACCCGCCTTCGGGCGCGGTGGCATTGACGGCCGTACTCGGCGGCCCGGCCGTTCATGCGCTCGGCCTGCGCTTCGTCGTCGAGCCCGTCGCATTGCAATCGGTCGCGCTGCTCGCATCGGCCATCATCTATCACACCGTCACGGGTCATCGCTACCCGCACGCGAGTCGCGCCGCCCCGCAAGCGGCGCCCGGGGTCGCCGGCGTCACACGCGAAGATATCGAGACCATCGTCCGCGAACGGGGCGAATTGCTCGCCGTCGCAGCCGAAGACCTGGAATCGCTCGTGCAGGAAGCGCAACTGCTCGCCTATGCGCGCAGATTCAGCGAACTCACGTGCGCCAACATCATGTCGCACGACGCAGTCAGCGTGTCGAGCGATACATCGGCCGCTAGCGCGTGGCGATTGCTGGAGCGCAATCACATCAAAGCACTGCCCGTCGTCGACGAAGCGAGACGTGTCGTCGGCATCGTCACGCGTACCGATTTCGTCGCACGCACGACCTTCGGGTTGCGTGGCCCGCGCAAGCGCTGGTCGCTGTCGTTCAAGCGCAATGCCAGCGATGCGTATCGCGTCGACGATTTGATGACGCCGAACGTACGCACGGTCGACCCGAGCTTGCCCGTCGCGGAACTGATCCCGGTATTCGCACACTACGGACACCACCATATTCCGGTCGTGGACGGCGCGCGACGCTTGATCGGCATGATCACACAATCGGATCTCATCGGCGGCCTGCATCGGCAAACGCAAACGCGCCGGCTGAAGATCGCGTAAGCCGAGGAAATGCACCCCATATATATCACACCGTGATATTATTTCGGGTTTTGCACTTTCCCGCCCCCCCGATGAAAACGTCCGCCGATAGCGCGCTTTCCAAGACCGATTTCGAGCAACTCTCGGAGTTCCGCTATCAGATGCGGCGCTTCGAACGATTCTCAGAGCGCGCCGCGCAAGGCGAAGGCATCACGCCTTTGCAATATCTCCTGCTGCTGCACGTGAAGGGCTACCCGGGCCGCGGATGGGCCTCGATCGGCGAGTTGGCCGAGCGATTGCAAGCGCAGCACCATGGGGTCGTCGCATTGGTCTCGCGTTGCGAAGCGCTCGGTCTCGTCAAGCGCAAAGCGAGCGAAACGGATAGGCGGCAAGTGGAAGTGCATCTGCAAAAGGCAGGCGAAACGGTACTGGCAAGACTCGCGGCACTGCACCGTGCGGAGCTGAACTCGCTCCGAGGCGCGTTCAGTGTGCCGCAGATTGATTTGTGACTTAGGTAAATCTATGAGCGACCACCTCGACCCAAACAAACGGGATTTTTCCGCCAACGCGCGGTTACCCGGCATCTGTGCCTTGGCCGCCGTCATCGGCGTACTCGGCACGATCGCGGCCATTGTGCTGCTCAAACTCATCGCCATGTTCACGAACGTGTTTTTCTTCGGCACGTTCTCGTTCGTGAACCATTCGCCGGCCGATAACAAGCTCGGTGTCTGGGTGGTGCTCATTCCGGTGCTGGGCGGGCTCATCGTCGGCTTGATTGCTCGCTTCGGCTCTGAAAAGATCCGCGGCCATGGCATTCCCGAAGCCATCGAAGCGATTCTGTTCGGCAAGAGCCGCATGTCGCCCAAGGTCGCCATTCTCAAACCGCTTTCGTCAGGCATCGTCATCGGCAGCGGCGGACCGTTCGGCGCGGAAGGTCCGATC
>CAYRLJ010000078.1:0-16325 GCA_964425025.1 uncultured Burkholderia sp. | reverse complement strand
CGGCGCGTTAGGCTCGCTGCTCGCACAGTGCGTGAAGGTCACCGCGGCCGAGCGCAAGACGCTGCTCGTCGCCGGCGCGGCCGCCGGCATGACGGCCGTGTTCGGCACGCCCGTGGCGGCAGTGCTGCTTGCCGTCGAGCTGCTGTTGTTCGAATGGCGTCCGCGCAGTTTTCTGCCCGTCGCGCTCGCTTGCGCCGTCGCGGGTTTCATGCGCGCGCAGTGGTTCGGCGTCGGCCCGCTGTTTCCGCTCGAAACCGCACCGCCGGGCACGATCTCGTTAATCTCGTGCTTGATTCTCGGCCTCGCCAGCGGCGCGCTCGCTTCGGGCCTGTCGGTTGCCCTGTACGCCACCGAAGATCTGTTCGCGAAGTTGCCCGTGCACTGGATGTGGTGGCCCGCGCTCGGCGGCCTCGCGATCGGCCTGGGCGGCTTGATCGAACCGCGCGCCCTCGGCGTCGGATACGACGTCATCGGCGATTTGCTCCATCAGCAGCTCGCCGTGAAGGTGGCCGTTTCGATCCTCGTTGTGAAGGCGATCATCTGGGTGATCGCATTGGGCTCCGGTACGTCGGGTGGCGTGCTCGCCCCGCTGCTCATGCTCGGCGCCGGCCTTGGCATCGTCATGGGCCCCGTTTTGCCGGGCCACGAAGCCGCGCTGTGGCCGCTCGTCGCGATGGCGGCCACGCTCGGCGCCACGCTCGGTGCGCCGCTGACGGCAATCGTGTTCGCATTCGGCCTGACGCACGATGCCAACGCGCTGCTGCCGTTGCTCGCTGCAACACTCGTCGCGCATGGATTCACGACGGTCGTCATGCGTCGCTCGATCATGACGGAGAAGATTGCACGCCGCGGCTATCACATCTACCGCGAGTACGGCGTCGATCCGCTCGAGCGCCATCACGTCGACGAAGTGATGACGCGTACGGTGTTGACGATCGACGCGCTACTGCCCGTGCGTGATGCACTCTCGACGTTCTTCGGCTCGAGCCAACCGCATCGCGCTTATCCGGTCGTGCGCGATGAACGTCTCATCGGCGTCGCCGATCGGGAAACGCTCGTCGCATTGGCCGCCGAGCAAGGCGGCGACATGGCGATCGGCGATGCGCTCGCCGCCAAATCGGTTACCGTCGCTGTGCCGGGCGAGACGTGCAGGCTCGTGGCCGCGCGGCTTGCCGTGCATGGCCTCGAACGCATGCCGGTCGTGGCCGATCACGATTCGATGAAGCTTGCGGGTATCGTCTCGCGAAGCGATCTCGTCAAACCCTCGCGCATGCACTTCGAAGAAGAGCAAAAGAAAGAGCGCTTCCGTCGCGTGGCGTGGCGGCCGGCGAAACGGCGCGGCTAAGCTTACGGCTAGCGCCGATCGAGCCGTGCGATTCGGGCATGCGAAACATGCCGCGCCCGCATCGCACCCCGGGGCAGGATCGTCACGGTACGCTTGTCCCCTTCTCTCTCGCATGACTTCCGTCGGATTGTTCGCGCCGCCTTAGCGTCAGTTAAAGCCGTCGGACGGCGCGCGAGATTGCCGCACCGACGCGATGCAAAGTTATCGCCCGCCGGCCGCGGCGGGCACGGTCGCATTCGAACGCCGCTTCGCCGCGTGGCCGAGCCACATGACGACGAGCCAGACCGGGACGAGCCAAACGGAAACGGACAGCCCCGGCGTGAAGGCGAGAATCACGAGGACCATCGCCATGAATGCGAGGCAAATCCAGTTGGCGACCGGATAAGCGATCGATTTGAAAACGAGCTGCTGCCCCGCCGCGACCATCGCCTTGCGCGCCTTCAAATGCGTGAGGCTGATGAGCGCCCAATTGATGACGAGCGCCGCGACCACGAGCGACATCAAAATGTCGAGCGCGCGCGCCGGAATCAGATAGTCGACGATGACGCAGGCGAAGGTCGCGACGGCGGACAAGCCGATGGCGACATACGGCACGCCGCGACGATCGACCTTGAGCAGCGCGCGCGGTGCATTGCCCTGCTCCGCCAGCCCGTAAAGCATGCGGCTGTTCGCATAGACGGAGCTGTTGTAGACAGACAGCGCCGCAGTCAGCACCACCACGTTGAGCACATTGGCCGTCAGCCCCGAGCCAATCTGCGAAAAGATCATGACGAACGGACTGCCGCCTTGCGCGACTTCATTCCACGGATGCAGGGCGAGCAACACGACAAGCGAGCCGATATAGAAAATCAGAATCCGATACAGGACCTGATTGACCGCCTTCGGAATCGTGCGGCGTGGATCGTCGGCTTCGGCCGCGGTGATCCCGATCAGTTCGAGTCCGCCGAACGAGAACATGATGACGGCGAGCGTCATGAAGAGCCCATGAAAGCCGTGCGGAAAGAATCCGCCGTAGCGCCAGAGGTTGGAGATCGATGCCTGCGGGCCACCTTTGCCCGTTTCGAGCAGATAGCCGCCGAAGACGATCATGCCGATGAGGGCCACGACCTTGATGATCGCGAACCAGAACTCGGTTTCCCCATAGGCTTTGACGTTGGCCAAGTTGACGGCGTTGATGACGGCAAAGCAAACGAGCGCGGAGACCCAGGTGGGAACGCCGGGCCACCAGAAGTGCACGTACGTCCCGACGGCCGTGAGTTCGGCCATGCTGACGAGCACATAGAGCACCCAGTAATTCCAGCCCGACAAAAAGCCCGCGAAATCGCCCCAGTATTTGTAGGCGAAGTGGCTGAACGAACCGGCAACGGGTTCCTGCGCCACCATCTCGCCAAGCTGGCGCATGATCAAGAAAGCAATCAGGCCGCCAACCGCATATCCGAGAATCATCGAAGGGCCAGCTGCTTTGAGGACACTGGCCGATCCCAGAAAGAGACCGGTGCCGATCGCGCCGCCTAGTGCAATCAATTGAATATGGCGATTTTTCAGCCCGCGCTGTAAGCCGTCGTGCTCGGTGGGACGCGTCAAAACAAACCTCCTCTCCTAATGGGAACGATGTATCGATGAGGCGCCCGATCGACTCATGATCGCCCGGGCAAAACCGATCATTTTAGCCAGCCAAAGCGATCTTGCCCATTGCGGTCAACCCGCATGCTTCGTCCCCATTTTCGTCCGATTGCCCAGGCGCCCGCCATGTCCGGGCTGGCATCCGTCGCCCACGCCGTCTGCGCGAGTCAACCGCACGTCACTAATCCACGCGCCCACTCGCCGTTTACCCCTGCTCGTGATCCCCGTCTCGCAATAGCAGGACCGGAACGGTCGTATCGTGCAGCAGCGATTCGGCCACGCTGCCGGCAAACAGGCGGCGAATGCCGCGGCGTCCGTGCGAATACATGACCACGAGATCGGCATCGAACTCGTCGATGGCCCGCGCGAGCACCGCCGGCAAGCTTTCGCCGTAAGCATCGATGGCACGCACTGTCCCGAGTACACCGAACGGCGCAATCTGTTCGCGCGCCTCGGCGAGCACCGTTGTCGCGATCTCGCTGGATGTGTCGCGTATCGGCGCCTGTTCAGCGAAGCCCGCCGCAACGTCAACCACCTGGGTCGGATGCTCGAGCACGTGCACCGCTTGCACTTGTGCACCCGAAAGTTTTGCGAGCTTGAGTGCTTCGTCGAGTGCATGCCGCGCACCTTCGCTACCGTCTACGGGAACTAGAATGCGTTCGTACATGGCAACCTCCATGACTTGCGCCGCACGCATCGACGTGCGGCGGTTTTGCAAAACGTTCGCTGTGCGGTGGCATCCCTGTGTCGAATCAACACGAGCGAGATTACGAGTGGGTGGCCTCATCGAGCGCCGGCGTACCGAGGATGCGTTCGGACAAGCCGGTGTCGTAGCTCGAATGCACATGTACGCGTTTCTTATCGGGGAACGCGTAGGCATAGGCCTTTCGCAACGCCAGCGACGCCTCGTGAAAGCCTGACAAAATCAACTTTTGCTTGTTCGGATAAGTGGCGATGTCGCCCACACCAAAAATGCCCGGTACCGATGTTTCGTAGTACGAAGTATCGACGGCCACGCGGCCGGCACGCACATCGAGCCCCCACCCCGCGATCGGCCCCAAATCCGCCACCAAACCGTACAGCGCAATCAAATGGTCCGCCTGGATCGTCACATCGCCGCCAAGCGTCTTGACGTCGATCGACTGCAATGCGCCGTCGGCGGCGTTCAGCGTCGCAATGGTGCCGACAACCAGATCCATCTGTCCGGCAGCAACCGCGCGCTTCATTTCCTCGACGGTCGCCTCGGCCGCGCGAAAGGCATTGCGTCGATGCACGAGCGTGACGCGCTTGGCTTGACCGCGCAGCGCCAGCGCCCAGTCGAGCGCCGAATCGCCCCCGCCAGCGACGACGACACGCTGATCCGCGAACATCGCCCGCTTGCGCACGGCATAGTGAACGTGCTGGTCTTCGAGTGCTTGCGCTTCGGGCAAACCCACGCGTTGCGGCACGAATGCGCCGTTGCCGGCCGAGAGCAGCACTGCGGCGGTATCGAACACGAGACCGCGATCGGTTGTCACGCGCCAGCGCTTCGTTTGCTCGACCCGCTCGACCTGCATCACGCGCTGCCCGAGATGAATCGGAGGTGCAAACGGTTTGCACTGCTCCATGAGACGGTCTATCAATTGCCGCGCGGTACAGACGGGAACAGCGGGGATATCGAAAATGGGTTTGTCCGGATACAACTCGATACATTGACCGCCGACTTGATCGAGCGCATCGACTATATGACAAGACAAGCCGATCACGCCGGCTTCGAACGCGGCAAATAGCCCTACCGGCCCCGCGCCAATAATGACGACGTCGGTGCGAAGCACCTCTTCGCCGATCCGCCCCGCTACTTCGCTCATGGCACCTACCTCGATGATGTCGATGGTCTCTATTGAGACCGATGCATCGAACATGCACGAAACGGTTCGCGGCGTGCACGCTTAATGAGACCAAGTATAGGGAGAACCCGAATCGAATGCGGCAGTGGCCCGCCAGGGAGTAGGGAGAAGGTACGGCAGAAGCGGGTGAATGGGACGCGGACGCGTCTAAGAGATGGGGCACAAAAAACCCCACGTTCCGAAAACGTGGGGCTCATTCGCAACCCTAGGCGCAGCGGCCGCAGCGCCTGGGGTGCGACTAGACCGATACAACCGGCTTAGAAGCGGTGACGCAGGCCAACCGTAGCAGCCGTTTGGTTGTTCGACGAGGACACACCACCGAACGTGCCGTTGTAGATCGATGCGCCAGCCGCGCTCGAGTGCTGGTACGCCACTTGAGCGTAGACATCCGTGCGTTTCGACAGCGAGTAGTCGGCTTGCGCGCCGACTTGGTGGAAGCGTGCGCCAACGCCGGCACCCAACACCGAACCGCGCTGGTTCGTAAACGTGTAGGCAACGCCCAGACCCAGAGCCGGCGTCAGGTTGTATTTCGCGTTGACTTCGTAGTTGTCTTGGCGAATCGACGCTTGGGCTTGCGCATTGTCCAGACGCGCTTGCGTCCACACCGCGCCAACTTGGGCCGGGCCGAACGCGTAGCCGGCACCAACGCCGTACGAACGTTGACGGAAATTGCCGATCGTGGAGGGGATACTACCGTTCAACAGCGTGGCAACACCGTCGGTTGCGCCACCATTGCCGGCGAGCGGGTTGTTTTGCTGAGCGTATGCAGCTGCCACGCGCAGGCCTTGGAGCTGATAAGCCGCGCCGAAGCTGTATTCCCGATTATTCGCGAATGCGCCAGCTTGATTCGAGAAGCCGTACGTGCCGCCGAACGTGAAGCCTGCGTAGCTGGCACTCGTGAACTTGATCGAGTTATTGACCGCAAAGCCGTAGTTCGTGCTCAGGTTGTCGAAGTTGCCGACGTGAGCGAACGACGTACCGCCCCAGCTACCCGTTGCGCTCAGGGGAGCCAGGTAGTCTTGTTCGGCGTCATATTGACGGCCGAGCGTGACCGTGCCGTAGTTGCTCGACAGACCGACGAACGATTGACGGTTGAACTGGCTGCCGCTGTTTGCGTAACGGCCGCTGTTCAGGTTGAAACCGCTTTCCAACTGGAAGATCGCCTTCAGACCGTTACCGAGGTCTTCCGAACCCTTCAGGCCGAAACGGCTTTGATCGATGCCGCCCGACGTCTGTTGCCAGTTGGAGTGACGAGCACCCGCGTTGCTCGTGTACGTGATACCCGCATCGATCACGCCATAGAGCGTGACGCTGCTTTGCGCGTGTGCTGCGACTGCGAAAGAGGCGGAAACCGCTGCAACAACCAGGGTTTTTTTCATTTGGAGAAGTCCCTTTTTATAAAACTGGCTCACTGCCAGACTTCAGGAAGACGGATCCACCTTGGTCGCCGCTTTCGCAGCGGCTAGGCGGTCAGAACGAAACGACCCGTCCGATGAGGGGCGAGTCTACGTGCTGACCCTAAGTAGGGTATACGTGGATGACACAACACATTCTTGCTCAAAAAGAAATAATCAATCTAGGGCAAACCCGTAGATCATTGTTTTTTAACGATTTTGTTTTGTGATAGGCGGTAAAAATCGGCAGCGCGAACGTCGGCCATTTCGTTGTTCAGTAGTTGCAAAACAGCAACATTTTTCATATGGGCGTCACAGGCCGACGCTAGCCGCGCACGCGTTGACGTTGTGCCCGCTCCTTGGCATGCAGCCCGGAAGGGGTTCCTTCGACGGTTATCTCCCCCGCCGCGCCTTCCGTCGAAGCGGTCTCATCTCGAATTCACCGCCGCGCGGGCCGCAGTGCAAGTGCTCGAGCGGAGCGACATGCATCTCGGGCGCAATGGTTTCGAACCGACGGGCGAACACCGTCTGGGGCGTTCCGGTCGGCACGAAGTACGGGCGGCAATAGAGGGAGGTAGAAAAAAAGACGGCCCGACGGCAGAAGCCGAGCGGGCCTAGAGGTTGGCCTCGAGATAGCCAAGGCCGACTATACCTAATGGAAATTCTCTCCGGATCTTTCGTAATGAACGGTAAGACATTTTTGCCGCCGGGCGGTCAGACCGGCGTAGCTATCGCCTAAAGACGCTGTGCTCTGGCGGAATGGCAATCTTTTCAACAGCTTGTAAGCGCCATACGCCGTCGGTCCGCCCGATCGTGCCGCAGGACCACTGCGCCCCGCCCTGCGCCGCAGTCGGGGAATCCCGCTCGACGTGCAAGCCGCGCAATGTACACAAGGGTTGTTCGGCGGCTGGCGCGCTCAGGTTCGTGACACCGCCCTCGTCCCGCAATTCTCCCCAGGGCGGAAGATCGATCCCTTCATGCGACTCTCTGGACCACACGCGCTCATCGGTATCGAGCCAAAGCACGGCGTAGTCATGATTGACGGTGGGATCGGAACCGTTAATCAAAATGGTCAAACGCATCTCCTATTCCCCCTAAGATATTCGCCGAGACATTAAGTCTAGGCCGTCACGAGTCGATTGCAAGGCAACGAAACGTCACGGGCACGGCGGTTGTAAAAAGGAAAAGGAGAGCAAGTTTCGTGCGCGCCCGGCGCGCAGCGCTCACTGCACGCCGTAGCCTCGGCTTTGCATGCAGTCACCGTACGCCTGCCAATAGGTCGTCATAGGTGCCTCGGGCGGCGGCAGTGGAGGCAGACCGGCGACAGCAGAGGATGCTGCGCCTCGGCTCCCGGGGCTCTCAGCAGGTGCGTGTGCGGTGCCACTGCCTACCGCCGACGACTCGGCGGGACGCGCGGCGCTCGATTGTGTGTCGGCTGCAGAGGCGCTGCCAGCCTCCATTGCGGACGATCCCCCCTGGGCCGCACGCGACCCGCCGTCCGATGCGCCGCGGGCCGCCGGCAAGGGCGGCGCGCTTGCGCCTTTCCCAGCATCGGCAGCGGCCCAATGCGTCTTGGCGGGCACGGGGCGTTGCGACTGACGCGCCATATCGACTCCCGTTTGCTGCCTTGCCTGCGAGTAGCAAAGCGCGTTGTCGATCCCTTGGGTCGACGCGCTTTGACTGCGCAACGGATAGACCGACGGTCGCGCGGCGATAGTCGTTGTCGATAAAGCCATCAGGACTGCGCCTACCAAGACGGAAATCTTCATCAGCTATCGTTCCCTCGGGTGTGCCCGCAGATCAGTCCACGGAGTCTCAAGACGAATATAAGCACCCCAACATGGATCCCCCTACCCGATCAGATCGGGATAAGCCACGCCGCGGCCCTTCTTCCCAGAATAGAGCACCGCAGACCGCAAGAAGTGGAGAGTATCGGCACGATCCGCCATAGCTCATGCAAGACGGGACAAACGACGGATTCGGCGCTTTTATGCGCATAAATTTCTTACAAGTTTTTTAGCGCGAAAGCGTTCAATCAACGACGTCGCATTCGTCAGGAAAACTGACGAGCGGCTGCAGACCGAACGGACTGTGCTCCGACCGTCGATCACCCAGCGCCGTTGCGCTCGGTGACGGAGCGGAACGTAAGATTAATTCGCTCTCCCCTCACGCCCGGCGCTTTCGCGACGCGGTGCCGCCATTCGCGCTGGGTGTGCCCACGCATGACGAGCAAGCTACCGCTCGTCAGGTCGAACGTACGCAGTTGCCCCGTCTCGTTGTGTCGAAGATCGAATCGGCGTGGGACACCGAGGCTCACCGACGCGATTACCGGCTGTTCGCCAAGCTCACGTTCTTTATCGGCGTGCCAGCCCATGCTGTCCTCTCCGCTGCGGTACCGGTTCAGCAGCACGCTGTTGAAGCGCGTCCCGGAGGTCGTTTCCGCCAGCGATTTCAGGGCATGAACGGTCGCCGTCCATGCGCGCGGCTCATTGCGGATGCCCGAGTAGACGTAGATCGCCCCCGGATCGCCTTGCCAGGCGGTGAGACGCGGCAGCGGCTTGACGCCGCCCGGCGTCCGGATGGTGTCCTGCTTCCACTGCACTTCTTCGACCAGCGCGGAAAACGCAAGCGCCGCCTCGTCGGGAGACAACCAATGCGGATACCAGTCGACGTCGACCTGCGGCACGCCGCCGAACATGTCATCGATCATTCAATCAACACCTTATGGACCATAAATCGACCCTTCGTTTTTCAGGGCACATTTTCCCAGGGCACCTTTATCGCACGACGAAAAAGCTGTGCCATTCGAAATCTTGCCGGCCCGTTCGCCGACGAGTACACCGGCCTGGCTACTGCAAACCAACGATTCCGTCGCTATCATTAAGCCCGTCAGAAACTCGCTACCGTGACCACCGTCCATCATGCCACTTTCCGCCGACGCGCTCGACCAGCTATTCCGCGAAGCTCGCACCCACAGCGCCTGGCTGCCCAGGCCGCTTGACGATGCCCTTCTTCAGCAAATCTTCTCGCTGGCCATCCTGGGACCGACATCGGCGAACTCGAGTCCCGGCCGCTTCGTCTTCGTTAAAACGGCCGAAGCGAAGGAGAAACTGAAGCCCGCGCTTTCGGCCGGTAATGTCGAAAAAACGATGGCCGCTCCCGTGACCGTTATCGTCGGGATGGACATGGAATTTTACGAACATCTGCCGAAACTGTTCCCGCACGCCGATGCGCGCAGTTGGTTCGTAGGGAACGACGAAGCGATCCGCGCCACGGCATTTCGCAACGCTTCGATGCAGGGGGCTTACCTGATTATGGCGGCGCGATCGCTCGGCCTCGACGCGGGCCCGATGTCGGGCTTCGACGCCGCCAAAGTGGACGAAGCCTTTTTCGCCGGGACGACGATCAAAACGAATTTTCTGATCAACCTCGGATATGGAGATCGGTCGAAATTGCACTCGCGCAACCCGCGCTTCTCATTCGACGAGGCTGCTCGCATCGCTTAATCTTTACCGATTTCGGTTCCGGGTCCGGTTCCGATTCCGATTCCCTTAACCGGTACGCGATTGAATGCCGCCGCGCGCCCGCAAGCGCGCGGCGTCTACGACGAAAGTAGCGCGATATAAAACACCAACGCGCCGATCAACGCGCCAACGAAGCAGAAACCTTCGCTCCTCCCGTTGTCATCCGAACGCAGCCACGCACCGACCACGCCGAAAAGCCCGGCGATGCCGAGCGCGACGAAAACCATCACGACGTCGAACACCGCGCTTTGGCTGATCTCGAGCAAATCCATGCGACTCACGATGTAGTAGACGGCTATCGCCATGAACGACAGCACGACAAGCGGCAGCATGACGTGGCTACCTTCATAGCCGAGATGGTGAGGACGGTGCGGCGGCCTGTTGGCCCATTTGACGGCTTTCATGATTCGCCCTCCTCTCCTTCACGACGCCAACCGAGCATGAATCAATCGCGAATATTCGTAGCTTAGATCTATTTCCCAGTAAGAGAAACCTGCACCGCCCAGTCACGAGCCGGCTCGGCGTGCGCGCATGCGGCCCGCGAGTACAATGCTTCGAGCCGCTTTCAATTCCATCGCCATTTCGGCTCCCGCTCGAGTCGGATCGCCTTGCCATCGATTAAGGACACCGGCTTTCTCCATGCGTCGCTCCTCCTTCTTTACGCGCGCATTTCTCATCGGCGCGCTAATGCACGTCTATGTCGGTCTGCGCCTCATTCCCGATTTGCCGATCGGCTTCCCGGCGAAACTGCTCATCGCCTGCTTGCTGGTGCTCTCGTGCTGCTTGATGCCGATTGGCATAGTCGCCCGCGTCTTCGAGCACCTGCCGTACTCCGATCGCATTGCCTGGATCGGGTCCATCGCGATGGGCTTGTTTTCATCCCTGCTCGTCTTTACCTTCCTGCGCGAGATCGTGCTCGCGTCGGCGTTGACCGTCGATGCGCTTTGGCACCACGTGCTGTCAATCGATCGCTGGCGCGTCGATACGGCGGTCGGCGTGCCGGCGCTCGCCTCCCTGTCGACGGCGATCGGCTTTGTGAATGCGCGTCGGCGCGCCAAAGTGGTAGCCGTCGACGTGCCGATTGACGGACTGCCCGCAGCGCTCGATGGGCTCACCATCGTGCAAATCAGCGACATCCATGTAGGGGCAACGATCAAAGCGCGCTATGTCGATGCGATCGTCGATGCCGTGAATCAGTTACAGCCCGACGTGATCGCGGTGACGGGCGACGTCGTCGACGGCAGCGTCGCGAGATTGGCCAGCCACACCCAACCGCTGGGCCGGCTCTCGGCCCGCTACGGCACCTACCTCGTGACCGGCAACCACGAGTACTATTCCGGCGCGGCGCAGTGGATCGCCGAATTCGAACGGCTTGGGCTGCGCGTGCTCCTGAACGAGCACGTGGTGCTCGAACGCGACGGTAGCCGGTTCATCATCGCAGGCGTGACCGATTATTCCGCGGGCCGCTTCGACGAGGCACAGCGCAGCGACCCGGCCGCAGCGCTCGCGCACGCGCCTCGTGACGTGCGGATCAAAGTCTTGCTCGCCCATCAGCCGCGCACCGCCCTTGCCGCCGCCGAAGCCGGTTACACGCTGCAGTTGTCCGGACACACACACGGCGGCCAGTTCTTTCCCTGGAATTTCCTCGTGCGGCTGCAGCAACCGTTCACGGCGGGGCTCGCCAAGCTAGACGCTCTTTGGGTGTACACGAGCCGCGGGACCGGTTATTGGGGGCCGCCGAAACGGCTCGGCGCGCCATCGGAAATCACGCGCCTTCGGCTCGTCCGCGGTGCATCGATCTGATACCGATTAAGCGGCGGATGCTACTGCCTTGGCACGGAGCGAATATCCCCGATCTCGTTGTCGGCGCCGGCATTATCGCCATAGGTCGGCGGAACGCCGCCCGCATCATAGGGATGGCTCTTCCCGGCGCGAACCGCGTGGGCGCCGGCGGGATATGAATCGACCTCATCGCCGAACCGAGCGCGCACGAACGCGCGCAGCAGCGCGACACGCGGATGCGCCGCGTCGGCTTCGACCATATCGTCGCCATCGAACCGTACCCAGCAATGCGTATCGCGCTCCCCGCGTGTCCATCGCAATTCCCGAGCACGCTCCAATAGTTCGAGCGCGTGCCCCCATTCGGTCGACGGCGAGAACGGTTGCGCCAGCTTGCGCAACGCGCCGTGCGTCAACGTCACGACAATGCTCGGTTCAACTTGAGTAAATATGATTTCTTCATCGTCGTCGACCAAAGCACGCGCGCACCAATAATCGAGTGCGCATCCATCGAGTTTGCTCGTCTTCATGGCCGTCCTCCTAATGCTCCGCCATGCGACGGATGCGCCGGCATGCGGATGTGCGCGATGAGCGGATAGTGATCGGACGCCCGCCGCGCGAAAGCGCTGCGATGGACGGTCACATCCACCAACCATTCGCCCGGGTGCACCCAAATGCGATCGAGTGCGAAGATCGGGCACAGTGTCGGAAACGTGCGCCTCGCAGGCGCGCGCCGAAAATGCGAGACGAGCGTGCGCAACGCTCGTCCGTACACGAACCATTCGTTGATGTCACCTAGCAAAATGACAGGCAATTCGCTGTTATCGAAAGCCGCGAGCAGCGTGCGCACTTGAGTGCTGCGTTCGCTGGCCGACAACCCCAGATGCGTAGCGACAACGCGTATCAGACGTCCCCCGCATTCGATATCGGCATCGAGCGCGCCACGGGGTTCGCGTCGATGAAACGAGAGATCGAGCGTGCGCGACATCCGCACCGGCAACCGCGACAGCACCGCGTTGCCATAACGGCGCTTCGGCGTATCGAGCGTCGGTCCTTCGACGGCGAACATTCCGCTCGTCTCGCGCAGATACGACAGGACATCAGGCATGTCGGAGCCGCCGAGCGGCACCTCTTGCAGCGCAACGATGTCAGCGTCGAGTTCTTCGATAACGTGCGCAATGCGCGCAAGCATCTGCCGCGTCGATTCAGCCGTCCAGGTGGGCAGCCCGCCGTGAATGTTGTACGTCGCGATCTTGAGCTCGCAAATGCCGGCCGCCGAGACGCCAGCAGAGCGCTTTAACTCGCCCGTGTCCGATGCCGAGTCCACGGTAGGGTCGGCTTGATCGTTCATATGTGCGTTCACTTTCGTCGTCCCAGCCAACGTTGCAACAGCACGGAAATGCCAACGAGTGCCAGGCCGATGGCCAACATGGCCGCCACGGACCCGGCATCGGGATGCCGAATCGCGTTCAGCAACTGATGCGCGAAGGTCACCGTCAATAAAATGCCCGGCACCATGCCGAGCACGGAGCCAATCATGAAGTCGCGCAACCGGATGTGCGACGCGCCGGCGACAAGGTTCACGATCGTGAAAGGCGCGATCGGTAGCAACCGGAGAACGATCACGGTAACGAGGCCGCTCTGTCCGATGCGTTCGCTGAGCCGGTTTGCACGCGCGCCCGCGAGGCGGCGTACCGCATCGCGCCCGAGCAATACCCCCAGACCATAGGCCGCGATCGCGGACAGCAATGTTCCCCCGAGCGCGTAACCGATACCGGGCCACGCGCCAAAGACGAGGCCGGTCGCCGCGATCAATACCGTTATCGGTACGGACAAGATTGATGCGACGACATAGCCTGTCAGTACGATCAGAGGCGCCATTGGGTGCGCATCGATGCGCTTGATGAGGCGCGCGAGTTCCGCGAGATTGACGTGATGACCGAACGATGTAAATTGCCAAACCGCAGCCATCGCGGCCAGCGCGAGCACCAGGCCGCCGAGCACCGAAAAGCGCACCGTCAACGACTTGCGCCGCCCTTGCGGGATGAACTCGCGCACGAACGCCTCCGGCGCGATCGGCTGCTCGGGGTCGAGCCACGCGTTGATCGGCACGAGCGCATCCAGATCCGCCGTCACCACAGGCGTGAACGGCCGTAAGGTGCGGCCTTCCCGGCGCGCGAACGTTCCGATGACGGCGTTGAGGCGATGCTCGCGCGCGAACGCGCTCGCGACCTCCGATTCGGCCACCGCGAGATGTTCCGCGATCAGCCGATTGCGCCAGCGCGCGATCGCCTCGCGCACGCGCGCATCGCCGTTCGCGTCGATCGTCACGTTGCACTCCGTATCGAGCACCATCGATCGGTTGTTGAAATTGGCGCTGCCCACCGTCATGAGCGTGTCGTCGACTATCATCACTTTGCTGTGAACGTTGACGCACCGATCGCCAAGACCGTCAACGTGCGGGCAATACATTTGAAACCGCCGCTGCTGATCGGAGCCGACGAGTGCTCGATGCAAGCGGGCGCGCAGCACGCCCATCGTCGCCTCTTGTAGCCATCCGCTTTGAAGACGCGGTACGACCACCGCGACATCCGGCCCATCGTCCCGCGCCAACCGACCGCTCAGCGCTTCGCGCACGACAGCAGCGGTGAAGTATTGGTTTTCGATATAGACGTTGCTTTGAGCCGATGCGATCGAATCGCCAACCAGCGTGCGAATATGCTGCACGGCCTCGCGCGACCGGTACGGCGGCTCCGTCACGGAGATCCCGAGCATGACCTCGCGCAGATCTACGGGCGCGCTCGGTGGCCACGGGTCTGCGTCGCGGTCGACACCCCGATGCGCACGCAACGCAATCGCTTTGCCGCATGAACGTTGCCAGCGCTCGCGCGCGAGCACGCCAATCGCGGCAGCGGCATCGCCATCGAACATCGCCTGAACATCGTGAAACGGCCCATACGGCAACCCGTTCGCATCGCGGCGCCGCGGATCGTCCGCCAAGTGCGAAGGCGTGTCCCAGCGTGAGCGCGTGAGATCGAGCCCGCCGACGAAAGCGAGTCGATCGTCGATCACGACGAGCTTTTGGTGATGGGACGCGCCACGCGGATGGGTTCCGTCTTGGCGAAACACGATGCCCCGCTGCGAGCGCCAGTCTCTTTGATAGACAGGCATCCATTCGCGCTCGAACGCGTAGATCATCGCGAAATCCCACGCGAGGATATAGACGCGCAGACGTCGCCGCATCGAGGAAAGCGCTTGCAGGAATTCGCCTAGCGCTTCGGGAAAGCCGTCGTCCGGGCCGTCAGGCACGAGCCGCATGCGGCTGTCGATATCCCAACCGACGATGAAGATCGTGCGCTCAGCGCGCAATAGCGCATCGCGCAAGACGGAAAAATATGCGCATCCATCGATTAGAAGTGTAAATCGATGTGCCCGCAGTATCGATTGGCAGTTGTGCCCCGCCTCGAGTAGCCCATGCCGCGCCGTTGACGAGTCCGACGCGCATGTCGGCTCGCGCTCGCGAACTGCGGCGTTCCCATCGGCGGCATCCGTCATCTCTGAACACGTATCGCTCAAATGATCGGCACCCCGCCTGTCACAGCCACTGTCGCCCCCGACACGTAGCTGGCCTCGTTGCTGGCGAGCATCACATAGACGGGGGCGAGTTCGGCCGGTTGGCCCGGCCGTTTCATGGGCGTTTGGCTACCGAACTCCTTGACGTTATCGGGCGGCAATGTGGCCGGGATGAGCGGCGTCCAAATCGGGCCCGGTGCCACGCAATTGGCGCGAATACCACGCTCCGCAAGCAACTGAGCGAGGCCGCCCGTGAAGTTTTGAATCGCCCCTTTCGTCGTCGCATAGGGCAAAAGCGTCGGACGAGGTTTATCGGCGTTGACCGATGTCGTATTGACGATTGCACTGCCCGACTTCATGTGCGGCAGCGCCGCCTTGACGAGGCGGAACATCGCACCGATGTTGACATCGAAAGTGCGGTCCCAATCGTCGTCGGTGATGTCCTCGACTTTCTCGTAGTGCATCTGATGCGCCGCGTTGTTCACGAGCACATCGATGCGGCCAAACGCCTCGACGGCGCGATCGACGATTTCTCGCGCCGTCTCACGCTGAGCGAGGTCGCCGGCGACCAATACGGCCTTTCGGCCGGCCTGCTCGACCCAGCGCGCTGTCTCGCGGGCATCGTCATGTTCATTGAAATACGCGATAACGACGTCCGCGCCCTCCCGCGCAAAGGCGATAGCCACAGCACGACCGATGCCGCTATCGGCGCCTGTGATGACGGCGGCCTTCCCGGAGAGACGGCCGTGCCCCTCGTAGCTCTCTTCACCATGATCCGGTTGCGGCGACATTGGCCCCGTTTTGCCTGGAATCTGCGTCTGCTGCTGGTCAGGCATCGGCGGTGTGGGTCGGATCGTCATGTTCGGCTCCTCTGTCCTGCGCTGCAAGCGCAGCGGCGATGAGGGACGGCGAGCAACGGGCATGCCCTGATATGCGCAATGCGCTTGGAGGAAGCGGAGGTGCGGCGCGGCATATGCGAGGTGCCGAAGCACAGCCTGCGCAGGGCGCACCGATGGCGGAGTGCGGGCGGGAGGGAAATGGGGACGGGTGGTTTTGGCCAGCTCAGCGTGAATTGCAGAGGCCTTTTTCCGCGCCAAAGCACAAACCCCCGAGAGCGCTAAGGCTGTCGGGGGTTTGGTCTTACTACGAAGCCTTGGCCGGAGTAAGCGCTGAAGCGCTGACTCCGACTGGCATAAGGGTG
>CAYRLJ010000077.1:0-21371 GCA_964425025.1 uncultured Burkholderia sp. | reverse complement strand
TTTCGAAACGCTCGTCGAAGCGGGCTACGCGCCGGAAATGGCGTACTTCGAATGCTTGCACGAGCTCAAGCTCATCGTGGACCTGATCTACGAAGGCGGCATCGCCAACATGAACTACTCGATCTCGAACAACGCCGAGTATGGCGAGTACGTCACGGGCCCGCGCGTCGTGACGGAAGAGACGAAGAAAGTCATGAAGGATGTCCTGAAGGACATCCAGACGGGCGAGTACGCGAAGAGCTTCATTCTCGAGAACCGCGCCGGCGCGCCGACGCTGCAATCGCGCCGCCGCTTGAACTCCGAGCATCAGATCGAGCAAGTGGGCGAGAAGCTGCGCGCGATGATGCCGTGGATCGCGAAGAACAAGCTCGTCGATCAGTCGAAGAACTAAGACTGGCGCTAAGGCCTCGTCCGCGTGACGGCGCCTCGTTACCCTAGAAAGCCGTCCCGTGCGTCTCGCACGGGGCGGCTTTTGCTATGCTAGTGGTTTTACAAAAGTTCAAAACAATCCATGAATTACCCACATCCGATCATCGCGCGCGAAGGCTGGCCGTTCATCGCGATCGCCGCCGTCGTCGCGCTGTTGATCCATGCGGTCGCGGGTTTCGGTTTTGCCTGGCCGTTCTGGCTGATCCTGATCTTCGTCGTGCAGTTCTTCCGCGATCCGCCGCGCCCGATCCCGACGCAAGCGAATGCCGTGCTGTGTCCCGCCGACGGCCGCATCGTCGCCGTCGAAACCACGCGCGATCCGTACGCCGACAGAGAAGCGTTGAAAATCAGCGTGTTCATGAACGTCTTCAACGTGCACTCGCAGCGCTCGCCCGTCGACGGCGCGATCACGAAGGTGGAGTACTTCCCGGGCGCCTATCTGAACGCCGCCATCGATAAAGCATCGCTCGAGAACGAGCGCAATGCGATCGTGCTGCACACGGCGAGCGGGCACACGGTCACGTCGGTGCAGATCGCCGGGCTCATCGCGCGCCGCATTCTGTGTTACGTGCGCGCAGGCGAACCGCTCGCTCGCGGTCAGCGTTACGGGTTCATCCGCTTCGGTTCGCGCGTCGATGTCTATCTGCCGCTCGGCAGTCGCGCGATGGTGTCGATCGGCGAAAAGGTTTTCGCCTCGTCGACGATTCTCGCCGAACTGTGACGCGCAAGCAGGAGGGGTCACCGATGGCCGCTTTCAAACGTCGCTCGCGCTCCGGCACCACGCCGATGCCGCGTTCGTTCCGGCGCAATCCGTTTCGCCGCAACAAGGCGCTCGGCGTCGATTCGGCGCCGGCCGAGAGCCGGCGCGCCGCGCGCCAGAAGTTTTTGCGCACGCGCGGCATTTATCTGCTGCCGAATGCGTTCACCACAGCCGCGCTCTTTTGCGGCTTCTTCGCCGTCGTGCAGGCGATGAACGTGCGCTTCGAGATTGCAGCCATCGCGATTTTCGTGGCGATGGTGCTCGATGGCATGGATGGGCGCGTCGCTCGCATGACGCACACGCAAAGCGCTTTCGGCGAGCAATTCGATAGCTTGTCGGACATGGTGTCGTTCGGCGTGGCGCCCGCGCTCGTTATGTACGAGTGGGTGCTCAAGGATCTTGGGCGCTGGGGGTGGCTCGCCGCGTTCGTTTATTGCTCGGGCGCGGCGCTGCGGCTCGCGCGGTTCAATACGAACATCGGCGTCGTCGACAAGCGCTTTTTCCAAGGCTTGCCTAGCCCGGCCGCGGCCGCGCTGATCGCCGGCTTCGTGTGGCTCGCAACGGACAACCGCGTGCCGCTCAAGCTCGTCTGGCTGCCGTGGGTCGCCTTCGCGTTGACCGTCTACGCGGGTGTGACGATGGTGTCGAACGCGCCGTTTTACAGCGGTAAGGCGCTCGATGTGCGGCACCGGGTGCCGTTCGCGGCGATCCTGCTCGTTGTCGTCGCGTTCGTGCTCGTCTCGTCCGACCCGCCGTTGATGCTGTTTGGGCTGTTCGTGCTGTACGGCCTGTCCGGTTACGCGTTTTGGGCTTATATGGCCGTGCGCGGGCGCGATAACCCGGCTCGATCCATTCCGCACGATCGCTAGGGCCACAAGCGGAGCGTGAGCCGCAAATTCGGAAATGCGGCTCATGAATTGAGCCGCATTTTGAGAAATACGGCTCAGGATGTGAGCCGTATATGGCAAAATGCGGCTCATGAACACAAAGCCCTCATGGATATGGCGTCGGCCGGACTGGCCTGATTTGGCCTATGATGCCCGAGCGGCCGCACCTGATCTGGCTCAGGCGTATCGGATGCACGGTGTGGTGGAAGGCAAGGCCACGGCCATCGGCCTCGAAAGCACCAGCCAGGTGTCGCTCGACGCGTTGTCGGACGAGGTCCTGGCCACGGCTGCAATCGAGGGAGAGAGGCTGTCGCTCGATGCCGTTCGGTCGTCCGTGATGAGGCGGCTTGGGTTGGCGACCTCCGGGCCCATCAATCGCAGCGTGGATGGGCTCGTGGAGGTCATCAGCGACGCGACGACGGCGATCGATGCGCCCTTGGACGAAGATCGTCTGTGCCGCTGGCAATCGGCGCTCTTTCCGGGTGGCACGTCGGGCATCCACCGGATTGTCGTCGGTCGCTATCGCGACCACGACGATCCAATGCAGATTGTCAGCGGACGGCCTGGCCGCGAGGTCGTGCATTACGAGGCGCCCCCCTCAGAGGCCGTACCAGCGCAAATGAACCGCTTCCTCGCATGGTTCGCGGCTACCTCCCCTGCGCACGGCTCCGAATTGCAAGCAGGTAGCACGCCCATCGACGGCTTCGCCCGCGCGGCGATTGCACACCTGTGGTTCGAGAGTATCCACCCATTCGAGGATGGTAACGGTCGCATTGGTCGGGCTATCGTTGACATGGCGCTCGCGCAGCATTTGAGGCAGCCCGTGCGCCTGTACAGCCTCTCGCGGCAACTTCTGACGTCCCGCGCGGCGTACTACGATGCCTTGAACCAAGTCCAGCGTGGTGCGGCCGACGTTACGACGTGGGTTCGGTGGTTCGCACGCCAATGTTCGGCGGCTTGTCATTCCGCGAGTCTGGTAATCGACCACGCACTTGAGAAAAGGCGCTTTTGGGAGCAGCACGATGACAGTGGACTTCACGAGCGCCAGCGCAAAGTGCTGCAAAGGCTTCTCGACGACGGCGACGGCGGCTTTCTAGGTGGTCTGAACGCCGAGAAGTACATGAAGTTGACGGGCGTCTCAAAGGCAACGGCTTCACGCGATCTCTCTGAGATGGTCACCGGCGGGCAATTGTGGAGTAGCGGCGCTGGTAAGGCGGTGCGCTACTACATTAACGTTCCGGGTTGGTTGCACGGCGTAGCGCCGGGCCCAAGATCGATCAATCCTTGAAAGAAAACGGATTGAAGCTTGTCCGGTGGTCGTAATAATCCACCTTGTCCATTCGTTTGAGTCCCTTGGAAACCGTCGTGATGATGGGCAATAGCGCGAGTTCATAGATCAGCTTGACGGCGATTTGGATGCCGATCATCGTGAATACGACGCGCGGCGGCAGCCGGCCCCAAAACAAGATCGAGCAGAATAGGGCGCTGTCGATGATCACTGCGATAGAAGTGCTCGAGATGACGCGAGCCCACAGATAGCGGCCGGCTGTTGCGATCTTGAGCTTGGCGAGAAACGTCGTGTTAATGAATTCCCCGCAGAAATACGCAACGGCGGATGCGACGAACGTGCGCGCGAATTCGTGAGCGAGCACTGGGTAGGCGGCGGCAAGCATGGGGTTTTGCGCCTCCCAACTGGGCAATCCCGGCGGCAAGGATAGGAGCCAGGTGCCGATGACGAACATCAGATTCACGGCGAGGCCACCCCAAATCACCATGCGGCTAACCCGATAGCCATAGACCTCGGTGATAACCGTGCAAAATCCGTATGTCATCGGGAACGCGATCAACGCAGCGGGAATCCCGATGGCGATGGGATCGACAAACGGCATCCAATCAATCGTGACTTCGATGACACGCGAACCCGTCATGTTCGACAAGATGAGAAGCCCGACGTACATGATCGACAGCACCAACACGGCCGACGTCAGTTGCTGCTTGCGCATTGGGAAATGCGGGAAGGAGACGAGGGGGCCCGTCTTGTTGACCCCATTGAGGAAGGCAATGTGCGCGACGTCCTCGCGCGAAAATTTATCGAGCCAAGTTCCTGTATGCAGCTCGCGCGCCGACATCTTGAAGGTGGCGCCGGAATCGCGCACGCGTATTAAGACCAACGGCTCACCGTTCCCGTATGATGGCTCGACGACGGCCTCGATTTCGTGAGAAGCGTTTTCCATGGGCGACATACGAAAAGCGTTCATTGGCGAATCAAGCGCGTATTCGGGATGCACGGCAAGGGCTCGCTGCTGCGGACGGGGTTGATATCGATCCCGCCGCGACGCGTATATCGAGCCATCACGGTGAGCCTCGTGGGCGCGCACTGATCCTGGATGTCCTTGAAGATCCGTTCAACGCATTGCTCGTGAAATTCCTCATGATTGCGGAACGACACGATGTATTTGAGAAGCGCAGCGCGATCGATCCGGCGGCCTTCGTAGGCGATCGAGACGGTGCCCCAATCGGGTTGCCCCGTCACCAGGCAGTTCGATTTCAAAAGGTTCGAATAAAGCGTCTCGCTCCCATGCTCGTCATGCGTCGCCAGAAGCTGCCGATCGACACTGAACGTGTCGATGGCGATGTCTTGCTCATCGAGCGATGTGCCGCTCGGCTCACCCATCTGCAGCGAGGCAGCGCGCGTGAGCGGCTCGAGCGTCACGGAAACGGGCGCGCCGGCGCAGCGAGATAAATCGGCTGCGGCCGTGCGCTCGACGTCCTCTGGGCTGGCGAAAGGCGTGTTATTGAAGGTGTTGAAGTACAGCTTCATGGATTTCGACTCGATCACGTTTGCCGACAGACAGGGCACGACGATCGTTGCAACGGCAACGCGAGGCAAACCGCGCGGCGTAAGCCACGACACTTCGTAGTGATTCCATATATCTATTCCGAAGAACGGCAACTGGCTGGCAATGCCAATTTCATCGCGCTTGATGGCGCGCGAAATCGCAAAAAGTTTGTCGGGGTTGTACGAGGAATCGTACTTGGATTGCTTGCCTAGTTCCATGGCGCTTCGATCCGAAAGTGGTTCATATTTTGAAGCTGTTAGGTGGTGTTGTTTCACATGTTGAGCGGGTAGGTGTAATCGATGCGATATGTGATGGTTCACGTCACGGGTTCGCTTCACTGAAACAGCCTAGCCTGGCAAGCATACGGTCCCGAGTGTTGCTCCCACTCGATAATCAGACTGATTCACCTGCTGAGGCCAGGCCTATCCGCTCTTGGATAGCGCTTATATGTGGATTCCTGTCAGTTTCAGAATAGTCTGATGGCGCTTGTGCTCTCCAATCAGTTAGTGTCGCGCGGAAATTGTTCCGCGAACGTTTCTGGGGGAGACATGACTGCGAGCACATCCATTTCGGGCGCTACCGCGCGCGCGGGCGTCAACATCCATCAGTTCTATAGCCTAGACCTTAAGGGCGCGCCGGCTGCGGCACTCGCCGACATTTACGCGTTTGACGGCACGCGCGGAATCGGCGAGCCGACCCAGTACACCATCCAATTCACTCACCCGCGGCATGACCTGTCGCGTGGCGAGTTTTTGAATCGAATGGGCGCGTTGGTGGTCCAGCCACCGCCGCGCGACCGCTGGAGTGAGCCGGAAGATCCCCGGCGCGTGCAGGGCGTGGTGACTTCGTTCGCGCTGAAGGACACCAACCGCGACCAGTCGCTATACGAGATCGTGCTGGAGTCGCGCCTGGCGCTGTTGCGCAAGTCGGACGCAATGGAGCTTGTTTCGCAAAAGGACATGCGCACGACCAGTGCTGACGGTACGGCGACCGTGAGCGCCGCCAATGGCGTGGTACTCAGCGGCGGGGGCACGGCGTACGTCAAGGCAGAGTTGAAACAGCTTCAATGCGGTGCGTCCGAGGACATGAATTTCTGGCGGCCGGACAACCAGCGTAAGTCCGGCATGCACGAACGCGGCGACCAGCAGGATATGACCGTGTTGCGTGCGGTTTGGCAGAAGCTGAACCTGCCAGGGCCCGTGCAGTTCAGATGGGTACCGCACGCTGGGACCGCCAATCACATTGAAACCTGGTTCGCGGATGCATGGCCATGCGACTTCCGGCTGCTGTTGGGTTGCCAATTACATGAAGAGGGCATGGAGCCGCCGTGGTCGGAGGCGGCCGTGGCGTTGCTGCTCACTTCGTTGGGCGTGCTTCGGCGCTTTGAGGGAAAGCTCCGGCCGCAAGCGCGGCTGTTTCGACCGATTGCGATGCCATCCGATTCCATGGTGGAGGCGGTTGAAACACTGTTGGCTGCGGAGCAAACGCCACGCGGCCGAATCCGGCATCTGTGGCTGACCGATTTGCCCCGCGAGGGGCGACATGCGACGCGTGGCGCCGTGAAGGAAGCGGGACTGGAGCTGGCAGTGCACGACATCGATTATGCGATTGGTAAGCCAGGGCCGGCGAATGGTCTGTTAGTCCAGGCACTTGCGGCACAAATGGTCGGGCATGGGCAGGGCGCACAACTTGTCGCTTCGCCGGACGCTCGGAGCGTTAGGCTGAATCTCGTCGGGAGTCAGTTCGCCCCAGTGCCTCGCATTGAGGCTGGCTATATGCGCGTCCTAAGCTTATCCATTTCGGGCGGGGGGGCCTGCTCTCTGATCCTGATCTTATTTGCGCTGAACGCGCTCGGTGCATCCAAAGGATGGTTCTGGGTTTGCCTGGCCGGATTTCTATTGCTGCTTCCAATCCAGATCGGCGGTTCAATCTTGAACCGTCGCCTGCTGGAAGACGATTTCTATCGGCAGTTGTGGCGTTTGGGGGCCCGGACATGAGAGCCCGCGATACGTGGCATGACATCGTCCGCGCAAGGGGGCGCTCGCAGCGCGCTGCGTTGCAGCGCAGCGCCCCGAGGGCGAGCCTGCTTCGCTCCTTCTGCTTCCGCCGTCTGCCAAATAACCGCCGATTGCGCGATTCCCGGAATGCCGCTATAGTCGACGGCATGTCGATTTTGACCTTCACCCCTCTCTCCCTCCTCGCCGGTGCGCCTCTATGCGCGCTAGCGCTAGCGCGTCTACCGCGCTGATCGTTTTCGCCCCCGTCTGCCTCGTTCGTTGTTTGGCGTTGCCTGCGGTGGCGCTGACGCCCGAATTCCATTTTTCGTATCGCCCCAAGCATTCCGAACGCAAACGTCCCCTGGAGACCCGACATGGCAGACAAGCTGATTATTTTCGACACGACGTTGCGCGATGGCGAGCAATCGCCCGGCGCGTCGATGACGAAAGAAGAGAAGATCCGAATCGCGAAGCAGCTCGAGCGGATGAAGGTCGACGTGATCGAGGCCGGCTTCGCGGCTAGCTCAAACGGCGATTTCGACGCCATCAACACAATCGCCTCGCTGATCAAAGACAGCACCGTTTGCTCGCTGGCTCGCGCGAACGACAAGGACATCCAGCGCGCTGCCGACGCACTGGCACCGGCCGACCACTTCCGCATCCACACGTTCATCGCGACTTCCCCGCTGCACATGGAGAAGAAGCTGCGCATGACGCCCGAGCAGGTGTACGAGCAGGCACGCATGGCCGTGCGCTTCGCGCGCAAGTTCACGAACGACGTCGAGTTTTCCCCCGAGGACGGCAGCCGTTCGGACATGGACTTCCTGTGCCGCATACTCGAAGCCGTTATCGATGAAGGCGCGACGACGATCAACATCGCCGATACCGTCGGCTACGGCGTGCCGGAACTGTACGGCAACCTCGTCAAGACGTTGCGCGAGCGCATCCCCAATTCGGACAAGGCCATCTTCTCCGTGCACTGCCATAACGATCTCGGGATGGCAGTAGCGAATTCGCTGGCCGGCGTGAAGCTCGGCGGCGCGCGCCAGGTCGAATGCACGATCAATGGCCTCGGCGAGCGCGCCGGCAACACGGCGCTCGAGGAAATCGTGATGTCGGTGAGGACGCGCAAGGACTACTTCGGTCTCGACGTCGGCATCGACACGTCGCAAATCGTGCCGGCGTCGAAGCTCGTATCGCAAATCACAGGCTTCGTCGTCCAGCCGAACAAGGCCGTGGTTGGCGCGAACGCGTTCGCGCACGCGTCGGGCATTCACCAGGACGGCGTGCTCAAGGCGCGCGACACCTACGAAATCATGCGCGCCGAAGATGTGGGCTGGTCGGCCAACAAGATCGTTCTCGGCAAGCTCTCCGGCCGCAACGCGTTCAAGCAGCGGCTGCAGGAGCTCGGCGTTACCCTCGATAGCGAGACCGAACTCAATCAAGCGTTCGCGCGCTTCAAGGAGCTGGCCGATCGCAAGGCCGAGATTTTCGACGAAGACATCATGGCGATCGTCTCCGAAGAGTCGGCCGCAGGGGCCGCCCGTGAGCACTACAAGTTCGTCTCGCTGGCGCAGCACTCCGAAACGGGCGAGCGTCCGCACGCGCGCGTCGTGTTTTCGGTGGACGGCAAGGAAACGGTGGGCGAAGCGCGCGGCAACGGGCCCGTCGATGCGACGCTCAATGCGATCGAAGGCGAAGTGGGCAGCGGCTCGGAACTGTTGCTCTATTCGGTGAACGCGATCACGACGGGCACGCAGGCGCAGGGTGAAGTGACTGTGCGCTTGGCCAAGAGCGGTCGGATCGTCAACGGCGTCGGCACGGACCCGGACATCGTGGCCGCTTCCGCCAAGGCCTACATTTCCGCGCTGAACAAGCTCAGTACGAACGTCGAGAAAGTGAACGCTCAGGGCATTTGAGCGGGAAAGCGGGTACGCGCCCGCTTCGTGACGGAAACGCTTGTCCGGCTACTGCCGGCGAACTGCACCCCAAATGTTGGATGCCGGTCCAACTTTGGGGTGTTTTTCATCGCAGACGCGAGCCCGGACGGCCCGTCATGTCACCACATCCGGTCGCGCTGCGGCTCGTGCAGCGGGTCGGGCGTCTTTTGCGTCAGCCGCAAAATGCCCTCAGGGTCGAAATAGAAGTGGTAGAGCTGATACCAGACGTTGTCTTCCAGATAGCGGTATGTCCACACTTCGCGCTTCATCAGCGGGAAGTAGGCCGTCTCTTCCGGGCGGCCGAAGTTGATCAGCACGTCTTGCTTCGTCCAAGTCCCAAGCTGGGCTTTGTAGAACTCGCTCGGCTGCAGTACCTGCCGCACTGCGAGTATCTTGCCCGACGGGTCGACGTCGGCGGCCGTCGTGACTTCGCCCATCGGCTGAGTCGGCCACATCAGCCGCTTGCCGCCGCTAGGCAGATCGTAAATTTCGCGCGGCGGCCCGAAGCGGGCGACGAGCGCCGACTGATCCTGGCCGGCGGTGAAACCCTCCCACGGCTGGGCGCAGCCCGCGAGCGCAAAAGCTGCCGCACAGGCGAGTGCGGCGGAAAGACGCGTCGACATGAACTTCTCCGATAACTCCCACGAGCGGCGTTTTATCACGGGCTCGCCTTCTTTGGACAGCGGCGCAACGGAAAGATTGGCGCGCGGGCGCAAGCAAGGGCGTAGCGCATGGATCAGCGCCTAGCCGTGCGGCCGGCTTGCAAACCGGTGCCCCAGCGGCCTAATATCCGACCATTTCGATTGCGGCAAGGAACGAGCAATGACGGCTAAATGGACTAAGTGGGCGGCAATGGTGGCCACCGTATGCGCAATCGCGGCGCCGATGGCATCGACCGCATTCGCGGCGAGCGCGAGCGAGCCGGCGGGGCGCGCGCCCATCCGCCTTGCGTTGATCGAGGGCATGTCGGGGCCGTTCGCCGATGCCGGGGCGGCCGTCGAGCGCAACGTGCGCTTCGCGATCGAGCGCGTCAATGCGCGCGGCGGCGTGACACTGCCCGACGGGGCGCATCCGCTCGAGCTGGTCGTGCTCGATAGCCAAGGCAGCGTCGAGCAGGCGCTCGTCCAGTTGCACGCTGCTGCCGATCGTCATATCCCGTTCGTCCTGCAGGGCAACGGCTCCGCCGTTGCCGCGGCACTCGTGTCGGCGATCGACAAGCAAAACGCGCGAGAGCCGGACAACCGCGAACTCTTTCTGAACTACTCGGCCGACGATCCCGCGCTCACGGGCTCGGCCTGCAGCTTTTGGCATTTCCGCTTCGACGCCCATGCCGGCATGCGGATGAACGCGCTCGCCGATGTCATCGCGCGCGACAAATCGGTCAAGCGCGTCTATCTGTTGAATCAGGACTACAGCTTCGGCCACGACGTGAGTACGCTCGCGCGGGCGGCGCTCGCGGCGCGGCGGCCCGATATCGCGCTCGTCGGAGACGAATTCCATCCGATCGCGCGCGTCAAGGATTTCACGCCTTACATTGCCAAGCTGCGCGCGAGCGGCGCCGACGCCGTCGTCACGGGCAACTGGGGCAATGACCTTGCACTGCTCGTGAAGGCCGCGCGCGAGCAGGGCTTCGCCGGCAAGTTCTATACGTTCTACGGCAACAGCCTGGACGCGCCGGCCGCGATCGGCGAGGCGGGTGTGAAGCGCGTCGTGGCGGTGGCCGACTGGCATCCGAACGCCGGCACGGCCGCGCCTGCTCGCGATCGCTTGCCGAATGCGAGCGCATCGGCCTCGGATGCCTATTACGCTGCCTTCCGAGCTCGCTTTCCGGCCGCGCACGACGATTACGCACTTGCGCGGATCGATGTGATGGTGGAGATGCTCGCCGATGCCGTCGCGCGAGCGCGCGGGACCGACGCCGCCGCCGTCGCCAGGGCACTCGAAGGGATGAACTACGACAACGGATTCGTTCGCGCGTCGATGCGCGCGGACGACCACCAACTGATCCAGCCCCTTTACGTGATCGAGATGGACAGGGCGGGTACCCCCGGCGTGCGATTCGACAACGAAGGTTCGGGCTACGGCTTCCGGACGGTGCTGGCATTACCTCCAAAGCAGACTGAGACGCCGAGCGAGTGCCATATGAAGCGGCCATAGGCCGTCGTGGCGGTGGGCCGGATAGCCCCGTCGCGGCTTTCGGTTATGCTACAATCCGCGCTTCGTCGTAACCCACGGCACGGCCCTTCTTCCGTGACCGCTTGTTTATTTCAAGGAAATCAAATGTCTGTCGCTAATATCAAGAAGTCGGAAGTCGTCGCGCAATACGCACGCGGCGCGAATGATACGGGCTCGCCCGAAGTGCAAGTCGCGCTGCTCACGTCGCGCATCAACGAGTTGACGATGCACTTCAAGGCACACTCGAAGGATCATCATAGCCGCCGTGGTCTGCTGCGCATGGTGAGCCGTCGCCGCAAGCTGCTCGACTACCTGAAGGGCAAGGATGCGGACCGTTACCGTTCGTTGATCGAAAAGCTGGGCCTGCGTAAGTAATCGGCGCAAACCGGTTTATGCAAGATGCCTGTGTCAGTGCGCTGATACAGGCATTTGTTTTTTGTCGGCACGACTTAGTGCCTCGGCACTGAGGAACGCCCCGCGCACAGCGTAGACGGCATTTGGCGCTTCAGCGCTTAATACCGGCGGCAGTTTTCGTGCAAAACCCACGGCACGCGCGATGCGCGTGCCTAACGTAGCGTGACATTACCAAGCCCGAAGCGTGCGTTGACCGCGCGCCGCGGGTGGCTTCACAGCAGTCGGCAAAGGCGGGCAGAGCTTTGTGTCATTCCAGCGCGGCGAGACGGCCGCACGAATCGCTGAACGCGGCGCTGGAATGGCATAACACTCCTCTTCCCGCAGGTGCGCCGGCTGTCGGCGCCGTCAAGCGATGCCGCGCGCATCGGGGCGGCGGTCCCATACAGATGAGAAGAAGGAGTGACCATGTCCATGTTCAATAAAGTCGTCAAAGAATTCAAATGGGGCCAACATAACGTTCGCCTCGAAACGGGCGAGATCGCGCGCCAATCGTCGGGCGCCGTCATCGTCGACGTGGAAGATACCGTTGTGCTCGCGACCGTCGTCGGCGCGAAGACGGCCAAGCCCGGCCAAGACTTTTTCCCGCTGACCGTCGACTACATCGAGAAAACGTATTCGGCCGGTAAGATCCCGGGCGGCTTCTTCCGCCGCGAGGGCCGTCCCTCGGAGCACGAAACGCTCACGTCGCGTCTGATCGACCGTCCGCTGCGCCCGCTCTTTCCCGAAGGCTTCTACAACGAAGTCCAAGTCGTCATTCACGTGCTGTCGATCAATCCGGAAGTGCCGGCGGATATCCCCGCACTGATCGGCGCCTCGGCTGCGCTCGCGATCTCGGGCCTGCCGTTCAACGGCCCCGTGGGCGCCGCCCGCGTCGCGTACATCAACAACGAATACGTCCTGAACCCGACGCGCAGCCAGCAGAAGGAGTCGAGCTTGGATCTGATCGTCGCCGGTACCGAGCGTGCCGTGCTGATGGTCGAATCGGAAGCCGAACAACTGTCTGAAGAGGTGATGCTCGGCGCGGTCGTGTTCGGCCATGACCAGATGCAAACGGCGATCGACGCGATTCACGAACTCGTGCGCGAAGGCGGCAAGCCCGAGTGGGATTGGCAGCCGGCTGCGAAGGACGAAGCGCTGATCGCGCGCGTGACCGAAATCGCCCACGGCGAACTCGTTGCTGCCTACCAGTTGCGTAACAAGCAGCAGCGTTCCACGAAGCTGAAGGAAGTCTACGCGGCGACGGCCGCGAAGCTCGACGAACAGGCCGTGGCAGCGGGTCAAGCGCCCGCCGACAAGACGGCAGTCGGCAATGTCTTGTTCGACATCGAAGCGAAGATCGTCCGTAGCCAGATCCTGAACGGCGAGCCGCGCATCGACGGACGCGACACGCGTACGGTACGCCCGATCGAAATCCGCACCGGCGTGCTGCCCCGCACGCACGGCTCGGCGCTGTTCACGCGCGGCGAAACGCAAGCGCTCGTCGTGGCCACGCTCGGCACGAAGGGCGACGAGCAAATCATCGATGCGCTCGAAGGCGAATTCCGCGAGCGCTTCATGCTCCACTACAACATGCCCCCGTTCGCAACGGGCGAAACGGGCCGCGTCGGCACGCCGAAGCGCCGCGAAATCGGCCACGGCCGTCTCGCCAAGCGCGCGCTCGTCGCCTGCCTGCCGAGCGCCGAAGAGTTCGGCTACTCGATCCGCGTCGTGTCGGAAATCACCGAGTCGAACGGTTCGTCGTCGATGGCTTCGGTCTGCGGCGGCTGCCTCGCGCTGATGGACGCGGGCGTGCCGATGAAGGCGCACGTCGCGGGTATCGCGATGGGCCTGATCCTCGAAGGCAACAAGTTCGCTGTGCTGACCGACATCCTCGGCGACGAAGATCACCTCGGCGACATGGACTTCAAGGTGGCCGGCACGGCCACGGGCGTGACGGCGCTGCAGATGGACATCAAGATCCAAGGGATCACGAAGGAAATCATGCAAGTCGCGCTCGCGCAGGCGAAGGAAGGCCGCATGCATATCCTCGGCAAGATGACCGAAGCCGTGGCCGGTGCCAGCACCGAGCTGTCCGAGTTCGCGCCGCGCATGATCACCGTCAAGATCAATCCGGAAAAGATTCGCGACGTGATCGGCAAGGGCGGCTCCGTGATTCGCGCGCTTACGGAAGAAACGGGTACGACGATCGACATCTCCGACGACGGCGTTGTGACGATCGCGAGCACGAGCAGCGAAGGGATGGCCGAAGCGAAGCGCCGCATCGAGAACATCACGGCCGAGATCGAGGTGGGTCAGGTCTACGACGGCACCGTGCTCAAGCTGCTCGAGTTCGGCGCGATCGTGAACATCTTGCCGGGCAAGGACGGGCTGCTGCACATCTCGGAAATCGCGAACGAGCGCATCAAGGACATCAAGGACTACCTGACCGAAGGCCAGCAGGTGAAGGTCAAGGTCATCCAAACGGATGAAAAGGGCCGCGTGCGTCTGTCGGCGAAGGCGCTGTTGAACGAAGGCGGCGCGGGTGCGGCTCCTTCGGAGCCGACGCCGCAGTAAAACGTCGCACTTTCTACAGTCCGTGAGCGGGTCCTAAAACGGCCGGCGTGCTTCGCAAGCGCGCCGGCCGTTTTTTTATCAGAATAGCGTTCACCCTTATCCCTGTGCGACTGCGTCGGAGGCGATGTGAAAGCGATCGAAATTACCGAATTCGGCGGGCCTGAAGTGCTTGCGTTCGCCGAGCGGCCAGACCCGGCCCCCGGCAACGGCGAGGTGCTGGTCAAGGTGTCCGCATCGGGCGTGAATCGCCCCGACGTATTCCAGCGCAAGGGCGCGTATGCGCCGCCGCCCGGGGTGTCCGATTTGCCGGGGCTCGAAATCGCGGGGGAAATCGTTGGCGGCAACGTCGATGAAAAGCACAACCCGTTCGGGCTGAAAATTGGCGATCGCGTGTGCGCGCTGCTCGCCGGCGGCGGCTACGCGCAGTACGCGAGCGTTCCGCTCGCACAGTGCTTACCGATCCCCAAGGGGCTGACCGATGTCGAGGCAGCGTCGTTGCCCGAGACTTTTTTCACTGTCTGGAGCAACGTATTCGATCGCGCGCAGCTCGGCGCGGGAGAGGGCGGGGCCAATGAGACGCTGCTCGTCCAAGGCGGATCGAGCGGCATCGGGGTTGCGGCCATTCAGATCGCACATGCGCTCGGGTTTCGCGTTTTCGCCACGGCCGGGACGGCCGAAAAGTGTAAGGCATGCGAGGCGCTCGGCGCCGAGCGCGCAATCGACTACAAAACCGAGGATTTCGTCGAAGTCGTGAAATCGTTGACGAACGACCGTGGCGTCGACGTCATCCTCGACATGGTGGCGGGCGGTTACGTGCCGCGCGAGCTGTCCGCGCTGACCGACGGCGGCCGACTCGTCATCATCGCGCTGCTCGGCGGCGCGAAGGCCGAACTCAATCTAGCCGAAGTGCTGCGCCGGCGCTTGACGGTGACGGGCTCGACGCTGCGTCCTCGTCCTATCGAATTCAAAGCGAAGATCGCCGCGCGACTAAAGGAGCACGTGTGGCCGCTGATCGAGGAGGGGCGCATCAAACCGATCGTTTATCGCGTGCTGCCCGCGCGTGAGGCGAGCGCCGCGCATGCGCTGATGGAAAGCGGCGAACACATCGGCAAGATCGTCTTGGACTGGAGTGCCGAGTCGGCGTGAGAGGCACCCCGAGAAGCGCCCCGAGAAGCCCGATCCGCGCGAACGGATAAACCTCTGAACTTTCAATTCATTGATCGTGCGGGGGGGGGCGCAGGTACGCCCGCGGCCTGCATCGACAATGCCAGCGTCGCATGCACCGCACATATGATGGCGCGGCGTCTTTATTTCCCTATCGTGCTTTGGTCTGCGCCGCTCACGCACTATGAATGCTTATGGTGCGATTTTTTGAAGCGGCCGCGCCGTTCGCGCTCGGCAGCGTCTACGTGAACTTCCTCACGCAGGACGAGAGTGCGAGCGTCGGCGCCGCTGATGGCCACAACTTCGAGCGCCTTGCTGCGATCAAGGCGCGTTACGACCCGGGGAACGTGTTTTTCGTCACAACCAAAACATCAGGCCGTCTGCCACGTAGCGCCATTGCGCTTTAGGTGGCTCGGCACACCGACGACCATGGGGTTCGATCGGGAAGGAGTAACATCATGGCTCGCAAATACATCGACTGCCGGGAGTTTCCCAGCGAGATGAACTGCTCCGTCGCGCTGGCGGCGGACAGTGAAACGGAGTTGATCGAGGCGGCGGTCCAGCATGCCGTCAGCGTTCATCATCACGCCGATTCCCCCGAACTGCGTTCGCAATTGAAGACGCTGCTTCACGACGGCACGCCGCCGGTCGATGCGCCGCCCATGAAGTAGCCGTTGCGCGCTGCGTCCCTTTCTTCAACCGCCACGGCACGATGCCCGTGCCGGCGGTCGCTCCCGGCATTGTCCCGCCATGGCACGCGCTGCCCGCCGCGGCACGCCACCGCGCGCACCGCGCGTCCCGAGCAGGCGGCTCTCGTCAGCGGTTTGACCGGCTCTCGCCAGACACAGTAAAATGGAGCGTTTTGCGTGCGCCTTCGTGTGTGCGTGGCACGACGCGTCGTTTAGTCTTTGGCGGCGCACCTAACACGGAACATACAGACGGAACACACAGGGAACACAGGGCGAGGCACATGGCAGAACAGCGAGTGAAGTGGGTGGTTGGCAATTGGAAGATGCACGGGCGGCTTGCGGAAAACGCGTCGCTGCTGCAGGCCATTGCGGAGGGCGCGGGTCCGATGGCCGATGTGGTTCGCATCGGCGTTTGCGTGCCGGCACCTTATCTCGCGCAGGCGCAGGCGGTGCTTTCGGCTCGTCCGCTCGCGTGGGGCGTCCAAGACATTTCGACTTACACGCACGGTGCCTACACCGGCGAGGTTGCGGCCGAGATGGCGTGCGAATTCGGGGCGACGCTTGCGATCGTCGGCCACTCGGAACGACGCGCTTATCATGCGGAGAGCTCGGATTTGGTGGCGGCCAAGGCCCGCCGCGCGCTCGAAGCGGGCTTGACCCCGATCGTTTGTCTAGGAGAAACGCTCGACGAGCGCGAGGCGGGTACGACCGAGGCGGTCGTGGGCGCACAGCTCGATGCGGTGTTGAATCTGCTGTCGAACGAGGAGGCGGCGCGCATCGTCATCGCTTACGAACCCGTATGGGCGATCGGCACGGGGCGTAGCGCCACGGCTGATCAAGCACAAGAAGTGCATGCATTCCTGCGTGCGCGTCTCGTGCAAAAGAATGCGGCGCTTGCGCGCGTGGCCTTGTTGTACGGCGGCAGCGTGAAGCCCGAAAATGCGCAGGCGCTGTTCGGTCAGTCGGACATCGACGGCGGGCTGATCGGCGGCGCATCGCTGAAAAGTGAAGATTTCCTCGCCATCTGCGCGGCGGCGAAAGCGGCGAGCGTCGCTCGCTGACGCTGCGGACGAGAAGCGAAGCGGTGTCCGGTACCCATTGAAACGCCGGATGCTCAAACCTCAAATTAGGTGAGTCAGATGCTGTACTTGAAAACATTGATTATCGTCGTGCAGTTGCTGTCGGCACTGGGCGTCATCGGCCTTGTGCTACTGCAGCATGGCAAGGGCGCCGACATGGGCGCCGCATTCGGTAGCGGGGCGTCGGGCAGCCTGTTCGGCGCAACCGGCTCCGCCAATTTCTTGTCTCGCACGACGGCGATTCTCGCCACGGTCTTCTTTGTGTCGACGCTCGCTCTGACTTACATCGGTTCGTACAAGTCGCGCCCGTCGGCGGGCGTGCTGGGTGGAGCGATAGCTCCGGCGGCATCGAGCGTCGCAGCGCCGGCATCGGCCCCGGCTTCGCTTGCGCCCGCTCCGGCGGTTGCACCTGTGCCGTCGAGCAGTTCTGTCCCGAAATAAGAAATTCCGCATAAAGTTGCGTTTGTGCGTTGAACAATTCTAAGAAGCACGTTAGAATTTAAGTCTTGAAGCGATTCGCGGGTTTCAACGAGTTGTTCCCGGATTGCAGGACAGTGCCGACGTGGTGAAATTGGTAGACACGCTATCTTGAGGGGGTAGTGGCGAAAGCTGTGCGAGTTCGAGTCTCGCCGTCGGCACCAAAGTTATCCAATGCCAGCCGCATGCTTCGCTTCGGCTGGCATTGTCACTTCTGGATTCATGCTTACGTCTTCCATGCAGTGTACCTTGCGAAGGCGTGTAGTGGACGAAGTGATTTTCTGTAGGGATGGGACCGATCCCTACGGTACTCAGAACCAACCGAAAGAGGATAGTCTTGAACCTCGCAGCCTACTTCCCCGTATTGCTCTTCCTCCTCGTGGGCACCGGTTTAGGTATTGCACTTGTCAGTATCGGCAAGATCCTCGCGCCCAGTCGCCCCGACAATCAAAAGAACGCCCCGTACGAGTGCGGCTTCGAAGCTTTCGAAGACGCGCGCATGAAGTTCGATGTGCGTTACTACCTCGTCGCCATCCTGTTCATCATTTTCGATATCGAGACCGCGTTCCTGTTTCCGTGGGGCGTTGCCTTGCGCGATATCGGCTGGCCCGGCTTCTTGGCGATGATGATTTTCCTGGTCGAACTTCTGCTCGGATTCGCCTACATCTGGCGCAAGGGCGGCCTCGATTGGGAGTGATGGATTAATCGCCGGTTTCTCGCGGGCGGTGTAGAGTTCGCCGTCCCGTCTGGAGTGCAAAGCAAATGAGTATCGAAGGGGTCTTGAAGGAAGGGTTTGTCACCACCACGGCTGACAAGCTGATCAACTGGACGCGCACGGGTTCGCTTTGGCCGATGACGTTCGGTCTTGCGTGCTGTGCGGTCGAGATGATGCACGCGGGCGCGGCCCGTTATGACCTCGACCGGTTCGGGGTCGTTTTCCGTCCTAGCCCGCGCCAGTCCGACGTCATGATCGTGGCCGGCACGCTGTGCAACAAGATGGCGCCCGCGCTGCGCAAGGTCTACGACCAAATGGCCGAGCCGCGTTGGGTGATTTCCATGGGTTCGTGCGCGAACGGCGGCGGCTACTACCACTATTCGTATTCGGTCGTGCGCGGTTGCGATCGCATCGTGCCGGTCGACGTCTATGTGCCGGGTTGCCCGCCGACGGCGGAAGCGCTGGTCTACGGCGTGATCCAGCTCCAGGCGAAGATCCGCCGCACCAACACCATCGCCCGTCAATAAGCGCAAGCTCCCCCAATTTATGGCAAGCAAACTCGAGACCCTCAAAGCGAACCTCGAGGCGGCCTTTGGCGGCCGTCTGACGAGCGTGACCGAATCGGTCGGCGAACTGACGATCGTCGTCAAGGCAGCCGATTCGCTCGAAGTCGCCAAGCGTCTGCGCGACGATCGCGCGCTCGGCTTCGAGCAATTGATCGATCTGGCCGGCGTCGACTATCAATCGTATGGCGACGGTGCCTATGACGGCCCGCGTTTCGCCGCCGTCTCGCATCTGTTGTCCGTGTCGAACAATTGGCGTCTGCGCCTGCGCGTGTTCGCCCCGGACGACGACATGCCGATCGTGCCGTCGCTCGTCGAAATCTGGAATTCGGCCAACTGGTATGAGCGCGAAGCGTTCGACCTGTACGGCATCGTGTTCGAAGGCCATCCGGACTTGCGCCGCATCCTGACCGATTACGGTTTCATCGGCCACCCGTTCCGCAAAGACTTCCCGGTGTCGGGCTATGTCGAAATGCGCTACGACCCGGAAGAGAAGCGCGTCGTCTACCAGCCGGTGACGATCGAGCCGCGCGAAATCACGCCGCGCGTGATTCGCGAAGATCGCTACGGCGGTATGAAACACTAAGAGGGCGCCATGGCAGAGATCAAGAATTACACGCTCAACTTCGGCCCGCAGCACCCGGCAGCGCACGGCGTGCTGCGCCTCGTGCTCGAGCTCGACGGCGAAGTGATCCAGCGCGCCGATCCGCATATCGGCCTGCTGCATCGCGCGACGGAAAAGCTCGCCGAGAACAAAACTTACATCCAATCCGTGCCGTACATGGACCGTCTCGACTACGTGTCGATGATGGTCAACGAGCACGGTTACGTGCTGGCGATCGAAAAGCTGCTCGGCATCGACGTGCCGATTCGCGCGAAATACATCCGCGTGCTGTTCGACGAAATCACGCGCGTGCTGAACCACTTGATGTGGATCGGTGCGCACGCGCTCGACGTCGGTGCCATGGCGGTGTTCCTTTATGCGTTCCGCGAGCGCGAAGATCTGATGGACGTCTACGAGGCGGTGTCCGGTGCGCGTATGCATGCGGCCTACTACCGTCCGGGTGGCGTCTATCGCGATCTGCCCGACGCAATGCCGCAATACAAGGCGTCGAAGATCCGCAACGCGAAGGCGCTCGAACGGATGAACGAAGCGCGCCAAGGCTCGCTGCTCGATTTCATCGACGACTTCTTCACGCGCTTCCCGGGCTGCGTCGACGAGTATGAAACGCTGCTCACCGACAACCGGATTTGGAAGCAGCGCTTGGTCGGTATCGGCGTCGTGACCCCGGAGCGCGCGTTCCAGCTCGGTTTGACGGGGCCTATGCTGCGCGGGTCGGGCGTGGAGTGGGATTTACGCAAGAAGCAACCGTACGAGGTGTACGATCAGCTCGACTTCGACATCCCCGTCGGTGTCAACGGCGATTGCTACGACCGTTATCTCGTGCGCGTCGAGGAAATGCGGCAATCGGTGCGCATCGCCAAGCAGTGTATCGCCTGGCTGCGTAAGAACCCGGGGCCGGTGATGACCGACAACCACAAGGTCGCGCCGCCCTCGCGCGTGGGCATGAAGTCGAACATGGAAGAGCTGATTCACCATTTCAAGCTCTTCACGGAAGGGTTTCACGTGCCGGAAGGCGAGGCATATGCGGCCGTCGAGCATCCGAAGGGCGAATTCGGCATCTATTTGGTGTCGGACGGCGCGAATAAGCCGTATCGCCTCAAGATTCGTGCGCCGGGCTATGCGCACCTGGCCGCGCTCGACGAAATGGCGCGCGGCCACATGATCGCGGACGCCGTGACCATCATCGGTACGCAGGACATCGTGTTCGGCGAAATCGACCGGTAAGCGCTGCACGGCGAGCCGGCAAGGGGGCGGACGATGTTCCGCTCGTTGCTTGGCGCGCCGGGTCTGCCGCGACGAACGAGGCGGCAGGTTTTCGTTCGGTAGGAATTGAAAGAGTTCGTGTTCTCAAAATGATCTCAGCTGAAGGCCTGAAAGAAATCGATCGCGCGGTGGCGAAGTATCCCGCCGATCAGAAACAGTCCGCCGTGATGTCGGCGTTGGCCGTCGCTCAGGAAGAGCACGGCTGGCTATCGCCCGAACTGATGCAGTTCGTGGCCGACTATCTCGGTATGCCGGCCGTGGCCGTGCAGGAAGTGGCGACGTTTTACACGATGTACGAGACGTCCCCCGTCGGCAAGCACAAGATCACGCTCTGCACGAACTTGCCGTGCCAACTCGGGCCGCATGGCGGCGCAGAGGCCACGGCGGAATATTTGAAACTGAAGCTCGGCATCGACTTCGGCGAAACGACGCCCGACGGCAAGTTCACGCTCAAGGAAGGCGAGTGCTTCGGCTCGTGCGGCGACGCACCGGTGCTGCTCGTGAACAACCATCGCATGTGCAGCTTCATGAGCCGCGAGAAGATCGACGTTTTGCTCGAGGAGCTTTCGAAATGACGTCTTTGCACGACCGTCACATCAAACCGCTGATTCTGGCCGGCCTGAACGGCGAGAACTGGCATCTCGACGATTACGTGGCACGCGGGGGCTACAAGCAACTGCGCCGGATTCTCGAAGAAAAGATTCCTCCCGAGCAAGTCATCGCCGACGTCAAGGCTTCGGGCCTGCGTGGCCGTGGCGGTGCGGGCTTTCCGACGGGCCTGAAGTGGAGCTTCATGCCGCG
>CAYRLJ010000076.1:0-22186 GCA_964425025.1 uncultured Burkholderia sp. | reverse complement strand
CGGCGCAGTACTACCGCGATGCTCGCATCCTGCCCATTTACGAAGGCACGACGGCCATTCAAGCGAACGACCTCGTGGGCCGCAAGACGCTGCGTGACGGCGGCGCCGTGGTTAAGCGGCTGCTCGAGAGCGTGGGCGAGACCGTCGAAGCGCTCGGCGAGCACGAGGGACCGGCTTTCGCCATCATGCGCGAGCGGCTTGCAGCGGGGCAGAAGTCGCTGGCGGCCGTCGTCGATTTTACGATTGCCAACGCGAAAAGCGATCCGAATGCCGTCTTCGCGGGCAGCGTCCTTTATTTGAGGTTGGCGGGCATCGTGCTGTGCGGCTGGCAGCTGGCGCGCGCGTTGTTGGCGGCGGCAGGCAGCGAATCGAGCGACCCCGCGTTTTGCGGCGCGAAGATCGCCACCGCGCGGTTCTATGCCGAGCAAGTGCTCCCGCAGGCTGGTTCGCTCGAGGCAGCGATCGTGAGCGGAAAAGGTGGTGAGGGCGTATTCGCGCTATCGGAGGAGCAGTTCTAGACCGTGTACCGGCGCGATGTATAGGACGTTTTGGGCTTGATCTGCGTGGCCCGAACGTTCTCGATCCGCTAAACAGCGTGCCCGCGAGCGCCGCTTCCAATCGACACGTGCCGTGCGCGAGGCAATACGGCGCCAGATGCAAACGACGCCCGGTTAGGGCGCCGCTCGTGCTGCTTCGGCTACTGAGGGTATGCGCGAGCCGTTACGCGTAGGCCGGTTGTGGCGCGCGGCCGAACTCGCCTAGATAGCGATGAACGGAGAGATCGTCCGCTTGAATCGCCGGCCGGCGGCCCGAGATGAGATCGGCGAGCAATTGGCCCGAGCCGCATGACATCGTCCAGCCGAGCGTGCCGTGCCCGGTGTTCAAGAACAGATTCGATACGGGCGTGCGGCCTACCACGGGCGTGCCATCCGGCGTCATCGGGCGCAGGCCCGTCCAGAACGACGCTTGCGACGTATCGCCGCCACCGGGGAACAAATCGTTGACGCACATTTCGAGAGTCTCGCGGCGCGCTTGACGCAGCTTCTTATCGAAGCCGACGATTTCCGCCATGCCGCCCACCCGAATGCGATCGTCGAATCGCGTGATGGCGATCTTGTACGTTTCGTCGAGCACCGTGGATACGGGCGCTTTCGCGGCATCGACGATGGGCGCCGTGATCGAGTAGCCCTTGAGCGGGTAGACGGGAATCTTCGCGATGCCCGACAGCAATTGCGTGGAGTACGAGCCGAGCGCGACAACGAAAGCGTCCGCGCGCAGTGTTTCGCCGCCGCAACGGACACCGGCGATGCGGCCGCCAGCCATTTCGAGCGCGTCGATCGACGTATTGAAGCGGAACGTCACGCCGAGCGATTCGGCGAGCGCTGCCAGACGCGTAGTGAACAACTGGCAATCGCCCGTTTCGTCGCCGGGCAGCCGCAGGCCGCCCGTCAACTTATGCGCGACGGCGGCCAGCGCCGGCTCGGCGCGTGCGAGCTCGGCGGAGCTCAACAGTTCGTGAGCGACGTTGGCGTCCTTCAGCACGGCGATGTCTTTTTGTGCGCCGTCGAGCTGCTGCTGCGTGCGAAATACTTGCAGCGTGCCGCCCGTGCGGCCTTCGTATTCGATGCCGGTATCGGCGCGCAACGCCTGTAAACAGTCGCGACTGTATTCGGCGAGGCGCACCATCCGGCCTTTATTGACGGCATAGCGCTCGAACGTGCAGTTTTGCAGCATCTGCCACATCCAGCGCAATTGGAACTGCGTGCCGTCCAGACGGATTGCGAGAGGCGCGTGCTTCTGGAACATCCATTTGACTGCTTTTAGCGGCACACCGGGAGCGGCCCACGGCGAGGCATAGCCGGGCGAGATTTGGCCGGCGTTCGCGAAGCTCGTTTCGAGCGCCGGCCCGGCTTCGCGATCGACTACGGTCACTTCGTGGCCCGCGCGCGCCAGATAATACGCACTCGTTACACCGACGACGCCACTGCCCAAAACGACGACTCGCATAGCTGCTCCTAAATACCGATAAGTCCAGTTTATGCCGCTATACTATTGCGATAAAAGCAGTTTTTGTTCCTGTAATTTTTCGATTTTTGGTTGAAAGCCATGAGAACGGAGCGCCAGCCGATTCGCAAGCTCGATAAGCTCGATCGAAAGATTCTCGAGCTGCTGCAGCAAGACGGCCGCATCGCCATGAAGGACCTCGCCGAGCGCGTGGGACTGACGGTTACCCCGTGCATCGAGCGCGTGAAGCGCATGGAGCGCGATCACGTCATTACGGGCTACTACGCGCGTGTCGATCCGGCGCAGCTCGGCGCGGCACTGCTCGTATTCGTCGAGATCACGCTCGGCAACAAGAGCGGAAACATGTTCGACCAGTTTCGGCGCGAGGTGCAGAAGATCCCCGAGGTGCTCGAATGCCATCTCGTTTCGGGCGAGTTCGACTATCTCATCAAGGCGCGTATCGGCGAGATGGCCGACTACCGCAAGCTGCTCGGCGACATCCTGCTGCAATTGCCCGGTGCGGTGCAGTCCAAGAGCTATGTCGTCATGGAAGAGATCAAAGAGACGCTGAGGATTGCGGTGGGGGATTGAGCCGCAGGGTTCTTCCTAGTGGGCGATCGTCTGATTTTGCGGTCAAGGCACCTCGAACGGCACCCTGATACGTAGAGTTCGCGTTTTCGACTCAACGCGGGCCGTTTTTGTATCTGTCTTTGTCTCTGTTCGTCAGATGTCGCCGCTATCGCGCGTCCTTGTCCCTGCTCAGTCGTTGCAGGCCGGAAGGTTGATGCTGCGCATCGTACCGGGCCGCATCAGCGGTGTCCGCGCTGACGCTGACAAACCGACTATCGGCTGGCTGCGGACCGCCTTGCCCACCTCGGCCGGGGCGTTGTTGAACCAGCGAGACCTCGACCAAGGGCTCGAGAATTTACGCCGTCTGCAATCGCAGGCTGACGCAACGTTCGACATCGCACCGGGGAGCCATCCCGGAGATTCTGAGCTCGTCCTGCCTCCCGGAACGGGCAAGCGCTGGCATGCGTTGTTCGGGATCGATAACGGAGGTTTGAATTCGACGGGTAAGACATCGCTGTCGGGATCGTTCACTTACGATTCGCCCTTTCATCTGTACGACCAACTCCAAATCGCCGGCTCGACGAACGCGAACTTCGGCGCTCACGGCCAAGGGAACCAGTCGGCGTTGGCCAATTACAGCGTCCCGATCGGCTATGTTCTGTTCGCGGCGGGCGCGAGCCGGTCAAGGTACAAGCAGTCGGTTCCAGGATTGGTACCTGCCCGCCACGATCGGCACACAGTCCGTATTCGGCGGATGGGATGCGGGCAGGGTGAGAGGTCGCGCGGCCGAATTTCTGACAGGGCAAACGCTAGTGGGTGCGGGAACGCTCGCGGTGCAGGCAGGGCGCGATCTGAACACGGATGCTGCGCAGATCGCATCGACGGGCGATGCCTTACTGGCGGCTGCGCGTGATGTGAACTTGAATGCGATTCGCCAAAGCAGTGATGATCACGTGCAGTGGGACGAGAAGAAGCGTGCGGCTCACAGTGCGACGCTTGACAGCGGAAGCGCAGTTGGATCGGGCGGCAGCATCGGGATCGTTGCGGGGCGCGATTTCAACGCGACGGCGGCTAGCGTCAGCGCGCAAAGTGGAGTGACCGCGTTGGCTGGGCGCGACGTGAATCTCAATGCGGGAGAGCAAAGCGTGAGCGCATACGAGGAGCACGAGGTGAAGGAGAGCGGTTTGTTGTCGTCCAGGTCCACGCATACTATCGACGCGAGCAGCTACCCCGATGCGATTGGCACGACGTTCTCGGGCAATACGGTCAAGGTCTTGGCAGGCGAGAATCTGACTGCGAGGGCAGCGACGATCGCGGGAACGGGGGATGTCAACCTGGAAGCAGGCAAGGACCTGAGGGTGACGACGGCGAGGCATGCTGAGCGACGAGCCGGAGAAGTTCGGCCCGTGGTTTAGGTAATACCCTCCTTATGGAAACGGCTGATTGGTTCAATCGGCAGCTTCACCCCGACGAGAGGAAATGGATCAAGGAGAAGGAAGCGTCGTACGCGAAGAAATACGGTTTGACGCCTGAGCAGGCACGCGATGAATTGACAACGCAGGCCAACCTGCAAGTTCAAAACGGATCGCCGGGACAGTGGAATCAGCGTGCGGCTGAGTTTTTGCATCAGGCGCATGGCATGTTGCCTGCGGATGGAAGCAGCGGGCCGGGCTACATGTTCTATGCGACGCCGGATCAGAAGGCGAACCCGAAGATGTACGAGGGGTACTACGCGCACGGTGAAGGACTGAATCAACCAAAGCCGGGTGACATCGCCAAGTCGGTTGCGCGTGAAAACGCATATCGCGATGCCTTTACCAAGGGGACATGGGGCGCAGCCGGTGGTGCGGCGACGATCGTACTTGCAGGCCCTATTGCCGTGATTCCTGGTGCGCCGATCTTCGGGGCGAACGGCGCGCTTGGTTCAAGCGCATTGGCGTCGCCGATCGGGACCGGCGCGATTAGCGCGACGGTCAATGCGGGAGCGCAGTACCTGCAAAACGGCAAGATCAACCCAGTCGATGTAGGCGGTGCGTTTGTGACGGGCGCGGCGGGGTCGTACGGCGGGTTGCTGTGGAACATGGGTGTCAATACGCTTGGTGGAGCTACGACGACTGCGTTGAACAACATCTTGCATGGGAAGAGTGACAGCATCGTAGGTGCTGGTATCTCTTTCCGTTCGTCTGATTTTTTCGCTGCCGCGATTTGTACAGTCCCGCCAACGCATAACGTTCGAGTCTTTCGATTGGACGTGTGCCGTATCGCAGCGATGTGCGGTACGAAAGGGGCGATAGCAGTATGAAAGACGGGATCGAAAGACCGACGTTGCTGAGGCTGGCGGGCGTGATGGCCGTAGTGGTCGCGGCGCATGGGTTCGCCGGCTGCGTAGACGATCTGCACGGCGGTTCTAAAGCGCGCGAAGCGAAGTCGGATAGCGGAAAAGGTAGCGCCTCGATCAAAGTCGACGGACAGTCGAAGGATCTATCGGGCGATCTCAAGGGCATCAGGGTGGTAGCGCCGCCCGTTACGTGGAGTGTCGACGGATCGCCTCCGCAAGTCGGGTACTATCTCGCCGGCGGTGTCCAACCCGCCTCCACGCTGAAGTCGCTGGCGCCGGGCGCCTACACGACGCTGCCGTGGGGAAACGCAGAAACGGTCAGCTTGTCGACCGGTACGGTGACCGACCTGTTCGGTAATGGCGATTTCGCGATTGGCCGTTGGACCGACGGTAGCGATTCGGCGGGGAGCTCGTACAACGCGAACCAAGGTCGGGTATGGGCCGTGGGTGCGCCGGTCGATGTACGGATGATGCCGGGAATCACGAAGCGCTGCACATTGAATGCGGCTACGCGTCCGACTACGAGGGACGGTAATACGGCTCCCGGTATGCTGCGCGACGCCACGGCTGTAATGGCGGGCGATCCGGCCGGCTTTGGCGGGAGCTTTGCCGAGTTGACGTTGCAATACTCGATCGGCACCGATCTCGATCAGACCTTCAAGGCTAAAACCCAGGTTGGGCTCATATCGCGCACGCCTAGATGGTCTGTCGCTACGGAGTTCCTAGGCCCGGACGCGTCGAAGCCCTATCTCGTCGTCTCGTATGGCGTTCATTCGCCGAGCGCGGGCCTTATCAACGGTCTCGCTGTCTTGAACTGCTCGGGTTGACCAGACCACCGCCTCAGACGACGCCGTCCTCTCTAAGCCGACCAATCGTCTGAGCATCGCGCTCGACGGGCCGGCGAGCACGCGCGACAGATCGAGCACGCGGATGCCGGCAAGCGGGAGGGCGAGAGTGTGGCCTTGGATCGATTCGCTCATGGGTGACTCGTTCGTCACGGATTGCCCGGAGCCATCGCTTCGCTTGCACCCCAGGGCACGGCGCACGCGCGACCGAGTTCCATATAGCGCGCCAAATGATGGTCTTCGTCGCCGAGCTGATGATCGAGCATGACGAGCCGCTTCGCGTAGTGCGCAAGCGGCAGTTCCCAAGTCATGCCGATGCCGCCGTGCAGTTGCACCGCTTCGCGCGACAGGCGCGTGCCGACTTGTCCGACCGTGTACTTGGCGGCCGATAGGGCGCGCTCGCGTGCGGGGCGCGGTCCGTCGAGCGCGGCTTGCGCGTTGATGACGGCCGAGCGCGCTTGTTCGAGGTCGATCGCAAGGTCGGCCATTCGGTGCTGCAAGGCCTGAAAGCTGCCGATCGGCACGCCGAATTGGCGGCGCGTGCGCAAGTACTCGAGCGTCGCGGCGAATGCCATTTCCATCGCGCCCAGTGCTTCTGCTGACAGCGCGAGCACGCCGCAGCCGAGCGCCGTCTCCAGCGTGGCGAAGCCGTCGTCTGGCACCCCGAGCAACGCATGAGCGGGCAGCGATGCATCGCGTAAGATGAGCTCGGCGCCACGGCCGCCATCGATCAGCGCATAGCCGCGCAACGACAGCCCGTCGGTATCGCGCGGCACCCAGAACAGCGAAATGCCGTGCTCCGCATCGACGGCTCCACTCGTGCGAGCCGATACGACGAAGCCATCGGCCGCCTCACCGCACAGCACCACCGCTTTTGCGCCGTTCAAGCGCCAGCCATCATCGGCGGTGCGCGTTGCCGTCGTCGCGACGCGAGCCAACTCGTAGCGCGAGTCGGGCTCGCCGTGTGCCCACGTTGCCACGGCTTCGCCGTCGATGAGCCGCGCAAGCCATGCACATTGCTCGGCGCTGCCGGCCAGCGCAATCGCACGCCCGGCGACGAGCGCGCTCAAGAATGGCTCGACGACCAGACCTCGCCCGAGATGTTCGAAGACGACGGCGATGTCGTCGCCGGTGCCGCCGAAACCGCCGTCCTCCGGCGAGAACAACGCTCCGATCGCACCGAGTTCGCCGAAGCGCCGCCACATCGCGCGATCGAAGCCTTCAGGCGAGCGCGCGATGCGCTCACGTACCGCGAAGCCATATTGCTCGGCGACGAAGCGCGCGAGCGTGTCAGCGAGCATCCGTCGCTCGTCGGTCAACTCGAAGTTCATCGTCGGGGCCTCCTAGGATTGCCTAGAGTTCAAGAATCGTTTTAGCAATGATGTTCTTTTGAATCTCGTTCGAGCCGCCGAAGATCGAGAGCTTGTAGTTGTTGAAGTCGCTCTTGGCGGCGTCCGGTGCATCGAATGCGCCGAGCGGTTCGCCTTCGTAACCTTCGTCGAACGCTTCATCGATGAAGGGTGCCGCGTAAGGGCCCAGCGCTCGACGCATGAGCGCGGCGATTTCCTGGCGAATCTGCGTGCCGCGCACTTTCAGCATCGAGCTTTGCGCGCCCGGCGCGCCCCCGCCCGCCGCGGCCGCGATCGTGCGCAGGTTCGTCGTCTTCATGTTCTCGAGGTCGATCGCTACGCGCGCCATGCGGGCCGCAAATAAGGGGTCATCAAGAAGCGGCCGCCCGCGATGCGTGATCTTCCCGGCCGCTTGTTCGAGTCGTTCGAGCGCCGCCACCGAAAATCCCACGCCCGCGATGTTCGTGCGTTCGTAGGTCAGCAAATATTTGGCATAGGTCCAGCCGCGGTTCTCTTCGCCGATGAGATTGCCCGCCGGCACGCGCACGTCGGTGAAAAACACTTCGTTGACTTCGTGCTCGCCGTCGAGCGTCACGATCGGCCGCACCTCGATGCCGGGCGTGGCCATGTCGATCAGCACGAAGCTGATGCCTTCTTGCTTGCGCACGTCGGTTGCGGTGCGCACGAGGCAGAACATCATGTTCGCGTAGTGGCCGAGCGTCGTCCATGTCTTCTGGCCGTTGACGATATAGTGCTCGCCGTCGGCATCGACTCCGTGCACGGCGCGCATCGACAGCGACGCGAGATCCGAGCCCGCGCCCGGTTCGGAATAGCCCTGGCACCACCAATCTGCACCGTCGAGGATACGCGGCAGGAAGCGACGCTTTTGCGCTTCGTTGCCGTACTTGATCAACACGGGGCCCAGCATGTTCACGCCGAACGGTACGATGCGCGGTGCGCCGGCCAGCGCGCATTCGTTGTCGAAGATGAAGCGTTCCACCGCACTCCACCCTGTGCCGCCGTACTCGCGTGGCCAATGGCTTGCCAGCCACCCGCGTGCGTTTAAAATCGCATGCCATTCGGCCATGTCGTCTCGCGTGAGGCGCAGCCCCTGCTTGACCTTGTGCGCCGTGCGTGCCGGCAAGTGTTCGTCAAGAAAGCGCCGCACTTCGCCGCGAAAAGCTTCCTCCTTGGCCGTGAAACTCAGATCCATCGCGTCCTCTCCGATGATCGGGCGATCGGGCGATCGGGTGTAGGGGTGTAGGGGTGTACGGGCGTCGCGACGCCGCGTGTCCGCTGCGCGGCGCGTTATGCCGCCGCGGCGTTCAAGCTCGAGAAATCTGCGTCGCGTTCGACAAGTTCGATAATGAGCGGCGACGGCTGCCAAAAGAACGCGTCCTCCTCGGACAAGCGATTGAGTTCGGCAAGCACGGTCGGCAACCCAAGCATGTCGGCGTACTTCATCGGACCACCTCGGTAGCGGGGGAAGCCGTAGCCGTAGATCAGGGCGACATCGACATCGAGCGGGCGCAGCGCGATGCCTTCGCGCACCACGTTGGCCGCTTCGTTGATGACGGCACACATGAGGCGGCGCACGATCTCGTCATCGGTGAAGCCACGGGGCGCGACGCCTGCGCGCAAGCGTTCGCTCTCGACGATTGCCTCCACTTCGGGATCGGGCGTGCCCGTGCGTGCGCCCTTGTCGTAAAGGTAGAAGCCTCGGCCCGTCTTTTGGCCGAACCAGCCGCGCTCGCACAGCCGATCGGCGATTTCGACATAACGCATGCGGGGATCGCGCGTCGGCGCGCGCCGCTTGCGCGCTGCCCAGCCGATATCGCCGCCAGCCAGATCGACGACTTGGTACGGGCCCATCGGATAGCCGAACTCGCGCATCGCGCGATCGATCTGGTAGGGGGACGCGCCGTCCTCCATCAGGTAGTCGGCAGCCATGCGATAAACGGCGAGCAGACGGTTGCCGATGAAGCCGTCGCAGACGCCGGCGCGCACCGGCACCTTGCGCAGTTGCTTGGCGAGCTCGAATGCCGTGGCGACGACGTCGGCACTGACGCGCGCGGGCACCACGATTTCAAGCAGCTTCATGACATTGGCCGGCGAAAAGAAGTGCAGGCCGATGACGTCGGACGGACGCGACGTCGAGCCGGCGATTTCGTCGATGTCGAGATACGAGGTGTTTGTCGCGAGAATGGCGCCTGCTTTACAAACGCGATCGAGTTCGGTGAAGACGGCTTTCTTGACGGCCATGTCTTCGAACACCGCTTCGATGACGAGATCCACATTCGCGAGCGCATCGTACGAGGCGCTGCCCGTGAAACGAGCGAGGGCGGCGTCTTTTGCCTCGGCCTTGATGCGGCCCTTGCCGACGAGCCCGTCGTAGACGCGCTCGATGTGCGCGCGCCCGCGTGCGAGCGCTTCGTCGTCGCGTTCGATCATCGTCACGGGGAGCCCGGAATCCAGTACGGCTACCGCAATGCCGGCGCCCATCGTGCCGCCGCCGACGATGCCAATCGTCGCGATCGGGCGCGCCGTGGCGGCTTTCGTCTCGGGTGCCTTCGCCACTTCCCGCTCGGCGAAGAAGGCGTGAACGAGGCCCGCGCGCTGCGGGCTGTCGAGGCATTCCATGAACAGTTTGCGTTCTAGCGCAAGGCCTTCGTCGAACGGCAGCGTCAGGGCGGCCTCGACCGCCTCGACGATCTTCATCGGCGAGAAGAGCCCGCGTGCGCGCTTGGCCGTATCCGTGCGCGCGGCCTCGAGCGCGGCGTGGTTCGCTTGGGCATCGCCCGGTGCCTTGATTGCGCGCGTCGGTCGTACAGCGGCTTTGGACGCGACTAGCTCACGCGCATAGGCGAGCCCTTCGCCGAGCACGTCGTCGGTCGCGCCGATGCGATCGACGAGGCCGAGCGACAGCGCCTCTTCGGCTCGCGCGTGACGCCCCGAGAGCATCAAATCGAGCGCGGACGCTGCGCCGATCAGGCGAGGCGTGCGCTGTGTGCCGCCGGCGCCGGGCAGCAAGCCGAGCTGGACTTCGGGCAAGCCGACTTTCGCGCCGCGCACCGCCAGGCGGTAGTGCGCCGCCAGGGCGACCTCCAGGCCGCCGCCGAGCGCTGCACCGTGGATCGCGGCGACGACTGGCTTGGCGCATGCCTCGATGCGGTTGCAGACCGTAGGCAGCAGCGGCGGTAGCGGGGGCTTGCCGAACTCGCGGATGTCGGCACCCGCGATGAAATTGCGTCCCGCGCCGACGATCAGCACGGCGGCGACGGCGGCGTCAGCTTCGGCGGCATCGATCGCGTCGACGAGCCCGCGTCGAACGTCCGCACTGAGAGCGTTGACGGGGGGATGATCGATGGTCACGACGAGCACGTTGCCGTGCAACGCGCGAGAGACGATGGGGGCGTGAGTGGAGGCGGAGGCGGAGGCGGTCATGGAGGGGGCGCGGAAAGGGTGGACGATCGTGCGATTGTCGAGCGGATAGCTGCAATTGACAATTGGAGCATGGATTGACAGACTGTAAAAATTTCCTTGACATTGACCAGTTGACGCGCGCGAGCGAACTCAACGCGCCCGACGGACCATTCACCGCTGGTCGCCGCCTCCGACTACCCATGGACCTGAACTCTCTCTCGCTGCTCGTCGAAATTCTGGAGGCGGGGAATCTGAGCGAGGCCGCGCGCCGGCTCAAGATGACGCGCGCCAATGTCAGTTATCACCTCAATCAATTCGAGCGCACGCTCGGTTTGCAGCTCGTGCGACGCACGACGCGGCGCGTCGAACCGACCGAGGCAGGGCTGCGTTTAGTGGAGCACGGCCGTGCGATCCGGCGCGCGCTGCAAGCCGCGCAGGAAACGGTCGAGACGCTTGGCCAAACCCCGCAGGGCCGTGTGCGCCTATCGGTTCCGAGCGGTTACGGGCAACTGGTCATGGCCGATTGGCTGCTTCAATTCAAGCGCCTGCATCCGGGCATCGTGCTCGACGTCATGTTCGAAAATCGTGTGGAAGATTTGCTGCGCGACGAGGTGGATATCGCTGTACGTGTGATGTCCGAGCCGCCGCAGAATGTCGTCGCGCGCGACATGGGGGCCGTGCGTTACGTCGCGTGCGCATCGAAGGCGTATGCGCACGAGCATGGGCTGCCCACTGAGCTCGACGCGCTGCGCACGACGCCGCTGATTACGGCCACGGTCGTCGGCCGGCAGTTGCGTGTCGCGGCTTATCTGCGCGAGGAGCGGCATGAGGTGCTGCTCGAGCCGACGCTGATTTCCGAAAACTTTCTGTTTTTACGCCAAGCGGTGTTGGCGGGGCTGGGCGTGGGTATCGTGCCCGATTACGTCGTGCAAGACGACATCCGCCGTGGCGAGGTCGTCACGACACTCGACGCGTGGCGACTCAGTATCTTTGGCACGCACATGTACTTGCTGTACATGACCGATCGCCATCAAACGCGGGCGGCTGCCACGTTCATCGACTTCGTGCTCGAGCACGCAAGAAAAGCGGGGCGGACAGGCTAAACGAGCCCGGTCCGCCCCAAGATGGCGCACAGGTGAGTGCGCGCTTACCTTAGTGATGCTTTTTCACGTCGCCGTCACGCTTGAGTTCGTCCTTTACGTCTTCTTTAGCATCGCCGTAACTCTTGCGAACATCGCCAGCGGCTTCTTGGAGGTCGCCCTTGGCTTGCTGGGCCGGATCGTTCGTCACTTTCCCGACGGCTTGATTAACCTTGCCCTTCGCCTTTTCCGCCACGCCCTTCACTTGATCCTTGTTCATGGTGAGCTCCTTTAAGGTGTGCCGCACATGCGACATAGACCTGTCCGCAACAGGCGTGCCTGTCCCCGCGCAAATGAAGGGGACGGAGCGAATAGTGGGAAAAGGCGCGCGGGCAGCGCGCCTCGTCAAAAAGCATGCGTGGTGTCGACGGGTGCGGCGCTGTGCGCGTCGTCGCGCGAGGCGGCTGCCGTTTGCGCGTTGTCCGCCTGGAGCACGGGGGCGAGCGAAGGGCCGAGCGATTTGAGGAGTTGCACGGCCATCGCGCTCGTGTAGTTGTAGCGCGCGGCATACGGCTCGTGGGCGTAGGCCGTGAGTGTGCCGTAGAAGCGGTTGCCGATGACGAACACGAACACGGCCGTCCGATTGACCTTGCGCGATTCGATGAGCCGTGCGCCGCGTGCATAGACATCGAAGCGCTGATCGCCGGTGCCCGTCTTGCCATAGACCTCGAGCGTGCGTCCGTCCCCAAGCGGCAGCCCTGCCGCCAGCCGCGCGCCGGTACCGCCGATCACTACGTCACGCAGCAGGGAACGGGCACAAGCGACGATCTCGGGCGAAATCGCTTGATGCCCCGGGCTCGGCGCGCGGCCGAAGCGCGTTTCGTACGGTGTACCGGCGGCGAACGTGAGCGTATCGATGCTCTCGGCGCGATGCGTCTGGCCGTCGTTGGCGATGATGCCGATCAGGTGAGCGAGCGCGTCGGGTCGATCGCCGGCCGCCCCGATGGCGGAGGCGAACGACGGCGTGATCGTCTGGAACGGATACCCTAGCGTGCGCCACGATTTGCCGATAGCGTCATAGGCTTGCAGCTCGACCATGCGGCGAATGCGGTGGTCCTGCGTCAGATGGTGCCGCGTCTTGTAGAGCCACGCATATGAGGTGAAACGTGCGCCGCGGCTCGCTTTGCGCAATTCGTCCTCGGTCGCGTTCGGATGGTGGCGCCAATACTCGAGCATCCACAATGCGATGGGGTGCACGCCCGAGATGTAGCCGCGATCGTTCAGGTTGAATTTGTCGATGGCGTATTTCGCATAGAGCTTGGTGAGATCGTCGTCGGAAATCGACGCGCTCGATGTGCTCTTCAGCGCCGCGCGCATGCGCTGCGCGAACCACGGGAACGGTTCGTCGGGCGCGACGCTGCGCAACGCCGTGGCGAGCTTGGGCGGGCTCTTGCGCATATCGGCGACGAGCGTATCGATCGCTTCGTCGGCGCTCTTGCCCCGGTACTTGACGAAGAATCGATGCAAGTAGACGAGACTCTCCTGGTCGACGAACTGATCGAGGTAATGGCGGCGCAGCGCCGGATCGTCGAGCCAATGCGCTGAGGGGCCGGCCGCTTGCACCATCTCGTAGTGCACGATGTCGCGCATGAGTCTCACGAACACGAGGTTGACCGAGTGCTGGAACGCCTCGCGCACGGTGAGCACGCGTCCGTTGTCGGACTTCTCGAAGTTCGAAAAGCTTTGCGCGCCGCCGCCCGTGTAGAACGTTTCGCCCGGGCTCGCCGAATACGTGCGCTCGACGGCCGCCTCTAGCATCGTCGGCAGCGATCGATCGCTCGCGTGCGAGAGGTAGTCGACGGACCAGCGCGACAGGCCGTCGAGCGGGTCGACCTGTGCATGCTTGAGCTCGGTTGCGCTGAGTGGTGCGTAGCGCGCGTGCAGGGTCGAGACGATTTGCAGATAGGTGATCAGCGTGCGCAGCTTCGCGGTCGAGCCTAGATTGAGCCGCGCGCCGCCGTTGATGTCGAACGGCTGATTCACGCTGTCCGTTTGTACGCGCACGACGTTATGGCCGTTCTTCTCGTGTTCGAATAGGGCGAAGCTGAACGAGATCTTCGAAGGATCGTCGCCGGGGCGCAGCATCTCGAAGCCGTAAAGCCCCGCGGCCTTCGCGCCGTCGACGGTGGCCGCCTGCGCGAGCTGCGCGGCGACAGCGCGCTCCACCGAGTCGTTCAAAGTCGATTGCACGGTCAGATCGAGCCGATCGAGGTCGTAAAATCCGTCTACGCCGAGCGCTTGTTGTAGCCGCGAACGCACGAGCGTGACGGCCTTGCGGGCGACGTACGATGCGGCCGGCTGAGGCGGCGAGCCTTTGTGCGAATCGAGCGTGGCAGCGAGCGCCGTATCGCGCAGCGGGGCGGAGATGATGCCGTTGGCGGCGAGCACGCGGATGTAGCTATTCGTCAGTCGCTCGAGCGCGCCGCGGTTGCGCAGGAGGTAGTACGACGGCGCGCGCTGGGCGATCAACAGCGAGAGCGCCTGCTTGAAAGCGAGCGCTTCGGCGTCGAGCACGTCGGGCGCAACGGCGCCGTTGCCCGTTTCGGCCGTGATCTGCGATAGCTGCCGATTCACTTCGTCGAAATCGCGTCCGTACCAAGCCGTGAGGCCGTCGCCTAAGCCTTGCACCTCGCCGACACCGGGGCGCGCGGCGAGCGGCACCGTGTTCAGGTAGTGCACGACGATGCTACGGCGAGCAGCGCTCGTGTTCTCTCCGCCGAGATATGCCCGCACCGACGCCGATGCGATTTGACGAATCTTTTCGGGCGGCGTCGCGGTGCGGCCGTCCGGCGAGTGGCGGAATTTTTCCGTTTGGGTGGCAAGCGTGCTGCCACCTGGCGTCAACTGATGGTGATTGACGAGCCGCAGCGCTTGGTCCGATAGGGCTCGGGCGAATCGCCCCCAATCGATGGCCGGGTTGCGATCCGGCTCGCTTGCATCGAGCAAATAGCGGTCTTCGATGAACGTCAATGCGCTGACGACGATCGGCGGAATCGCGTCGTAATCGGCGTAGGCGAGAGCGGGGTATTGAGCTTTGAGCAGCGGTGCACCCAGCTCGTCGAACAGGCGCAACCCGGCCTGATCTTTTTCCGCGTAGGGCGCGAACAAACCTCGATCGACGAGCGAGGTCATCATCGACGAATCCCGCGCTTGGCTCGTCACGACATAGCCGCGTCCGCGCAGACGCGCTGTGAAATCGGGTAGCCGCGCATAGCCGAGCCGCCAATCGTACGGACCGCCCGGCGACGGAAAGCGGATGTCGCGGCTCGCGCCCGGCTCAATCGAAAACGAGACCTGTCGGCCTAGGCTGGCGAAGTAGCGTGCCTGCAGCCGGGAGGTCTGCATTTCGAGCGACACGAAATAGGCTGCGAGCCCGACCAGCGCGGCGATGCCGACGAACATGAGCCATTTCCATCGCGCGCCCGGCGACATCGCGGAGATGTAGCGCAAGGGCAGACGATCGAGCGGGCGATTCATGATGAGGCTCCGTGGGCGTCGTCGCCACCGCGCCGACGACGCTGGTAGTAGTTTAACCACGCACCGAACGCCTGTGCACGGCAATGTGCTCTCTCGCACGCACGTTTTATGCGGCGCATCTGCCGCCTGGCCGCTGCGGCGCCGCTTCACTGCCCCTTTTAGCAATCTGGACGCCCAGCGAGGGGTGCGCTATCGCTCTGGCATCTGCATCGTCCGAGTCATTGAGGTTGCATAAAAGAGGGCGTGTCGGCGTAAACATACCCTTATTGCATGTAAATATGACGCTTTATCTAACAGGTTCAATAATCGTTCAGGTATTAATTTCCCGTTATAAGTCAATGGGGTTGCGACGAGCTTTACTTCGAATTTAACAGGCTCGAAATGTGAGATGATTACGTCGCTTAAATCGGTCGCTTGGCGAGCGACGACTAGGCGGTGACCGAGGCTTAAGCAATAGGATGCGTTGCGGATCGTGGAAATCAAAGCCAGGATCTGCCTGCCCACGGCCGACAAGGCACGCTCTCCCTCTATTTTCAAAGAGGCCGGACGTTCGCACGAACGAGCGGCGGGTATTGCGAAATAGTGGGAGTGGGAATCAAGCGGTTTTTAATTGAAATGTCAGCGTTGAATAAAGAGCCTTTGGCGTGCGTCTCATTCGAGAGCCGCGGTTCGGTTATGCCGAGCCGGGGGAGACGTATGCCGGGATGTCGATGTTCCGGCCGCCGGGGGCGGCCGTTTCGGTATCGCGCAATCTGCTCGCAGGGCGTGCGCGACGACAAGGAGGCATAAATGACAAGCTGGGCCGAGGAACTGCTGCACGAAGTGAATCGCACGAGCTCCGATACGGAGATTTTCAGCACGATCGAGGGCGCCGCCAAAGGGCTGGGCTTCGAATTTTGCGGGTATGGCTTGCGTGCGCCTTGGCCGCTGTCAAAGCCAAAGATGCGCTGGCTGAGCAACTACCCGGAGGCGTGGAAAAAGCGGTATCAAGAAGCGCGTTACTTCGACATCGATCCGACCGTGCAGCATGCACGCCGATCGCAGTCGCCGATCGTTTGGAGCGAAGCGCTCTTCAGCGGCGTGCCCGAGCTTTGGCGCGAGGCGCAATCGCACGGGCTACGGCACGGTTGGGCGCAATCGGCGTTCGATAGTTGCGGCGTGGGCGGCATGCTGACGCTGGCGCGCTCGGATCGGCCGCTCACGTCGGACGAGCTTGCGGAAAATGAAGTCAAGATGCGTTGGCTCGTCAGCACCGCGCATCTATCGCTCAAGCGCGTGCTGATGCCGGCCTTAATGGACGATCCGGAGCGAGGGCTCACCGGCCGTGAGGTCGAGGTGCTGAAGTGGGCCGCGGACGGCAAGACCTCGGGCGAGATCTCGAAGATCCTCGTTATCTCCGTCGATACGGTCAATTTCCACGTCAAGAACGCCGTGACCAAGCTTAAGACGACGAATAAGACGGCGGCCGTCGTGCGGGCCGCGATGCTAGGTTTGTTGCAGTGATTTGTCTGCCTATATCGATATATCCCCTAGCTTTTCCATAGTGAAAGAGGCGGCGTATTGCGCATGGAGCCGTGCGGCAGTGCGTTCAAGACTGCGCAGCGAGTCCCGGCCACGAAGTCTCGTTGGATGCCGGCGAGCGTGAGAGACGCCCACCGTCGAGCAGATAAGCTTGTTCGCCGGAGCAGGCCGTCGGCGTGGCGCTTCGTTGCGCAATCACTACAGCCGTGCCTTCGCCGGCCAATTCGGCGCCTAGGACGGCGACTTGTTCTGCCTCGGCGGGCAGGAGGGCATCGAACGGATCGTCGAGCAGCAATAGGCGGGGCCGTGACATCAAAGCGCGCGCGATGGCGAGCAACTGTCGCTGACCGTTCGTGAGCCGGCTGGCGCTTAGGTGCTCGTAGTCTTTGAGAAATGGGAACCGCTGCGCAAGCCGTTGCGCCTGGCTTTCGACACGAGGCCGGTCGGTATCGCGCCATACGGCGGCAAGCAGGTTATCGCGCACGGACAGCGAGCTAAACAGCAGGCGGTTGCAGGGCACGTAGGCGATCCCGCGCGCAAGCAGCTCGGTGGGCCGCTTGCGGCGGGTGTCCTCGCCATCGAGACGGATCACGCCGCGTTTCGGCCTTACGAGGCCCGCGATCGCCATGAGCAGCGTCGTCTTGCCCGCGCCGCAAGGCCCGAGCACGTACGCAAAGCTGCCCGCCAAGAGCGCGAACGAAATGTCATCGAGGACCTCGCCCTTGCCGTAACCGGCGGCGAGCGATTCGATTTGCAGCAACGGCATGCGCATCGGGTGTCACCTCCGGAAACGGGTACGGTACGCTGCTGCTTGCGCGCAACCCGAACGCCGTCGATTTCACCTGCCGAACCTATTCGCGGCAACTACCACAAATAGGGGGATACCAGCGGAGCCTACGAGAGCGCGATTCGCTCGCCGGCGGCCGCGCCTTCTTGCACCGCCAGCGCGGCGCTCGGGTGCGATTGTCCGCCCAGCGATGCGCCTTGCGTGAGCACAGCGCGGCCAGCGAGAGGGGCGGCGGGGCTTGCATTCGCGAAGGGCTCCGCGCCGCTGTGCGCTTGCTCCGCGATCCACTGCGCGACGTCGCGCACGGCCTGCCGCGCGGCCGGATCCGCTTGCATGAGCCAATACGCGTGTCCGCTCGGCTTGCCTCGGCCGGCGTCGAGCACAACGAGCGGGCCGTCCGCCAGGACCGTTTCGTCGAACAAGCGCATCGCGCCGGACGGGGCGTTTGTCATGCTCGTATAACGGATGGCCAGATCGATGCCTTCAGCGCGCAAATCGAGGAGCTTGTCGTTAGCCGCGACGCGCACGTCGAGTTCGGGATAGCGGCGCTGCAGGTCGGAAAGCCGCGGCAGTAGCCAGTGCGCCGTCACGTCGATGCCGGCGGTGATGGTCACGGGTTGCCGCTCGGCTGGGTGCGTGATCGACTCAAACGCGTCCTGCAGTTGGCGCACGACGCCGTCGGCCGTACGAAACAGGCGTTCGCCGGCCGGCGTGAACGAGATCGAGCGGTAGCCGCGATGAAACAGCGACACGCCGAGCGAATGTTCGAGCGAGTGAATCTGTCGGCTGACGGCCGATTGCGTCAGACATAAATCCCCAGCGGCGAGCGTCACGCTCATGCGGCGGCCGACCGCAACGAAACCGCGAATCAGGTCGAGGGGCGCAAGTCGAACGAGAGGCGTTGCCATCCGTCTACCTCATGCGAAAGTTACAGGGGGTGGGCTCGCGATACATGGATCGCATGAGCGGATTTAAGCGATTCCTATGCGAAACCGTAACTGACACATTTGGTAGGCGGAGCTTTACGTCGTGTCCAGATGGAGTGTATCGGTCCAAAGGGGACGGTGCTGCGGCCGGGCTCGAGCGGGTTCCATACGATGCCTCGCGCGTCGGGCGCGGGCGTACTAGGAGGGATGGATCGCCGGCGTGCGTGCGTCAACAAATGGTCTCGTCGTCCGCGTCGTCATTGTCCGATTCGCCGCGGACGGCATCCGCGAAGCGCGCGAGCGAGGCGAGCGATCCGCTCACGCTCACGTACTGCTCGCGGCCGATCGTTGCATCGAGCAACACTGCCATGCCCGATTCTCGTGCGAGTTCGATGAGATCTATCCGCTGTCGTTGTGCTTGCGTCTTGTTCATGGTCGTCGAAAGAGTTGCTCGGTGATGCCGGGACTCGCATGTGCCGCGCGAGTCTGCCGTGGCGCTTGCCGGGCGCGAAACCGTCGCGCCCGATCCCACTCCGGTTCAAGCATGACTTTGTTTAAGCATGACATGTGCCTGCGGTCGTTCATCCCGATGCACCCGTGAGAGGCGGGAGGCTGCTTGCACGAGCGGCCATGGCCGCCCTTTTTTCTTTTGAAAAGACCGATTTGTATAGACAACACAGGCAATGCTGAGCCGTTGCCCTTGGGTGCGCGCGCGCATGCTCGATCCGAGTTCGGCGCCGTACCTCGCCGGGACGCTGCCATTCTCTAGCGCGGCGAGCCTAGTGGAAATCCCTAGCGCAACCCTTGTAAAAACGACTTGTCTATACAAGCTGGACGCACTAGACTCGCTCTCAGATCGGGGAGTGGCCGAACTTTTCCCGCAGCCACGCCCCACGCAGCAAAACGAACAGCACGAACAGCACGAACAGGATGCCTTCCATGATGATTCTTACGCCGGGCCATTTGACGCTTCCCCAACTGCGCCGCATTGCACGCGAGCGTGTCACGCTCGCACTCGATCCCGCGAGCCGCCCCGTCATCGACGCTGGTGCGAAGGCGGTGGCCGATATCGCCGCGAAAGGGGAGCCCGCCTACGGCATCAACACGGGTTTTGGGCGCCTGGCCAGCACGCACATTCCACACGATCAGCTAGAACTCTTGCAGCGCAACCTCGTGCTCTCGCACGCCGTGGGCGTCGGAGAGCCGATGTCCGCGCCCGTCGTGCGGCTTTTGATGGCGCTCAAGCTGTCGAGCCTCGGGCGCGGCCACTCGGGCATTCGCGGCCAAGTGATGGATGCGCTCGTCACGCTGTTTAACGCGGACGTGCTGCCGATTATTCCCGTCAAGGGTTCCGTCGGCGCATCGGGCGATCTGGCGCCGCTTGCGCATATGTCGGCCGTGCTGCTTGGGATCGGCGAAGTGAGCGCGCGCGGCGAGCGCATGAGCGCGGCCGACGGCCTGCGCCTTGCCGGCCTCGCGCCACTGGCGTTGCAAGCGAAGGAAGGCCTCGCGTTGCTCAACGGTACGCAAGCGTCGACGGCGCTCGCGCTGTACAACATGTTCGCGATCGAAGATCTCTTTCGCACGGCGCTTGTCGCGGGTGCGCTGTCGGTCGATGCGGCCGCGGGTTCGGTCAAGCCGTTCGATGCGCGCATTCACGCGCTGCGCGGCCATCGCGGCCAAATCGAAGCCGCCGCGGCTTATCGCGCGCTGCTGGACGGCTCGGGCATCAACCTGTCGCATCGCGACTGCGACAAGGTGCAGGATCCGTACAGCCTGCGCTGCCAGCCGCAAGTGATGGGCGCCTGCCTCGATCAAATGCGTCACGCCGCCAACGTGCTGCTGATCGAAGCCAACGCCGTGTCCGACAATCCGCTCGTATTTCCCGATACGGGCGAGGTGCTGTCGGGCGGAAACTTCCACGCAGAGCCTGTCGCGTTCGCGGCCGACAACCTCGCGTTGGCCGCAGCCGAAATCGGCGCGCTGGCCGAGCGCCGCATTGCGCTGCTGATCGACGCGACGCTGTCCGGCCTGCCACCGTTCCTCGTCAAGGATGGCGGCGTGAATTCCGGCTTCATGATCGCCCATGTAACGGCGGCCTCGCTGGCATCGGAAAACAAGACGCTCGCGCATCCGGCGTCGGTCGATTCGTTGCCGACGTCCGCCAATCAGGAAGACCACGTATCGATGGCGACGTTCGCCGCGCGCAAGCTCGCCGATATCGCGGAGAACACGGCGCACATCCTCGCGATCGAACTGCTCGCCGCCGCACAGGGTGTCGATCTGCGCGCGCCGCATTGCACGAGCGGTGCCTTGCAGCACGTGATGGAACTGGTGCGCGCGCATGTTCCGCATTACGACCTCGATCGTTACTTCGCGCCCGACATTGCGAGCATCGCGCGGCTCGTCGTGAGCGGCACGATCGGGCAGGCGTGCCCGCTGTCGTTCGAATCGGAAGCGGACGCGAACGCGTGACCCATGAGTAGCGTCAAAGAGACGAATGCTCCGGCCTACCAGGGCATCAAGGATTTCATCCTTGCGCGCATCCACGCGGGCGAATGGGCCGAGGGCGATCAGGTGCCCTCCGAAAACGAGCTTGCGCGCGAGTTCAAGGTGGCGCGCATGACGGTGAACCGCGCGCTGCGCGAGTTGACGGCCGAGCAGGTGCTCACGCGAGTGCAAGGGGCGGGGACGTTCGTCGCGCGGCCCAAATACGAATCGACGCTCGTGGCGATTCGCAGCATCTCGGACGAGATCGCCGCGCGCGGCCATCGACACCACGCGAGGGTGCTCGAACTCGGCGCGACGGTCGCAGCAGAGGCGTTGGCCGACGAGATGCAGCTCAAGCCCGGGAGCCCCGTCTTTTATTCGCGCATGCTGCATCTCGAGAACGACGAGCCCGTGCAACTCGAGGCACGCTGGGTCAATCCGCGCGTTGCGCCCGAGTATGCGTTGCAGGACTTCGCACTCGTCACGCCGAACCAATACCTGACACGCGTCGCGCCGTTGCAGCGCGTGGAGTACCGGATCGAAGCCGCGCAGCCCGAGCTCGACACGCGCGCCCAACTGCGTATGGACGACATCGAGCCGTGTCTGGTCCTGCATCGGCGCACGTGGTCGCGCGAGCAGGTGGCTTCCGTCGTCGACCTTTGGCACCCCGGTAGCCGCTACCGCTTCACGGGACATTTCTGAGCGGCACTGAACCGAACCGTATCACCGAGGACTCTCATGAACGATCCGAAACCCTTCGATCCGCGCCTCGATCCTACGCGCACGATACGCGCACCGCGCGGCACCGAGAAGACGTGCAAGAGCTGGCTGACCGAAGCCGCCTACCGGATGATTCAAAACAATCTCGATGCCGAGGTGGCCGAGCATCCGCACGCGTTGGTCGTCTACGGCGGCATCGGCCGCGCTGCGCGCAATTGGGATTGCTTCGATCAGATACTCGCGTCGCTGAAAAGTCTCGAAGACGACGAGACGCTCTTGATTCAATCGGGCAAGCCCGTCGGCGTGTTTCGCACGCATGCGGACGCTCCGCGCGTACTGCTTGCCAATTCGAATCTCGTACCGCATTGGGCGACGTGGGAACACTTCCACGAACTCGATCGCAAGGGCCTCATGATGTACGGCCAGATGACGGCCGGCAGTTGGATCTACATCGGCAGCCAAGGGATCGTGCAAGGCACGTACGAAACGTTCTATGCCGTGGCCAATCAGCACTTCAACGGCGACGCCAACGGGCGCTGGATCTTGACTGGCGGCCTGGGCGGGATGGGCGGCGCGCAGCCGCTCGCGGCGACGATG